>JANOIQ010000544.1:0-8663 GCA_031407835.1 Chitinophagaceae bacterium
TCCTTCATATGCGAAACGATTTCTGGTAAGAACAAGAGGGAGATTAACGGGTGCATTGGCTGTTGTTTGCTGCACAAAAATTTCTGTGTACCAGTTCCAGCGTTTGCGCCTGCCAAAGCTGAATTGTTTTTGCAGTTGCAGTTGCAGCAAATTAAACAGTGTCGCTTCCTGCGTAGCTTCTGAGTAATTTTTAAAATAGATATAATTACTGGCCAGGAAATATTTTGCTCCTAATACCAACCGTTGCTGTGGCAGTTCATAAACGGCAGAAGCAATCGTTGTATTTTCTTTTCCGAAATTGGTATTGCCAATGTTTAATTTTTTAAAATTACTCTGATCATCGTGAATAAAAGAAGGTGTACGGTTCACATTCTGAAAACCCAATGTGATGTATCCAAGTTTTTTGCCGATCAATCGTTTCAATGAAGCAAGAACATTATAATCACCTCCATTTAAACCAGCCAGGTACAACCGTCCCGACAGTTCCATATCCCATTTTCTGTTCTTTGTTTTATTCCGGTATTCTCCGTTCACCTGCAGGTTGGTGAAAGAAGGTTCATTGGTTCCAAAATCTGCATGAAGCGATTCAAAACCGGCTGCTACTTTTAAAAATTGTTGCTGGTTTTTAATATCGGGATAAGAATAGATGGCCAGCTCATTGCCGAAAGTTTGCCAGAAATCTTTTAAACCAAATGTTGATGGAAGATTATGAAGATTATACAACTTAACATAGCCGGCTGTATCAACTCTTGTATCGAGATATTGAAATGAATAACGGTTCAGCTGCATGGTATGCTGAAATCGAAACCTTGGATAAAACAAATAAACAACCGTTGAATCGGTTGTGATGGAATCCTTCTTACCAAGATCATAATGATGGCGGAACAGAATATTGGTGAAACTGTATTTATTACCTGTGTTGATGGTGTTACTTAACAGCGACTGCGATTCAAAAGAAGCCCCGCCAAGATTGGTGGGAATATTAAACCGTTCGCTGAAAGCCGGAGTACTGTCAAGCAACTGCAAATCTTTTAATCCGCCATTTTCAGTTGCTCCAATCTTATTCCCTGCAATGATTAAGAAAGCAGTGTATCGTTTGTTGGGTGTTACATACCAGGTATTAAAAAGGAGGTTGCTGTGGTTTGTTTTCTGGTTCCTGAAAATACCCGGCGAATTGATGAGGTTAAACCTGAAAGAAAAATTCCAGTTGTAACGTACATTTTGAGTATGCTGCACACCAATGGTCTGTTCCGATTTAGGTCCCAGTACATAAGTGAGCTGGGTATAGGGACGGGTGGTGTTATAAAACTTTGTTTGAAACAAATCAGGAACATATGCATCATAAGCGTGAAAGCCATGATCCCATCCCGGTTTCATATTGGGAGAAAATAATAAAGACTTTGATGCACTGCCCGTGTTGCCTAAAAAAATACTTGTCCATTGAACAGGCCAACGTCTGCCAAAATCATTTACCGAAGAATCAAGAAAATAAAAACGGGCTGTATCTAAATACCTGTATGCAATCGTTGCTGAATCTTCCAGCCCTGTACGATGCAGCAATGAATCTTTAAACGGCCCCTTGCTTCCAGTTGAATTTCCACTCAAACCGCCGGGAATTTTTTGCATCAGATTGATATTCCCTCCTCCGGGCCTTTGAGCCGAAACAGAAAAACCGATCAGTAAAAGAATAAGTAAACAAAGAAAACGGGTCATACAAATAAAAACGGGCCTGTGAGCCCGTGTAAAAGTAATTGAAATCAGTTTGTACAAGTATAAATTGATCTTAAAGTTCAATGATCAGCTGTTTTACAATTGCTGTCATCTTTGGTTCAGCTGCCTGTGCAGCTTCCAGCACTTCAGCATGTGTAATTTTATTTTCTTCTTCACGGATGCCGATATCAGTAATTACACTCATGGCAAAAACAGGTAAGCCCATGTGTACAGCCACAATTACTTCAGGAACGGTACTCATCCCTACTGCATCACCACCCAGCACATGAATCATTTTATACTCGCTGCGTGTTTCAAAAGTTGGACCGGTTACACCGAGGTACACACCTTCTTCCACTTTAATATTTAATCGTGCAGCAATAGCTTTTGCTTTTGCAATCAGGTCTTTGTTGTAAGGCTCACTCATGTCAGGAAATCGTGGACCGAATTCGCTGATATTTTTTCCAATCAACGGATTAATTCCAAACTGGCTGATATGATCCTTAATGATCATTAACTCGCCCACTTCATAATTTGGATTTACACCACCGGCTGCATTGCTGAGTACAATGGTTTTAATACCAAGATATTTCATGACACGGATTGGATAAACCACTTCCTCAATGCTGTAACCTTCATAGTAATGAAAACGTCCGGCCATTACAACTACCTTCTTGTTACCCAGTGTGCCAAACACCAGCTTTCCTTTATGCCCTTCAACTGTTGATACAGGGAAATGCGGAATATCACTGTAGCTGATTTCTTTTTCAACTGTTAGTTCATTGGTAAATTGTCCCAAACCGCTGCCCAGCACAACACCAACTGTTGATTCTTCTGCATAATGGCTGCGGATAAAGGCTACTGTTTCATGGATCTTCTGTAAAATATCACTCATCGCATAAAAATTAGGACGGCAAATATATTGCTTTTATAACCGGTAACGGACAAATGAAGGCTGAGATTCGTCGTATATGCCACAAAGACTCACAGACAGAGAGAGCAGAAAATTTTCTTCGTTATACGTTGTGTGTTTGTGGCAATATCTGTTTATTAGCTACTATAATCGACAAGAAAAACTTCAAATCTCAAATACTGCCGCTGTGTTCAGCATCAGAACATTCATTGTTTCTACTTCAAACTATTATCGTCTTTCGCTTATCTTCGCCGAAATTTTTTGCGATATGAACCTCCACGAATACCAAGCCAAAGAATTACTGAAAAAATACAATGTTCCCGTGCAGGAAGGCTTTGCCTGCTCAACTGTACACGAAGCAGAAGATGCGTACCGCCAGATCAAAAACCAGAGTGGCAGCAGCTTTGCGGTAGTGAAAGCACAGATCCATGCAGGTGGCCGTGGTAAAGGAACCGTAAAAGAAACCGGTATCAATGGGGTGAAGGTTGCCAAAAACTTAGACCAGATTACAGAGTTTGCAAAGGGTATTCTGGGTGGTACGTTGGTAACCATTCAAACCGGACCTGCAGGTAAAGTGGTGAGTAAAATTCTGGTGGCGCAGGACATGTACTATGATGGCCCTACTGAACGGAAAGAATTTTATCTGTCGATCTTACTCGACCGTACAAAAAAACAAAATGTAATCATGTACAGTACCGAAGGCGGTATGAACATTGAAGATGTGGCACATGATACTCCTGAAAAAATATTTAAAGAGTGGGTCCATCCTTCCGGCCCGTTACAGGCTTTCCAGGCAAGAAAGATTGCTTTTAATCTTGGCCTCAGTGGTGAGGCATTTAAGAACTGCGTAAAATTCGTTACTAATCTTTACAACGCTTATGTTGGTTTGGATTGCAGTATGCTTGAAATTAATCCGCTGTTTAAAGCAGCCGATAACAAGATTATTGCGGTTGACTGTAAAATGAATGTGGATGATAACGCACTTATCCGCCATGCAGATGTTGCAGCCATGAGAGATGTAACAGAAGAAGACCCTACTGAAGTGGAAGCAGGTAACCATAACCTCAACTTTATTAAATTAGATGGCAATGTTGGTTGTATGGTGAATGGTGCTGGATTGGCTATGGCAACAATGGATATGATTCAGCTCAGTGGCGGACAGCCGGCTAATTTCCTTGATGTAGGTGGTACGGCTAATGCACAAACAGTGGAAGCAGGTTTCAAGATTATTTTAAAAGATCCAAGTGTAAAAGCTATTCTCATCAACATTTTTGGCGGTATTGTTCGCTGCGATCGTGTTGCAGCCGGTGTAATTGATGCTTACAAAAGTATTGGCGATATTAAAGTGCCCATCATAGTTCGCTTACAGGGAACCAATGCAGTTGAAGCCAAGAAATTGATTGATGAAAGCGGATTGAAAGTACAAAGTGCTATCCAGTTAAGTGAAGCTGCAGATCTGGTAAAGAAAGCAGTAGCGTAAGAATACTGAGTAACTTATACTCAGCGAAGTAGAAGTATTGTGTAAAAAATGCACGAGGTCGGGATATAATAGAATAAATTACTGAAGCCATACGTTAATCGTATGGCTTTCATTTTATCCTTATGAATATTTTATGAATTTCCTCATATGATTTTTGCAGCATGGCACGTTCATTGAAATTATATCTGCATAAATCAACAACCAAAATCCAGAACAATGAAATCAATCGCAACAAAATTACTTCTCACTTTTTTTACACTTACACTATCCTTATCCCTTTTTGCACAGGTTAAATATGAAATTGAACATCATTACAAACCATTTAAAGTGGATGCCGGTATGGGTTATGCCCGTCCTGCCGGAAAAGGGGCGAAAGCAGGTGTGCTGCTGTATATGGAACCAAAGTTTAATGTGCTTGATCGGTTATCGCTTGGTATCCGAACAGAGGCAACCGCAATGGCCAGGGGAAATATTGACCGCAACGGAACAGAATTTTCAGGTAACGGCGAAGCAGGATTAAGTCTCTCTTTTCTTGGTACGGCAGATTACTATTTCACCAATCGTTTAGTACGACCCTATATTGGTGGTGGCGCAGGTATTTATAATCTTGTTGGCTTAGAAGGAACAACTGATGGTGGCGGAACTGTTACAATACCTACTGAAACTAAGTTTGGCGGCATTGCAAGGGTTGGCGTGGAAATATGGCATATCCGTGCCGGGCTGGAATATAATTTTGTTGGCAAAACAGGATTGATCAATAACAATTATCTTGGTTTAAAAATTGGGATTGTATTTGGCGGTGGCCTTAAAAATCAGTACAAAGGTTCGGAAGAATACTGAGCCGATTCAAACAGAAAAAATCCCTGTTCAGCAAATTAGAGTTTGCACCGAAAAGCCGATTCAGTAGTTTTCTGCAAAACTGTTTTTATGGGAAAATTCATTCTATTCGCTTTCGTTCTTGCATCTTCTTTTGTATTGTCCTCCTGCACCAAGCAGGATGCTGTTGTTATTCAAACTCAATACCAGGCTATTTTATTACCTTCCAACGAGGTGCCGGCAAGAGTTTCGGATGGCTATGGTTCAGCACTTGGCTATTTTAATAACGATACAAAAGTGCTCACACTCAGAATAACGTATACGAACCTCAAAGCCCCGCTAACTGCCTGGCATATTCACAAAGCTCCTCAGGGTGTTAATGGTGGTGTTATTTTTAATTTCGGAGTACCGGTGGCAGATGAGCTTACGTATGTTTCTCCTCCTCTTACAGCTGATCAGGAAAACGACCTCAAAACCGCTAACTATTACGTTAACCTCCACAGTACACTTTATCCGGGTGGTGAAATAAGAGGACAACTATTGAAACGATAACCGCTTATAAATGCGTCTTTAATTTACAGCTCCATCGCTTGCGGGGAGCTGTTTCTTTTTCTTTTTTTTGATAAACTGCTGTTCTTTTTTATTCTGCTCAGAACGGTAGGTGCTCTTGAAAAATTGATTGAATTTATTTGTTTGCTATGTTGCAATTCTTTTAGTTTTGGGCATGTCTTCAACTATTCATCTTCGGTCCATTCAACCAACAGACAATGCAGCACTTGCTGTTATCATCCGCAATTCATTAGCTGAATTTGGCGCCAACAAACCCGGTACTGTTTTTTTTGATCCCACAACAGATGCACTGTATGAACTTTTTCAAACAACAGGCAGTGCTTATTTTGTTGCAGAAGAAAATGGAATCCTATTGGGAGGCGGAGGAATTTTTCCAACACAAGGCTTACCTACACAAACCTGTGAATTGGTGAAAATGTACCTGCATGCAAATGCACGAGGCAAAGGCTTGGGTAAACTGCTCATTGAACATTGTCTTATCTGGGCCAAACAAAATGGTTATGAGCAATGCTATTTAGAAACCATGCCCGAACTGAAACAGGCGTTGAAAGTATACGAGTTGTTTGGCTTTGACTATTTAAATGGACCGCTTGGCAACAGCGGGCATTTTGGTTGCGACCGGTGGATGCTAAAGAAGTTATGAATGAAGTATAAGGTTATCGGGTAATGAAAATATCCCGTTTATATCTGCTACTTATCGCTTATTACCTCCACTTCATACACCCCGCTAAACAAATACAACCCTCCACTCTTTATATCAATGGCTTTGTGGCGCTTACGCAGCTTCTCTCCTTTTTTAAAAACACGGCCATCTTTGAGTTTGAATAACTGTCCGTCTTTTAATTGTTCCACCAAAAGAATACCTTCTTTCCGAATATCATGGTTTTTCAGCACACGCATTAAATGCTCTTCTCCGCAACTGGTGGCCGATGGATTTTGTAACGATTTCAGCAATGCTTTTTCAATATCGGCAGGAAAGATTTTTTTTAATAAGAATAATGCAAGGATCTTACTGTATTCATTCTTCCATTCTTTTCCATGCGGCGCAATGCGGTGGCCAAAGTTTTCAAAAGCAAGTAAATGTGCCACTTCATGCAGCAGTGTAACCAGGAATGCATATTTATTGAGATTGCCATTCACACTGATGCGGTGATTCTTCTGGTTGATGGCATGGCGGTAATCGCCTAAGATGGTATTTCGTTCACGGGTAATAGTCAAATGAATTTTGTACTGGTGCAGATATTGCATCACTGGTTCCAGTGAACCATCAGGTAAGTATTGCTGCAGGGCATGTAAAGGAACTTCCTGCTTACTCATTGTTATTTTTCTTCTGCTTTAGCAACCGGAAGATCTGACGTACTTCAATAAATGAATACACAAAATACAAGGCCATACAAATGAAGAGAGCGGGCTTATTAAAGGTGGCCCTGTTGGCCAGTGCATAAATAACAACGGCCGCTGCACACACAAACATCTTGATCATAAGTGATCCGTATACACTCCTAAAAAATACCTGCACATTCTTGTGCAGAAACCCTGTAACAAGAAAGTACAGTGAAGCAAGTGATACAACAAAGAGAATAAGATTACCAATAATGAGTACATCCTGGCTCATTCCATATTTTGTGAGCCAGCTGTTACCTGCAATAAAAAATCCATTAAGCAGTACAAATAAAATAATCAGTGGAAAAAATAAACGACGGTTCTCTTTACTCATGGTTTCTTTGATGTGTCTTTGAGGATGCGTATAAACATCGCCAGCAAAACAAGCAGCGGAACCAGCCATCCCAGCAAGGGGAAAGATATGTTCAGCCACTTATCTGCCTTCAGCCCCAAAAATACAGCTAAGCCCAATGCAACGAGCAACTGTGTAGCCAGCCCCGCATATTGCATGAGGTAAGAAGAATTCGATCGTGTTTCTTTTGTTGATTTATTGGTCGTTGGCTGCTGCATTCATCTGCTCTTTATGGATGCCCACCACATTGGCCATGGATCCGGAACTGTTTGAAACAGCGGTTGCACCCATATGGCATTCACCATTAAACGAAGCGGTTGCATCAACCTGCAGCTGACCGGCAAATAAATTGCCATTCACTTCGCAGTTGTTTTTTAAATAAAGCAATTCTGCAACACGAACATTTCCATTGATCTGCCCCAATACATCAGCCTGTTGTGCATTTACATCGCCGGTAATGATACCGCTTGCACCAACCAGTACTTTAGAAGATGTGGTGAGATTTCCGATAAGGGTACCATCTACCCTGATATCGCCTTTGCTTTCAATGTTGCCATGAATTTCGGTACCGCCTGCAATAATGGTGGCCATACCTGTTGTTGTTGTTTCTTTCCCGGAGGAATTGGATTTACTGTTGAACATATAGGATCGGTTTATTGAGTTGATTTTTCTACTTCAGGTATCTTCAGGGTAGCCGTATCTTTTGTCGTTTTCACATCACCCGATAGCACCTTCTTTAAACTTTCCAGATACACATCCTTCTGAATACTTGCTTTTTCCAGTGAATCGATCTTTGTTTTATACAGGATCAGCTCTTTACGCTGACTCTGTGTTCCATAGCCCGGTAAATAATACTTCAGGTTGGTAAACGTAATCAATGCCACCGTAAGCCCAACCAACAATACAAAAATGGTGCTAAGAGTGATGTACACGCTTAATCTTGATAACTTAAAGGTTACCACCTCTTCATAAGTATCATCATTCATTACCACCAGCCGGTAGCGGTTCCTGAGTCGTTTCAGCGTGGAATCTGCGTCAATTAATCTTGCCATACGTAAAATGAGGCTTAAATTTACTGTTTATAGGGCGGTAAAAAGAAATTCTTCCTGAAATTAGCCCGAATTAAAATATTTTTGACCGTATTGAGTTATAAAGAGAAACTACCCACAGCCTGCATGCAGCTTATTCTTGTACCAACACAGAGATGGATTTTTTTAGTTCTCCTCCTGGGCTGCTTCACCGCTTCGGCTCAACCCGACTTTACATTACCGCTGATAAAACCGAAAAAATACGAGAACAAAACCCTCGGATCTGAGAAGACAGATGATAAAAAATTCACGCTTCCACGGAAATTATACCAAGGTACAGTTACGCATTACAATTTTTACTACAACGCTACTGTCAAATTAAATGCCATTATTGAAAAAGCAAAGCTGAGT
>JANOIQ010000603.1:0-5076 GCA_031407835.1 Chitinophagaceae bacterium
ACGGGAATGCGACGTCACTTAATCCGTTTAATTGATATCGAAATAAATAATGCAAAGAGAAAGCATCCTGCCTCCATTATATTAAAAATGAACAGTATCAGTGATGAAGAGCTGATATCAAAACTTTACGAAGCTGCCCGGGCAGGTGTTGAAATTAAAATGATTGTGCGGGGCATTTTCTGCATGATGACGGAGAGCAGTAAGTTCAAAGTAAAACCTTATGCGGTGAGTATTGTTGACCAGTATCTTGAACACAGCCGGGTGTTGATATTTCACAACAATGGCAAAGAGAAAGTTTATATATCTTCGGCTGACTGGATGGTGCGTAATCTGGATCATCGTATTGAAGCTGCAGTCGAAATAACCAATGCAGCCATCAAACAGGAGTTGAAAGATTATGTGAACATTCAGTTAACGGATAATGTAAAAGCAAGAATACTGGATAACGATCTGGATAATATATATGTAAGGAAGAAAGGAAAAACAATCCGTTCACAGGTAGAAATTTATAATTTCCTGCATCAAAAAATACTGAAGCAAATTGAAACTGGCAGCAATTGATATTGGAAGTAACGCAGCAAGATTACTGATCACTGAAGTAGTGGAAAACGGGAAAGCCCAACCTCAATTTAATAAACTCAACCTTGTTCGTGTGCCTCTCCGGCTGGGGTTTGATGTATTTGAAAGTGGCGATATTCCCAAAGCCAAGATCAACAAAGTAATAGAAACCATTAAGGCGTATAAACATTTGGTGAGCATTTATGATGTTGAATATTTAAAAGCATGTGCAACTTCTGCCATGCGTGATGCCAGGAATGCACAGGACATCATCCGCAAAGTGAAGATGGAAACAGGAATTGAAATTAAAGTGATCAGTGGCGATGAAGAAGCTTCATTTATTTATGAAAATCATATTGCGGAGAACTTAGATAGAGACCACTCCTATTTATACATTGATGTAGGCGGTGGCAGTACCGAACTTACTTTTTTTAATGCAGGTAAATTGGTATTTAAGGAATCTTTCAATATAGGAACAATCAGGTTGCTGAAAGGATTGGTAGAAGAAAAGCAATGGGATGAAATGAAAGATTTCCTGAAACTGAATACAAAAGGATTGAATGAAATTGTTGCGATTGGTTCAGGCGGAAACATCAATAAAATATTTTCCTTATCAAAACGGAAGGATGGGAAACCGCTCTCACTTGAATTGCTGCGTGATTATCATAAAGAGTTCACTGGTTTTTCATTAGAAGATAGGATGAAAAATTATAAGCTCCGGGAAGACCGGGCAGATGTAATTGTTCCTGCCCTGCAGATCTATATTAACGTTATGCGCTGGACAGATACAGCAGAAATATTTGTTCCGAAGATAGGTTTGGCCGACGGACTTGTGCATATGCTTTATGACGAAGTAAAAGCTAAGAAGCTGGATGCTTCAACGGTGGTTCTTTAATTTCGGAAAGTATAATTGGAAAATTTTGAAATTAAAAGACAGGCGACCTATTGTTTTCTACTCAAAGTATTCATCTATTTTATTTACTAAATACATGTTGCTATGACTGAAAAAGACTTAAAAACACGCTCCCGGAAATTTGCTGTTCATGTTTTGAATTTTGTTGACTCATTGCCAAACAGGAGAAGTGGAAATATAATCGGCAATCAATTAGGCAGAAGCGCTTCTTCAGTAGCTGCTAATTACAGGGCTGCCTGCAGAGCAAGGTCACAGGCTGAATTTATTTCAAAAAATGGTATTGTTGAGGAAGAAGCTGATGAATCTGTTTTTTGGCTGGATATTATCCCCGATACAAAAAATGCAACTATAGAAAGTGTTGAACCTTTATTGAAGGAAGCAAGGGAACTCACAGCTATCTTTACATCCTCAAGCAAAACAGCTAAGGCAAACAGACCGACAAAGCAGTAAAGCTTGTTGTATTCAATTTCAAAATTTCCCAATTCAAAAATTCCAAAATTGCTCATGTCAACAAATAACGAAGTAAAACGAATTACTACTAACACGCTTCAGAAAATGAAATCATCAGGTGAAAAGATTTCCATGATCACCGCCTATGATTTTTCATTTGCAGGAATATTTGATACTGCAGGAATTGATGTAATTCTTGTGGGCGACAGTGCAAGCAATGTGATGGCCGGGCATGAAACAACTTTGCCTATCACACTGGAGCAAATGATCTATCATGCACAATCGGTGATACGGGCAATTAAGCATTGCCTCGTTGTTGTTGATCTTCCTTTTGGTACGTATCAATCCAATTCAGATATAGCATTGGCTTCTGCTATTCGTATCATGAAGGAAACCGGTGCACATGCCATTAAACTGGAAGGTGGCGAAGAAGCACTTGAATCAATTAAACGTATTGTTGCTGCCGGCATTCCTGTAATGGGACATTTGGGTTTAACACCGCAATCCATTTATAAATTCGGCACCTATGCTGTTAGAGCAAAGGAAGAAGAAGAAGCCAATAAATTAAAAAGGGATGCAAGGATATTGCAGGATGCAGGATGTTTTGCTACTGTATTGGAAAAAATTCCTGCCGCACTGGCAAAAGAAGTGTCAGAAAGTTTACTCATCCCTACTATTGGAATTGGTGCCGGTGGTTTTTGTGATGGACAGGTATTGGTAATGCATGATATGCTGGGCATTAATACCGAATTTAAACCAAGATTTCTTCGGCAGTACCTGAATATGCACGAACAGATAACCGGTGCAGTACAGCAATATATTAAAGATGTAAAGAGTAATGATTTTCCGAACGAGGGGGAATCGTATTAAAGCTTTTCGATAAGTTATTGGGTGGTTTAATTTCTAAAACGGTTTCCAGTTTTCTTCTCTTTGCTCGTCTAATGCTGGTTGTCTAACGTTTTGTAACATTTCTATATCACAGGCGCCAAACTGTATAAAATTTTGTTGGGCTTGCTTTAATGACATTGGATTTGCCCCACCCTCATAATTCGGATCATAAAGTTGAATTGGGTCATCTTCCCAAAAACAAACAGGGCAAATCTCATATGAGCCATTTGGTTCATGATCGAAAGTCTTATAGCCACAGCAAGAACAGGCAAACTTCATTACCATTTAATTAGTTTAATGAAGTTGTCAAATTTCTCAATTCCTTTATCGGCAGGATATGTTTTTTCAAATTCAACTGATTCATTTGGTTTTGGATAATACTTAAACCACCACTTTTGGGCTTCAATATCAAACTCAATATGTAGGGCTTCTCTATTCCACTCCATAGGATTATATATCCCGATTACTAATTTGTTCATTGAAGTAAATCCAAAAAGACGATGTGACAGGTCTGACGATTTAATATGCTTAACAAGTTCGACAACATTGTCTTTATATTGACCTTGAAACCATTTGGTAAAATGTTCTTCAATTTCGTCCCATGAGTTCACAGTTGCAGTCTGAGCTTTATAATTAAATCTTTGTTCCTGATTTGTCATGTTAATTTACAAAGCACAAATTTATTCTATTGGATGCATCTCTCAAAACAAATAATTATGAAAGTGGATTCTTTTTTTCTATTTAAAAATCGTATCCGCATTCAGCACTGCCCATAACTTAAGCCCATCATATTTTTCTTCCAGAGTTTTTAAGAATGGTTTTACTTCCATCAGCACTTTGCGTTCTTCCAGCACTTCCACATCAGCAAAGAAAACACGGCTGAGATAAATGCGTTCACGTTTCAGCATATAATCATTCCGCATTCTTGCACGTTGTTTCGAATCCTTAACCGGTGATTCGCAGAATACAACCATCAAACTTTTTTCTTTGTTTGTATTGGTTAGCTGTAATACCTGGCAGACTAATAGTTTTTCTTTTGTTAAGGAATAAGATGCTGAGGAGTCTGCAACAACAGCATTAACATATCCTGCAGAAAACACCTGCGGATAAGCATTGTTTGTGATGACCCATAAATAAGTGAGGAGTAGCAGTTTAATCATAGATATTGTTTTAAATCAAAAATTATAGCGGGGTGCTGAACAACTCTATGTAAGTAATAGACAAACGAAAGTTTGTGAATAAAACTATGACGATTAATAGACATCTTTCTGCTCCATTTCGCTGCCTTGCACCCTATCTTTGCGGCCAACAAAACTGACCAAGGAATGAAAAAGTATTTTTTCATAGTAATAGCTGCAATTGCTGCCGTAAATTCAACTGCACAGCAAAAGGAAATTGAATTAGATCCAATTACTGTTTCGGCTTCATTGATACCGCAGAGCTCATCAAAAACAGGAAGAAATATCATTGTCATTAAAGGGGAACAGATTAATAAACTGCCTGTTAATTCTATTGATGAATTAATCCGCTATCTGCCCGGTGTGGAGGTACAAAGCCGTGGGCCGATGGGTACACAAAGCAATATCACCATCCGTGGCGGAACCTTTCAACAGGTGCTGATTATTTTAGATGGTGTTCGTTTGAATGATCCGTTAACCGGGCATTTCAATTCTTATATTCCCATCTCCCCTGCTGAAATTGATCGTATTGAAATTTTGAAAGGTGCATCTTCTGCTGTTTACGGAACAGAAGCAGTTGGTGGTGTGGTAAATATCATCAGCAAAACATTTGCGGCACAAAAAGGAAAACAGCAACAGAAATTAATTGGACAGGTAACTGCTGGTGATTATGGTTTACGTAATGCACAGGCAGGTTTTAGCTGGCAGAAAAATAAAACTGCTTTATCAGGAGGGGTGTTACAGAATGTAGCTGATGGACAACCATTGCGGGGAACAAATGGTTTCTTTAATTTGACAACGATCTCTGTTTCTGCCAAACAATATTTGTCAGAAAACAGCAGCATTGCTTATCGTGGTGCATACGATGACAGAAATTTCAATGCGCAGAATTTTTATACCAACTTTTTAACCGATTCAGCAACAGAACGTGTAATAACAAGATGGCATCAATTGAATTTTACGTATCAAAAGAACAAACACAAGTTCAGTATTGATGCTGGCGCAAAAGATGCATCGGATAAATACCAGTTCCGCAAAGCATCTGCAGCAAACACCAACCGCTCCAAAATTTACCAGGCACTGGCAATA
>JANOIQ010000621.1:0-2097 GCA_031407835.1 Chitinophagaceae bacterium
TTAAGAAAAACATGAGCAGGATGAACAGGATATCGTTCAACGCATCCGTAAACACCTCCGATGATTCACCTCTTTTCTTTCTGAGATTCATGAGTTACTTGTTTATCGGGTTGGTTCCTGTAATACATCTAAGAAGTCGGCTGCTGATCCTTCCATTTTATTTACTGCTTTTTCTACCTGTGTAGAAAGGATGTTATGAAAGAGGTAAGCAATCAAACCAATTACCAAACCGCTGATGGAAGTAACAAGTTTGGTGTAAATACCACCGGCGATAGTACTCAATTCATATTCACCTGTTGCGTTGATGTTGAAGAACAACTGCATTAACCCAACCAGTGTACCAACAAAACCAAAAATGGGAGCTACTTTCGATATCACAGAAAGAATACTCACATTCCGTTCTAATTTATACATCTCCAGCTGTGCTACATTCTCCATGCTTTTTTCAATGGAATCAATGGGCTTGCCAATACGTTGCAGTCCTTTATCAATCATGCGGCCAACCGGATTCAGGGTATTGCGTGCAAAATTTCTTGCAGCAGTAACATTACCGCTAACGATATTATCACGGATGATGTTCATGAAATTAGTATCCACTTCTGCTGCTTTTTTAATGGCCAGCCAGCGTTCAACAAATACATACATCGTGAGGATACTTAAGATTCCAAGCGGAACCATTACCCAGCCGGCTTTAATAAACATGTCGATAATATGCATTTCTTTGGGAGCAACTGGTGTTGTTACTGCTTTGTTCAGGGTATCAACTGCGGTTTGAACCTGGAGAAGGAAAAAGTCCATGTGTGTTATATGGTTTTATGTGTACTTCGAAGCTATTTAGCGAAGTAGAAATCAAATGTAAATCTTGCCTTGCACTAAAACGCTTTGCGTGGTTTATTATTTTCCACAGCCAAATTTTAATCCAACATTACAAAGTAGCAGCTTTGTTTTGTTATAGTAATGCAAAAAAGCTGCTGAGTTTGAGTGATAGATACGCTGATGACGCTGATTTATACGGATCAATACAGATTAAATCCGTTGATATCCGCCCTATCCGTGTCATCAGTGTTTCTATCTTTTTGCCTTTTGCCTCTTTCTTCTCTTTTCCCTCTCCCGATAGCTATCGGGATGACTCTTAGCTCCCCTCTTTGTCAATTGGCCTCCTTAAGTTACCTTCGCAGCCGGAATCAACCAATCATTAAATCTTCACCCTTCGACTGCGCTCAGGATTCGAAGGAATAAAAAAAATAATCTAGTTATGGCATACGACGTAATCGTTCTCGGTAGTGGCCCCGGCGGATATCCTGCCGCTATACGTGCATCTCAGCTTGGTTTTAAAGTAGCAATTGTTGAAAAAGAAAGTCTAGGTGGTGTGTGTTTAAACTGGGGTTGTATCCCAACTAAGGCTCTGTTGAAAAGTGCCCAGGTATATGAATACATGAAACACAGTGTCGATTATGGCATTAACTCTACAGGTGTGCAGCACGATTTTCCGATGGTCATCAAACGCAGCCGTGGTGTGGCCGATAAGATGAGCAAGGGTGTTCAGTTTCTCATGAAGAAGAATAAGATTGATGTCATCATGGGTTACGGAAAAATTGCCGGTAAAGGCAAACTGGAAGTAACAGCAGCCGATGGAACTAAAACTGTTGTTGAAGCAAAATATATTGTAATTGCAACAGGTGGCCGCAGCCGTCAGTTGCCATCTATGCCGCAGGATGGTAAAAAAATCATTGGTTATCGTGAAGCAATGGTGTTACCAACACAACCAAAATCAATGATCGTTGTGGGCAGTGGTGCCATTGGTGTTGAGTTTGCTGATTTCTATAACAGCATGGGCACAAAAATCACCATCGTTGAATTTTTACCAAGAATAGTGCCTGTTGAAGATGAAGACATTTCTAAAGAACTCGACAAACAGTTCCGCAAGAAAGGTATTACCATTATGACTGGTGCTGAAGTAACAAGTGTTGATACAAATGGCGAAGGTGTAAAAGCAAAGGTAAAAACAGCCACAGGCGAAGTAATATTAGAAGCAGATATTTTATTAAGTGCTGCCGGTGTGGTAGCTAATATTGAAAATATCGGACTGGAAGAAAA
>JANOIQ010000626.1:0-4786 GCA_031407835.1 Chitinophagaceae bacterium
TTACATTGGTTGCAGTACGGGCAATAGCACCTGTTGCAGGAATACCTCCAAAGATGGAGGAGAAAATATTTGCTGTGCCCTGTGCCACCAGTTCCATATTGGATCGGTGAGTTGAGCCAATCATTCCATCAAAAACAACTGCAGATAACAACGATTCAATTCCACCAAGTAATGCAATGGTAAATGCAGGCTGTATCAATTGCTTCACCGTTTCAAAATCAATGTGCGGAATAACCGGCGCTGGAAGAGATGAAGGAATACTTCCAAACCTGCTGCCGATTGTTTCTACCGGCAGGTGTAAAAAATAAGCGGCTAAAGTTGTTACAAGAATGGCAACCAGTGAACCGGGAATTTTATGTGTAACTCTTGGCCATACTAAAATAACAGCAACTGTTACAATGGCAATTGCTGCTGCATACAGGTTCGTTGTAGTAATATTCGCAGCAAAGCTTCCCCATTTTGCAAGAAAATCAGCAGGCACAGTTCCCATGTTCAACCCCAGGAAATCTTTTACCTGCGATGAAAAGATGATGAGTGCAATACCACTTGTAAAACCAATAATAAGGGGATGAGGAATAAATTTTATGACAGAACCGAGTCGTGCAAGACCCATCAGAATCAGCATCACACCTGCAATAAACGTTGCGATGATTAATCCATTAACACCATAGGTTTGAACAATACCATACACAATTACAATGAATGCACCGGTAGGGCCGCCGATCTGCACCCTGCTTCCACCCAAGGCTGAAATAATAAAACCACCAATTACAGCTGTGTACAAACCCTTTTCAGGAGATACCCCTGATGCGATTGCAAATGCAATTGCAAGAGGGAGAGCAACAATACCTACAATTAAACCGGCCATTACATCTTTACCAAACTGCCTGCGTTTATAACCTTTCAGTGTGTAAAGCAGCTTCGGTTTAAACATATTGCTCATCACACAACAGTTTCGTTCATAACACTGCGTATTCGATGCAGGTGTACCCTGGCTGCCTGGATATTACTCCATTGCTGTGCATCTTTTGTCATGGGGCTGTACAGTTCCAGTTCGGTGATAATTTTTCCTGCAAAATAAAAGGGCACAAGGATTTCTTTTTCCTGTTCTTCCACTTCTTTCAATGTTGCATCAATAATACTGATTACTTCTTCCTGAGAAGTGGCAACTAAAATACGGTTGATCAACTGATAATGGAAATGACTGAATGTATGTGGCATAATAAGTAAGTTTATTGTTTGAGCAGTGTAACTTTTAAATCATCAAGGTCATATCTTGCAGCAACAATCTGCAGTTCATTTTTTTCTATCTTCTCATGAATGATGGCTGATGCTGTTTTCAGTTCGTTTACTCCATGCCACACATTTGCAATTACACAATCATCAAGACGGTTGACATCTGTTACCGGAATTTTTATGATCTCCTGTTCGTTTTTCAAACTGTCAACAATCTCCTTTATATGACCGGGTGCTTCTCCCCCGGCAATAAATGCTTTTACTGCACCACAATTTTCATGACCCATCACAATGATCAGCTTTATGCCCAAATGTTCAACTGCATACTCAATACTTCCTAACTCAACTCCACCAATAATATTCCCTGCGGTGCGGATCACAAACAGATCACCAAAACCCTGGTCAAATAACAACTCAGGCGGAACTCTTGAATCAGAACAGCAAACAATGGCTGCAAACGGATGCTGCTCTTTTGAAATGGAAATCATCCGTTTAATATCTTCATCGGGGTGAACCGGATGATGATGTGAAAACCTGCTGTTGCCTGCAGCTAATTTTTGCAATGAAGTCTGGAGTGTTGTTTCTGCCGGTAAAATTTTATTCTTACAACTCATCCAAAGAATCATGAGTGAAATAGCAGCGATGAGTGATTGTGAAAAAAATTTGCTCATACTTTTATCCAGTATTTTAAAAGGTTATCCATATCAGAACCTACAACATGATAGTCAGGAGGTATTTCATCTTCCAGGCTGTGAAAAGTTGCCACTCTGGTAGCAGCAGGCATACCGTCTAACTGTTTATACAGGTAACGGCAGTAATAATGATAGAGTTCACTGGAGTAATCAATGCTTTCATCGATTTTGGTTGTGCCGCTGAGATTTTCGTAAAAAGAATTATAGAAATAAAAATGATCGTAGTTCCTGAAATCGACCTGTGTAAAATTTCCGTGAATAAAAGAAACATTTTGCAGCCCGAGAATTTGCCTGGCAGCTTCAGCATCATCAATGAGGGTTTTTCGTTGCTCAACACCGTAATAAGTTGCAGTAGGTATATAGAAAGCTGCGCTTAAGCAGAACTTACCAACTCCGCTTCCAATATCTAAAATGCGTGCATTTTTTTCAGCTGCCAGGAATTGTGCTGCTTTTCTGGCAACACTTAAAGGTGTCCAGTGGTTGGATGCAAGGATCCGGATGGGCAAAGGATAGAGGCGGTTAAATGCCGCATCTGTATTATACCACTCCCCCGTTTTTAATTCTTGTTTTTCTGAAAGCATAGATATTTTTTTCAGCTTAACAGGTAATGATTGACAAATACAACCAAGTTACAGCAGAATTTACTTAACCGGTAACAGATCACTACAGAAAAAACACATTTTCCTGTTTATACCAGTGAATGATGCAAAGGTATCAACTCTTTGGCTTTGATGAGGTAATGCATATCACTTTAAAAAGTGAGTTTTATCAATATTTAAAGCATTATTTTTGAATGGTCATGAGCATAAAGGGTATATTTCCAATTGATAAATGGGATTTCAAGAGTGAATCTATCCTGAATAATCTGCCGGAAGCGGACCTGAACTTACTAACCTCTCACGAAACCCTTCAAACCTGTAAAAAAGGAGAAATCATTTTCAGGGAGGGCACATATCCAGATGGGATCTTTTATATCACTAATGGCAAAATAAAAAAATACAAGGTTGATAAAGATGGAAAAGAACAAATCATTTATGTTGCAAACACTGGTGAACTGTTCGGCTATCATGCAATTCTTGCAGAAGACCGCTACCCTGATTATGCTGCGGCACTGGAAGAAACTACTATGATGTTCATTCCTAAAGAAGATTTTTTAAACACCTTACGGCAATCAGAAGTGTTAAACAGGTTATTATTAAAAACACTTAGTCATGAGTTTGCAGTGCTTGCAAACAGTATCACTATGTTTGCACAAAAATCGGTTCGTGAAAGGCTGGCTATGCAGTTGATTGTGCTGCGTGAAAAATACAAAGTGAATTTCCAACCCGGTCAACCTGTTGAAATTAATATGAGCCGTGATGATTTGGCCAGTCTTGTTGGAACAGCCAGGGAAAATGTAGTGCGGATGCTATCCAACTTTAAAGAAGAAAAAATTATTGAAACAAAAGGCAGAAAGATTATTGTTTATGATGTAAACAAACTAATCAGTATTGCTGATTTGAAATAACTCACTCACTCACTCTCTTTATTCGCACAGCTGAATATCATCGGTTGTTTTCGTACTAATGATAATTTTATTCACCAGTTTCTTTGCACTGTAATAAATAATTAATGTACCGTACGACATCTGGTAAGCTTCCCAGTTGGCATCCTTTATTTTTGGGTTCCCTAACAACGTAAATAAAGCACTCTGCTTTGCTCCCATCAGCGGCATAGACATTTTTCCTTTGAACTTTTCATCTATTAAAAAATATTCCCGCTGAATATAAACCGTAAGACCTTTATCGGCATAATAAATGGCACCGCCGCATTTCGATTCATTGCCTTCCGGTTCAAAAGAAGTAAAGCAGGGTATTTTGGATTTGATCCTTTCCGGATCTGCACTCGGCATCACTTCATTGATCCATCCTTTGTACACTTCTACGTACATGGTGCCGCAATCGACCTTTGCCTTTAACTGCGCTTTTGACTGTGAAAAGCCTATTATTAATAAAATTATTGCCAGGAAACGTTTCATGTTGAATGAGATTTCTTGAACTACTGCAAATTTCCTGCTAAAAAATCAAAATGACAGATAACAGCCTGAGATTTCAGAAATAATTATCTTCACCCCCATGTTTTTCATTATTTCCAAACTCCTCTATTTTTTTATTTCACCGTTTAACTGGTTACTGATCTTTGTTCTGCTCGCTTTCTTCATTAAGGATCAGAAACGGAAGAAAAGATGGATCATCATCAGTACCTGCTGGTTCCTGGTTTTCTCCAATCCTTTCCTCATTCAAAAACTGATGCTCAACTGGCAGGCAGAGAGAAAAACACTTGCGGCAGGAGAACAATACCAAACAGGTATTCTGCTCGCTGGTTTTGTTGGCTTTGAATTTAAAAGCAACCAGGGGTTTTATGGTGCAGCCAGCGACCGTTTTATCCAGGCTGTTCGTTTATACAAGCTCGGGCACATAAAAAAGATTCTCATTACCGGTGGCAGCGGCAGCATCTGGCGGCAACAGTACAAAGAAGCCGATTTTGTAAAAGAACAATTGCAGGAAATGGGTATTGCAGCAACAGATGTATTAAGTGAGAATCAAAGCCGCAATACATATGAGAATGCAGTCAACTCAAAAAAACTGTTCGATTCGTTGCAGATAAAAGGCCCTTATCTTCTGATTACATCGGCTATGCACATGAAGCGGTCGCAAAAAGTATTTACAAAAGCCGGGATTGAAACAATCGCTTTCCCTTGCAATTTCAATACCGTTAATAACCCAATACGATTCATTGATGCAGTTATGCCTTCTTACAAATCATTTGAAAACTGGGATGTTTTTTTAAAAGAAGCGGTGGGGTTATTAGTGTATAAA
>JANOIQ010000630.1:0-6922 GCA_031407835.1 Chitinophagaceae bacterium
AATATTGTGAATCAACGTTATTCTACAAGCGGTATGCAATTGGGCATCAGGTATAATTTGTACAGTGGCAGGCAGCGTTACAGGTAAATCATGAATCAAATAAATACGGATGTTTCCAGTAACCCGGGGAAAGCACCTATTTTATTTTAAATCCCGAATATGAAGAAAATATTTTTAAACAGTTTATTATTTTCCCTTGTTCTGATTGTTTCCTGCAAAAAAGATACAAATGAATTTGTACCTGATGCCGGCCAGCAATTAGACAGTGCCTGGACAAATAATGTAACAGCAAATTCACAGGTACTTATTTTATCAAAGAACCTGGAAGGAAGCCTTACTGCACAAAATATCAACACCGTAACAGATACAATAGTTAGTTCAGCAAGCGGTTTGCAAATTTCTTTTCCAACCAATGGCCTTTTGCTCAATGGAACTGCATTAAGCGGCACTGTAAAAGTTGAATATGTGTTACTCCAGAAGAAAGGTGATTTTATCCGTTATGGAGTACCCACAAGCACAAATAAATATCCTTTGGAATCTGGTGGTGCTTTGCATATAAAACTTACATCAAACGGTCAGCCGCTTACAGTTGCAAGCAGCAGAAAAATTATTATCCGATACCGTGATGCTGAACCTAAACAGGGGATGAGTATTTTTTATGGAAATACATCTGCTGTAACAAACTCGTTATTATTTGACTGGACCCCGGCAACAGATAATTCATTTGTGAAAGTTTGGGATTCAACCAATACCATTCCTTCTGCAAAAGGTTATGCTGTTGAAACATACCGAACAGGATGGGTTAACGTAGACAGGTCTATACCATCAAGTCAGCCACGTATTGAAATAAAAGCTGTTTTACCTGATTTATTTTCAAATGCAAATACAGCCGTATATATGGTATTTAAGAATTATCGTTCGGTTGTGCAATTATCCGGTAATACAACACTCCGTCACTTTTCGTTCCCGAATATTCCTGCCAATGAGCCTGTAATATTTGTTTCAATTTCCAAAGTAGGCAGCAGTTATTATTTGGGAGTAAAAGAGGAAAAAACAGCTGCCAATATGGTTTCTTTTGTCAAGCCGGCACTTTCAAGCCTTGATGCGATTAATGCGTTACTGAACAGTTTGTAGTCATTTTTTCTTATAGGTTGTTTTTGTATAATCCCGCTGAAAGGCGGGATTTTTTGTGGGGCTTTCCACATTTGTGGATAGATGAAAGTCTGTTTAAACATCATTTTTTCAATAAATTTGCCGCTATGAACGGAGTGAACAGGAAGGTTAGGGTGGCTATTCTTGATTTGTATGATGGTTTTGCCAATCAGGGCATGCGTTGCATCCGTGAAATTTTGAATCAGTTTGCTGATGCACAAAGTTTAAATCTTGAGTGGGATGAATTTAATGTAAGAGGAAAGTGCGAAGTACCTGATCTCAGCTATGATGTATATATTTCAACCGGCGGACCCGGAAGTCCTCTCGAAAGTAAGGGAACAGATTGGGAAAATACCTTTTTCAGATGGATTACAAATGTGAAGGAATGGAACGACAATCCACTTCAGGAACAAAAAAAGTATGTCTTCTTTATCTGCCATTCTTTTCAACTTGCCTGCCGCTATTTCGAAATAGGAAATGTATGTATAAGAAAGTCAACTGCATTTGGTGCTTTCCCCATACACATGATTCCTGGCTCCAATGAAGAAATTATTTTTGAAGGGTTGGTGAATCCTTTTTATGGGGTTGACAGTCGTGACTACCAGGTAATTCAGCCCAATCACAAACACCTGAAGGAAATAGGCGCAAAGCTCCTGTGTATTGAAAAAGAACGCCCACATGTGCCATTTGAGCGGGCAATCATGGCGATCCGTTTTAACGAATATATGATCGGCACTCAGTTTCACCCCGAAGCTGATGCCATTGGTATGAGCATGTATCTTCAAACAGAAGAAAAAAAGAAGACAGTCATCGATAATCATGGCTTTGAAAAATGGAAAAGTATGATTGAACACCTGGAAGATCCTGACAAGATATTGCTCACTTATTCGCACATACTTCCTAACTTTTTGTACCGCTCAATTTTTTCCATGGATATTGTGCCGGTTTAGAATCTTTCTGTTTTCTGCTTAAAATCAGATATTTTTAGATGACAAAACAGCTTCTATGATTCGTTCATTACGCAATGCGTTCAATCAGAATTTTACGGTTGAAAAATACCAGGCATTTCTGAAAGACCTTGACAGTTTACACCCGGGTGATATCGAGTTCCGTATTTGTGAAACACCTGTATTTGTAGATAAGGATTTTACACATAAATTAATTGATGTCTGTGAAAGTATTGTAGATGTGATCTGCGACCCGAAGTTTATTGAGTTAACGGAGAATGCAATTCCTGCAGGAGAAAAAGTGCCGAATGAGAATAGAATTTCACACATGATTTCATTTGATTTTGGCGTCTGTATTAATGATAAAGGTGAGCTTGAACCACAGCTGATTGAAATGCAGGGCTTTCCCACTTTATATGGTTTCCAGGTTTATTACCCCGAAGTGATTGAAAAACATTTTTCAATTCCTTCTAACTTCAGTCATTACCTCAACGGGTATACTAAGCAAAGCTATAGTGAGATGCTGCGTAAATTGATTGTTGGAGATCTGCCGGTTGAGAATGTAATTTTGTTAGAAATAAAACCCGAGATACAAAAAACAAGAATTGATTTTTCCTGTACCAGAGATTATACAGGTATTGAAGTAGTTTGCTTAACCAAACTCATTCAGGAAGGAAGAAAATTGTTTTATTTAAAAGATGGAAAGAAGACAGAAGTAAAACGTATTTACAACCGCATCATTTTTGATGACCTTAATGCAAATAAGGAATCACTTGGCGATGTAGTAGATATTACGCAGGATCTGGATGTAGAATGGATGCCGCATCCTAACTGGTTTTACCGCATCAGCAAATACACATTGCCGTTTATTAATCATCCGTATGTACCGCAAACATTCTTTTTAAATGAAGTGAAAGAATTGCCGGATGGCCTCGAAAACTATGTACTGAAGCCATTGTTTTCTTTTGCCGGGCAGGGTGTTAAAATTGATATTACACAGGAAGACATAGATTCAATTGATGATCCGCAGAATTTTATTCTTCAACGTAAAGTAAAGTATGCTGATATAATTGAAACGCCTGATATTCCGGCTAAGGTTGAAATACGTATGATGTATGTGTGGTTGGAGGGTGATGCAAGGCCACATCTTGCTACTAATCTTGCAAGGATGAGTAAAGGAAAAATGATTGGTGTACGTTACAACAAGGATAAAGAGTGGGTAGGCGGTACGGTTGCTTATTTTGAGCAATAAAAAAAATGACAACGGAGTATTCCATTGTCATTTCATATGATCAGTTCATGAGTTATGTACCCGCCAAAAACTGCCCGCCAATATAATCAACCACACTTGTCATACTCTTCGTTTCCTCGTACACTTTTAATTGTCTGTCAGCACCCGTTCCCTGTTCCATCATTTTTGGAATGAAATTCAGTGCATGTCTGCAACCTAAGTCATCAACTACATCATCAACAAAATCAAGTAACTCGTAAATGAGTGCTCTTGTGTTGGTTTCTTCTTCTTTACCAAAATCAATCAGGTAGCCATCAATACCGTAACGGCTGGCACGCCATTTATTTTCATTGATCAATGCACGTTGATACTGAATAAAATTCAGGTTCTTGTTCCGCAGTTTATACAGCTTGGCTACAATGGCCTGGAACAAAGCTGTAATAGCAGTTGTTTCCATTACGGTCATTGGTACATCGCAGATACGGAATTCAATTGTATTAAAGAAAGGATGAACCCGCAGATCCCACCAGATCTTCTTTGCATTATCAATACAATTGGTTTTGATGAGCAGTGCTACATAATTATCATACGCTTCAATACTGTCGAAATATTCCGGAATACCCGTTCGTGGAAATTTATCAAACACTTTTGTACGGAAAGATTTGTAACCGGTCAACCGTCCAACCCAGAATGGCGAATTGGTACTGAGTGCAAACACATGAGGTAAAAAATAACGGGCAGAGTTGGCTAAATGAATAGCCATCTTCCTGTTCTCCATGCCAACATGCACATGTAAACCAAAAATAAGATTACTTCTGGCAGCTTCCTGCAGTTCATTCACAATCTGGTTGTAGCGTACATGATCAGTAATCAGCTGATCCTGCCAGTGACTGAACGGATGTGTTCCGCTAGCACCAACAGCCAAGCCAATATCTCCGGCAATGCCGCTGATTGTTTTGCGTAATAATGAAACATCTGCAAATGCTTCATCAATGTCTTTGCAGATGTCAGTGCCAACTTCCACAACTGCCTGGTGCATTTCAGCTTTTACTTTGTCCCTGATCACTTTCTGGCCTTCGTTTACAATTTTCTGCTCATGGCTTTTCAGCTCTCTTGTTACAGGATCAAACACCATGTATTCTTCTTCAACACCAAGTGTAAATTGGTTGTAATTGATTGTGCTCATATCTATTCGTTATTTAGAAATATATCACTGAGGTTGACAGCTAAGCCTTCAACAGCTTTTGAATAAATGATGTCACCCGTTGCATACAACAAGGCTCCTTCAAATTTTCCTGATGTGTTTAGTAACAGCACGGCAACATTTTCTTCAACCGGGTTAATTATCCAGTACTCTTGCACTCCCGCTTCTTCATACAACTCATGTTTTAAACGTATTTCTTTTTTTGAATTACCGGGTGATAAAATCTCAATAATTAAATCAGGAGCACCAATACATCCTTTATCATCTAATTTGCTTTCATCACATACAACGCAGATGTCGGGTTGTACAACATTTTTAATTTCTTCATCACTCAACTTATTGCTGCGGGTAAGTCTTACATCAAAAGGTGCTGAATACACTTTACATTTTCTTCCTTTCAGGAAAGTAGCGATTGAAAGGAAAAGATTTCCAGACACATCCTGATGTCTTCTGTTTGGAGCAGTCATTTTCATGATCCTTCCTCTTATGAGTTCAACCCGCTCTTCAAACTTCCACTTTAAGTAATCGGCATACGAATATTCAAGTGAAGAATCGGGCTCCTCAACTAATAGAAATTCATTTTTTTCAGGATCGTATTCGGTAAACATACCTCTAAGCATAATTAATAAAGAGAAACTTTATTGGCTCCACGTTTTATATATTCACCCCAGGTTAAATTGTCTGCTCCATCTTTTTGTTCTAATGCACGTTCAATTGCATAGCTGGCAGCAGTTTCAACAACCCAATCAAAATTTTCCTGTCCAACACTTGGAAGATCTGCATCGGGTGCAGGGTTGCAAAAATCAATTGCATAAGGAACGCCATCACGTAAGGCTAATTCAACAGTATTAAAATCATACCCGAGATAATTGTTAATTCGCAAAACAATATCAGTCATCATCTTTAATTTTTCAGCCGAGGGTTTAAAGTCGGCAACATACCGGAGATGATGCGGATTGCGTGGCTCATAGCTCATAATGCGTACATGCTTGCGGCCAATGCAGTAACAGCGGTAGTATTCTTCAAATACAATTTCTTCCTGCAGAAGCATAACAAGCTGGGCTGTTTCAGCATGTTTTTCAAAAAAATCTTCAGCATCGTTAAGTTTATAAACATTTTTCCATCCACCACCGGCATAGGGTTTCATGTAAGCAGGAAATCCGATATAATTAAACATTCCTTCCCAATCCATTGGATAGGCCAGGTTGCTGAAAGATTCATCTCCTGTATCATCGGGTCTGTCTTTAGAAGGAAGAATTACTGTTTTAGGAACGGGTACATCAATTTTGGTTGCCAGACAATTGTTGAAGAATTTATCATCGGCACTCCACCAAAATGGATTGTTGATGACTGCAGTTCCTGTAAGAGCTTCATTTTTTAAATAAGCACGGTAATGCGGAACATCCTGTGAAATGCGGTCAATAATCACAGCATAACCATTATTAACACCTTGTACAACTTTGTCAATTCGTACAGGCTCTGCAACTATACCTTCAATTTTTTTACTGTTCACTCTTTCAACAAATGCAGTTGGAAAAGAGCGCTCTTTGCCATGCAGTATACCAATCTTCTTCATAATAGTTTATTTTGGTCGGTTAATAAATGAAGTGTGATGAATTAGAGGATTCCCTTTTATTCCTTCAATATAGTACACAATTTTGTAACATTTACAAAGGGTTTGAAAAATATTTTAGTTCATATTCCCTATTTTTGAATGTATGCATAAGGAAAAACCGCAGAGTATCCTTGTTGAAGAAACGGAACTGACCTCTGCCTATCTGGAACGGGATGTAAAAATTGATTTCTATCTGCCAACGCATGTGAAACATCCTGAGAAAATGAGTTTACTGCTTATCAATGATGGACAGGACCTTCCTAAAATGCCTTTTGATGCAATACTGAGTGATCTTTATTACTATGAGGATATAGAACCAATACTCTGTGTTGGAATTCATTGCGGGCCCGATCGGAAAATGGAATATGGTGTTGCCAGCCAGGCTGATTATTTAGGGAGAGGAGCAAAAGCAGGAGAGTATACGAGTTTCATTTTTGAAGAATTACTTCCTTTTATTAAAAAAAAATGTCACCTGCCGCATTTTAAAGAAAAGGCTTTTGCAGGATTTTCTTTAGGAGGTTTAATGGCAATGGACATTGTGTGGAATTACCCTGAGGAATTTAGTAAAACGGGAATTTTTTCCGGCTCTTTATGGTGGCGGCAAAAAGCCTATGAAGATGGTTATACTGATGAAGCCGATCGTATCATGCACAACCAGGTAAAGAAAGGCGAAGCAGCTCCATGGCTGAAATTTTTTATCCAGGCGGGATTGCTGGATGAAAAGAAAGACAGAAACAATAATGGGATTATTGATTCAATTGATGATGCACTGG
>JANOIQ010000646.1:0-1572 GCA_031407835.1 Chitinophagaceae bacterium
TTCAACGACAGTAAATGGATGCAACCTGAATTAGTACAGGCACCGGAAGGAAAGATGTTAGCACAAATGAGCGAACCTATGAAAGTGATGCAGACCATTAAACCTGTTTCGATTAAAAAAACAGCAAGCGGAAAATATGTGCTTGATATGGGTCAGAATTTTGCAGGATGGATCAAACTACAAAATGTTACAGGTAAAAAAGGTGAGAAGGTTACACTTCGTTTTGCAGAAAGTTTACAATCGAATGGAGAAGTGTTTGTTGCAAACCTGCGTGATGCGAAGGTGACGAATATTTATACATTAAAAGGAACAGGTGCAGAAAGCTGGCAACCTTCTTTTGTGTACAATGGATTCCGTTATGTAGAAGTGTCAACATTCCCGGGCACACCAACAATCAATCAATTTGAAGGCAAACTTGTTTACGATGCAATGGAAACAACCGGTTCGTTTCAAACATCAAACGATGTAATCAATCGTGTTTATAAAAATGCATGGTGGGGCATTGCATCAAACTATAAAGGCATGCCGGTTGATTGTCCGCAGCGAAATGAACGTCAACCCTGGTTAGGCGATCGTACAGTTGGATCACAAGGTGAAAGTTATGTGTTCAACAATGCTGCTTTGTATGCAAAGTGGATGCAGGATATTGAAGACAGTCAAACCGAAGAAGGAAGTGTGCCGGATGTAGCACCCGCTTTCTGGAATTATTACAGCGATGATGTTACATGGCCAGCGGCATACATTTTCATCAGCAATAATTTATACAACCAGTTCGGCGATATCACACCCATACAAAAACATTATCCATCCATGAAAAAATGGATGATGTACATGAAAGAAAAATTCATGAAGGATTATATTGTTACCCGTGATAAATATGGCGATTGGTGTGTACCACCTGAAAGTTTAAATCTCATCCATGCAAAAGATACCAATCGTTTAACGGATGGTAAGCTCATTGCAACAGCATACTATTATAAGTTGCTTTCGTATATGCAGCGCTTTGCAAATCTCACTAACAATAAAACAGATGCAACCTATTATGGTTTGTTGAGTGACAGTATCCGCACAGCATTCCAGCAGACATTTTACAATCTGCAACTTAAACAATACAGCAACAATACCGTTACCGCTAACCTGTTACCATTGTACTTTGGTATTTGTCCCGATTCTTTGAGAACAACTGTGTTTGAAAAGATCCGGATCAAACTGCATGTAGAAAATCATGGGCATATCAGCACCGGCTTAATCGGTTCGCAGTGGTTGATGCGTGGGTTAACGGAATATGGTTACAGTGATATGGCTTATATTCTTGCATCGAACAAAACTTATCCAAGCTGGGGCTATATGGCAGAGAATGGTGCAACAACTATTTGGGAATTGTGGAATGGAAACACTGCTGATCCTGGCATGAACAGTCAGAACCATGTAATGCTACTCGGCGATCTCCTCACCTGGTTTTATGAAAATCTGGCGGGCATCCGTAGTAATAAAACGGATGTAGCATTTAAGAAGATCATTATGAAACCAACTGTTCCTGCAGGGTTGGATTTTGTAAAAGCATCTTATAAC
>JANOIQ010000647.1:0-7944 GCA_031407835.1 Chitinophagaceae bacterium
GTTATAAGATGCTTTTACAAAATCCAACCCTGCAGGAACAGTTGGTTTCATAATGATCTTCTTAAATGCTACATCCGTTTTATTACTACGGATGCCCGCCAGATTTTCATAAAACCAGGTGAGGAGATCGCCGAGTAGCATCACATGATTCTGACTGTTCATACCGGGATCAGCCGTATTGCCATTCCACAATTCCCAAATAGTGGTTGCGCCATTCTCCGCCATATAACCCCAACTCGGATAGGTTTTGTTTGATGCCATGATGTAAGCAAGATCTGGATAACCATATTCGGTTAAACCACGCATCAACCATTGCGAACCAATCAAGCCCGTGCTGATATGCCCATGATTTTCTACATGCGTTTTGATCCTGATCTTTTCAAACACGGCAGTTCTCAATGAGTCAGGACAAATACCAAAATACAAAGGCAACAGGTTTGCAGTAACTGTATTGTTGCTGTATTGCTTCAGTTTCGGATTGTAAAATGTTTGCTGAAATGCAGTGCGAATACTGTCACTCAACAAACCATAATAGTTTGCATCCACCTTATTATTGGTAAGATTTGCAAAACGCTGCATGTATGAAAGCAACTTATAATAGTAAGCCGTTGCAATGAGTTTACCATCCGTTAAACGATTGCTATCTTTTGCATGAATAAGAGTTAAGCTTTCAGGAGGTACACACCAATCACCATATTTATCACGGGTAACAATATAATCCTTCATGAATTTTTCTTTCATGTACATCATCCATTTTTTCATAGAAGGATAATGTTTCTGAATGGGTGTGATATCGCCGAACTGGTTGTATAAATTATTGCTGATGAAAATGTATGCCGCAGGCCATGTAACATCATCGCTGTAATAATTCCAGAAAACAGGCGCTACATCTGGCACACTTCCTTCTTCGGTTTGACTGTCTTCAATATCCTGCATCCACTTTGCATAGAGTGCCGCATTGTTGAACACATAACTTTCGCCTTGTGATCCAACAGTACGATCACCTAACCATGGCTGACGTTCATTACGCTGCGGACAATCAACCGGCATGCCTTTGTAATTTGATGCAATGCCCCACCATGCGTTCTTATAAATTTTGTTGAGAGTTGTATTTGCTGTTTCAAATGAACCGGTTGTTTCCAATGCATCAAATACCAACTTTCCTTCAAACTGGTTGATGGTTGGTGTGCCGGGGAATGTTGACACTTCCACATAACGGAAACCATTGTATACAAAAGAAGGTTGCCAGTTTTCATTACCTGTTCCCTTTAAGGTATAAATGTTCGTCACTTTTGCATCTCTTAAGTTTGCTACAAACACTTCCCCATTCGATTGTAAACTCTCTGCAAATCGAAGTGTTACTTTGTCGCCTTTTTTACCGTTGATGTTTTGCAACTTGATCCATCCTGCAAAATTCTGTCCCATATCAAGGATATATTTCCCGCTTGCTGTTTTTTTGATGGAGACAGGTTTGATTGTTTGCATCACTTTCATAGGCTCATTGGTTTGTGCCACGAGCTTTCCGGATGGTGCTTCCACCAGCTCAGGCTGTATCCATTTGCTGTCGGAGAAGCCTGCCTTGGTCCAGCCATTGAATTCTTTTGTTGCATCATATTCTTCACCATCGTATTCGTTGTTGCTGCGAATGGGGCCATCCACATTTAACTTCCAGCTTTCATCGCTTACTATTGTTTTCTTCGTACTATCTGCATATTCAATTTCCAATTGCAACAACAACTTCGGTAAACCAAAGGTGTTATGCTTATGCGTTTTATAATTCTGGCGCATGGTAAAGAATCGTCCATTGCCCAGCACTGTTGCAATAGCATTGTTGCCGGCCTTCATCTGCGACGTTACATCATGTGTATTGTAGAAATATGTTTTACGATAATCAGTTGGGTTGGGAGCCAGCACCTGGTCGCCGATCTTTTTGCCATTGATGTATAATTCATACATACCTAAGCCGGAGATATAAACGGTTGCACGTTTTACTGCTGGCTTGCTGATAAATTCTTTACGCAGGTATCTTGCACTTAACCTGCTCCATTGCGTAACACTATCCCATGCAGATGCTTTATCGTAACCAATCCATTTTGCTTTCCATAGCTCTTTTGTGAGACCTGTTGAGAAGAACGCTGTTTGTGTTGATTGTGCCTGCCCTTTATTCGTTTGCACAATAACTTTCCAGAAATATTTATTTCCAGGTTGCAATACTGTTCCGTTGTATTGCACATGGAGTGATTGGTTGCTATTGATCTCACCAGAGTTCCAAACATCGCCTTTGTTTTGCTGCAGGTTTTGTGCAGTGCTGCTTACGATGATTTGATAATTTGATTGAACAACATTGCGAAGATTACTTTGCAATTGCCAGCTGAGCCGTGGTTGCCTTACATCAATCCCCAATGGATTTACCTGCATTTCGCAGCGAAGATTACTCACTGTTACCTGAGCAGACAATTGTTGAATTGAAAGAAGGAGAACAAGTATCGTTAATATGCGTTTCATTTTCACTGTACTGAGAAGTTAAAGTATAAGTTGATGTGCAAAGTCCTCGACGGATCTTTTTCGTAATCGTAAAAAATATTCTTACTACCCATCGGGCCTGTTGTTTCGTTGCGTTGTGTTTTGTTGCCTATGCTGCTGATGCCCTGCATGAATGAAATATCACCGGATGGAAATAGCGGTTCATAGTTATGCCACTGATCAGTTTTCCATGCAGGTGTAAACAGTCGCAGGAACAATCCTTCGTTTTCTGTTACCACTGTAAAGCGATTTGTCTTGGTGAAGAAGTAGCCGCTATAGAAATTGGAATGATAGCCTTTGAACTCAGGATATATCCACGGGGCTTCGCCTGTTTCTGTATTGTTATATATTTTACTCCATACACCGAATTGATTTCCTTTTAAACGATTTTTCCAAACTCTATAAGGGCCATCGCCCATATAAGTTACCGATTGTATTTCTCTTTCCGGGAATGAAAAATTAATACCGGAAAAGTTTGTGAAGTAAGCAGATGGGAAATAATTCACCTGTAACTGCACCCAACCTGAAGGATAGATCGTCCACTTGAGCGTGTTGTAACTTTGTTTCTGATTGAAAGCAGATTCCAACACAAGAGTATTTCCTTCTTTGTACTGTTTGAATGATTTGAAATTGTTTACTCCTTCCTGCAACACCGGACCATTGTTGAATGGCAACTCTCCTTTTCCATTCTTAACCGACACAAGCAGACCATTATTTTTATTCAGTACAACCGTTACTTCCTTTACGGTTACGATGAGTAATGAATCTGTTTCAGAAGTATTGATGCTGTTGTTGCCTTCTTTTACAATCATTCTTCCACCTATTGTTGCAGGGCTGCTGAACGGGAAACTCCATGTAAACAATTCTTTCTGATAACGATCCTTCACCGTTACATACAGCACATCATAATTTTTCCAGTCTGCAGGTAAGGGTAATTGTATAGCTCCTTTTGCTCCTGGTTGAATATCGGGTGCTGTGGCTTTGCCTTCAACTTCTTTTGATATCGTTGTTTCAAAACGCTTCAACTTCCAACTAAAACTGCATTCTTTCAGATTAGTATAATGATAACGATTCTCCAAATTGAATGTCCCATCAAAATCTTCCGCAATTTCCCTGCGTTCAAAAAAAACAGGGCTCCACACTTCTTTAATGGTATAAAAGCTTGCCTCTTTTTCATGATGCGGACCAACAATACCATCTGCTGCACGATGTTTATCTGTATCGAGTGAATCATTCTTGTCTTTTCTCACTACAGCATTGTCTGCAAAATCCCAGAGAAAACCACCTGCGCTTAATGGATTGTGCCACATCTTTTCCCAGTAATCTTCAATGCCTGCACCATGACCGCCATCAAACTGTCCATGTAAAAACTCTGTTGGCATTATGATCTCTTTTCCATTTTCATAATTACCGATACCATAATTGTATTCACGATAATGTTGCGTTTCTATTCCGCCAAACAGCTGCCATGGATGAACAACGGGACGTTTTTGAATATCAAACTCTGTAAAATATTTATCGAGATCAAAATTGTGACCGCCTTCGTTACCATTCGCCCAGATAACAATAGAAGGATGATTCACATCATGATCGATCATTTCTTTCAGCAACTTTGTTCCTGTCTTGGTATCATAGTTGCCATGCCAGCCAGCCAATTCATCCATCACAAACAAACCAAGTGAATCACATACATCAAGAAAATGATCATCGGGTGGATAATGACTCATTCGCACGGCATTCATTTTCATTTCTTTCATGAGCAATACATATTCAATGCTGATCTGTTTACTGGTCGTTCTTCCTGTCTCAGGGCGAAATGCATGTCGGTTCACTCCTTTCATTTTCACTTTCACTCCATTCACATAAATGCCATCACGCTGTTTTACTTCTACTGTGCGGAAACCAAACTGTTTTGTTACCGTGTGAAGTTCTTTACCGTTTCGATAAATCCTGATGATCGCTTTGTATAATGTTGGTGATTCAGCATTCCATAGCTTTGCTGAAGTAAACTTATTCTTTAAACCAATTGTATTTGATGATCCGCCCCATTGCATTGTGATCGAGTTGCCGAACTTTTCATTTGTTGATGTATAAAGTTGAATTGATATGGATTCAGGAGCAGCTTTTGTTTTGATGTTAGCTGTAAAACTACCATCTGCTTTTGCATCAATATCAACATGCTCGATATGTACAGCGGGCAACACTTCCAGCCACACCGGTCGAAAGATGCCGCCAAAAATCCAGAAGTCTGCTTTTCGTTCTGCTTCATTAACCGATTGATTTGCTGAATGTTTAGCAACGCTTACTTCCAGTAAATTTTCTTTCCCGTAATTCAACAGTTTGGAAACATCATATTTAAATGCATAGAAAGCACCTTGATGTACCTCACCAGCCGGTTTGCCATTTACTTTTATTTCTGCGTCCGTCATTACGCCTTCAAACACAAGATTGATGGCTTTCCCTTTCCAGTTGGCAGGCACACTGAAACGATGTTTGTACAATCCTTTTTCTTTTCCACGTACACTATCCTTTGCAAAACCATAATCATATTTACCAAAACCCTGTAACTCCCAGCAACTCGGCACAGCGATCTTTGTCCATTTGTTAGCATTCATCCCACCTGTACAAAAGAAATCCCATTGCACTGTTTGATCACTACCGGTCCCAGAGAGATAAACTTTTTCTGTTTGTTGCGAGTAAGAAAACAAAGGAGCCAAAAGAACCACTGAGAAACAAAGAGCACAGAGATGCACAAAGGATTTTCTTTGTGCTACTTTCTGTCTTTGCGCCTTTGTGGCAAAAAAATCAATCATAATTTTCCGGTAATTTTTTCCAGCTTCACCGACGAAGCCACTTTCTTTCCATTCACCCACACAGTTAATCCTTTTCCTTTTTTATACTTCAATCCGTCTTTATCCCAAATGATGGTAACGATCTTTCCATGGTATAGCACATTATCCAAACAAAACCAATTCCACTTTCCTTCCGGCACCAATGGATTTACTTCAACCACATTATCTGCTCTTGGTCTTAAACCAACCAGTCCGCTAATGATCAAATCATTGAACGTTGAATGATTATAATAACGGCTACGTTCTTCATCACCCTTTAACCAGAATCCTGTTTTCTCATCGAGGTACTCACCTATGTAAGGGCGACCACGATAGTATTGTGATTCAACATAAGTATTTAATAAGTTGAAATAATTACTATCAGCCACAAAATCCTGTTTGTAATTATTCAGCAAGTTGGCCATGCCTGTTAATGTTTGTGCTGTAGCAAACGGCCATACCGCACCATCCCATTCGCATTTGCAACAACCATGTGTGCGAAACCCCGGATGACTGCGATCTGCAGTAGTGATACCAAATGGCGCACAGAATGTTTTGGTATCCATCAAACTTCTCCACGCAATATTGTATTGCGCATCAGGCATATTGAAATACCAGGGAATAAAACCGATCTCTTCTTTTACATTCGACAGTGTATCGCCTTTTTCTTTTTTTACTTCGAAGAACTGATGCTTGGGGTGCCAGAGCAGTTGTTGTGCTAATTGTTTGATGGAATCTGCTTTACGATTATATAATGCAGCAGTTGTTTGATCGTTGTTCAATTGTGCAATTGCCGATAATGCTTTTGCATTACCGAACATATATCCATTGATCGATGGACGGGGATTCTTTTCAGTTCTGCTACCACTGATGGTTTCTTCCATTGCATCACGCACATCAAATTGCCAGAACAAGCCGTTTGAAGTTCTCTTTTCCTGTTCCCATGCTGCGTAATCTTCTTTCAAATCGGGAAGCATGTTCAACAAAAAATGTTTATCAGCATTTACTAGATAACGGTTATAGATTGCATCAATATTCCAGCTGCTGTAAAAACGTAATTTCTTCAACGGCTTACCATCATTGCCCCGATACCATACATGCAGGTTGTTATCCATGTAGGTTTTATCATGTAACCATCTGGATTCGTAAATATGATGACCAAGACCGCTGGAGATGAGATTATATTTATCGGCATAGCTACGCTGTATCAAAAACTCCGTAAACACAAATCCTTTTTCCGTTTTTTTGATATGCTTACGTAATGTCCACCAGCGGTAATAAAAGATCTCTTCAAAATTCTGTTGCTGACATTCAAACAACGGCACATTCTTTTTCATCCATTCCCAACTTTTTGCATTCGGAATCGCCTGTTCAATATTGGGCTCTTCCATTTTGTTGAAATAGTCCACATAATGTTTGAACTGTTCGTGCTTTAACACAAAAGGTTTGTTCTGCCCCTCTGCATTGAAACAGCTGACAGCAATAGAACAGAACAACAATATGTATTTTATGTTCTTCATCCTTTAAATCCTATTTCAGATTTGTTTTTACACTATGAATAAAATAAACCGTCTCTTTTGCTTTTGCATCAGCACCCGGCAGATCGTAATCCTGGTCTGTTGGTGTATCAGCATTCGGGAAACGACGTACCTCTCCTGTTCTGAATACTAATCGTTCCACTGATTCAACAGGTTGGAAAAAGAGATTCAGATTAGGTTTACCGTTATTGATCGTGACAGTATAGAAACGGGTTGTTGTATTCAGTTCAATTTTGATGTTGAGTTGCTCGCCTGCATTGTATTTGCCTAAACTCTTATTTCGATACCCTTGCTTGGTTAAAATACTTCCGGTTGAATCGAGCATCAAACGAAGCGTAGCTGTTCCTTTTTTATCGAGCAATTCAATTTCAAGATTACCTGTGTTTGTTTGTTGTGCTGTTACTGTAAACTCAACAACCAATTGTTTTGTTTCCGGAAAAATGCGTTCAGCTTTTGCATAATCGAATGGATCGCTGTCGTGCAGCGTTAATACTTTTTGATTATTAACTGTTTCCACATTCACCCTGCACCAAAGTGGGCTGTAAATATTCCATTCATTCAGTTCTTTACCTGCAGTCATGTTGTTGAACACATCATTTATATGCGCCGTTACTTTATTTTTTATTGGAACAGGAACCCGGCTCACCCATATATCTTCTTTGTTCATGCTGTAGGTGACCCACATATTATTATCAGCAGGTTTGCCATCCATTTCCTGTATGCCCCGTACATACTGCGGTCCATAACTTTTATAAGCACCACCGTATCGCATAGAAGTGATCTCTCCATTTACCGACAGAAGGTTTTTATACTTTAATCCTTCATCACTTACACTAACGGCCAAAGGCCAGCGAAATTCAGAAGGATTGTAAACTGTTGCATATTTCCCATCGCTGGTTCGCTGTCCCCAGATCTTCGCATTGGAGTTGACAAAGCCCGGTGCCCTCGTTGGATTGTATTGCCAGGTTTTTCCTTCATCTTTTGAAATGCTTGTCAATGCAGACTTCCAAAGCGCCACTACATTTCCATTTGACAGATGATAATAGTTAAAT
>JANOIQ010000650.1:0-1848 GCA_031407835.1 Chitinophagaceae bacterium
TTTTCTTAACAGAAATCAATTCTGTAACAGATAACCCCAATGTATTTCCCGAAGCTGATTTAATTGTAAGCGGTGGAAATTTTCATGGTCAGCCATTGGCAATAGCGCTGGATTATTTTGCAATAGCGATGAGTGAGCTGGCGAATATCAGCGAACGAAGAACCTATCAGCTCATCAGCGGACAAAGAGGTTTGCCAATGTTCCTGGTAAAAGAAGCAGGACTCAACAGCGGCTTCATGATTCCGCAATACACCGCAGCAGGAATTGTGAGTGAAAACAAACAGCTTTGTACACCTGCAAGTGTTGATAGCATTTCATCGAGCAATAACCAGGAAGATCATGTAAGCATGGGTGCCAATGCAGCAACAAAAGCATTTCGTGTAATGAAAAATGTAGAGAAAGTATTGGCGATTGAATTATTAAGTGCAGCACAGGCAATGGAATTCAGAAGACCTTTACAGAGTTCTCCAAAGATTGAAACAGTAATGAGTGCATTCCGAAAGCAGGTAAGTTTTGTTGATAAGGACAGGGTATTGCATGAGGATATGATGAAGGCGGTGGAATTTATAGGAAGCCCCTTCTAACTCCCCCGTTAGGGGAGAACTGCAAACGCACAGCCCTAATTTTTCAAAGAGTAAAATAATAATCAGGCTCTTCGAAATGTGATGATTAAAGATTCAAATTTGAAGTGGAAGAATTAAACGTTTAAATTCTATACGCAGCACCGCTCCCTCTCTACCGGAGAGGGAGATGGAGGGTGAGGCCAAATAAAACAGCGCAGTAAATAATATGACTGCGCTGTTTTTATTTAGCAGGGATTTAATTACTTCTTCACCCGTTGATAAAATTCCACATTCTTTGTTCCGTCTTTATTTGTAATTATTTGTTTAAATTCATCAGTACCGGTCAGCTCAATATCAATATCAAAACTCTGTCCCCTGATCTCAGAGTAGGTTGATGCTGTAACTGATTCTTTTATTTTAGCAGTTCCTTCCATCGTAAATGTTCCAAAGCCAATACCTGTATGTAATTTTTTAGTTGAATCTGCCCAGGTATGTCCAAACATAAAATACCCGGCGTTATACATCTTGTATTGTGTTGCATCGTTGTTGGATGTATCTGTACCTTTTATATTGTAAGCTTTTGTCAGTTTCCATAAACCATCCAATGGAGAAGTGGTTTTTGTTCCAACTGTTTCATATTCTTCTGTGAGTTTAATTTTCTGTTCACCCGTTCCGATTTCAGGAATGATCTGTTTGTAACCCTTTTCTGTTTTTTGAATGGTTAAATGAAAACGCTGAGCTGAATCGCTTGCTGAAGAATCGGAAGCATTGTATAATACAGTTTCAATGATTGTATCCACACTGCTGCTATAAGTACCAATACCAAAAGAGCTGACAGAATCAGCCGGATTAACATTTACATACATCATCTGGTCACCTGTAAAGATCTTCAGTTGTTTCAGTGATGTGTAATTCGTGTCAATTTTTTCACCTTTTACAGATTGCGATAACATACTGTAAGCACCTGATATGGCCAGGGCTTCTTTTTCCGGTTCATTGTTGCAGCTGATGGCTGCTAATAAAAAAATGGCTAAGACTTGCTTCATAAAACAAATTCATTTAGGAGTTAAAAAAATGAAAGAAAAGTCTTCAGAGAATGAGATTAGAAGGTGGTAGTCAAATAACGGTCAGGAACAAGGTAGATAGAAGAAATAACAAATGCAACATGTAAACGAAAACGGTTGTTTCATGCAGATACGATATGTTTCTTTGCAGTAAAAATAATTACAGGTAATTTGAGTATGTTTTTCATCTTCAAATTTCCAAATCAACACATCTACAAATA
>JANOIQ010000023.1:0-14193 GCA_031407835.1 Chitinophagaceae bacterium
CCTCCACCGCCGACGCCAGGTCGACGTGCGACAGAATCACGCCACCGAAGATCGTGCCGAGTTGGTTGGTGTCCTTCGGCAGCAGCAGCACCTTGATGGCGGGTATCCGTTCACTCATCCCGCGATCGTAGTCAAACTCGGGCCCGCGACGCGAATCTGTCGTCGCACGCCGGGATTTTTCGTTTATCCTCAACTGGCACATGAGCACGGCGACCAACGACAAGCTGCGGACCACCAATGGCGGCGCCACGACCCAATGGGGCGTGGCCGAAGCCACCGAACACTACGACGTGGCCCGTTGGGGCCAGGGCTATTTCTCCGTGGGCGACACGGGGCACATGCTGGTGCATCCCACCAAGGATGCCTCCCGCTCGGTCGACCTGAAGAAGCTGGTCGATCGCCTCGAGCTCCGCGGCCTGAGCGCGCCGATTCTGCTCCGCTTCCCCGGCATCCTGCAGCACCGTCTCGGCGAAATCCACGCCGCGTTCCAGCAGGCCATCTCGCAGAACCAGTACGCCGGCAAGTACGTGTGCGTCTACCCGATCAAGGTCAACCAGCAGCGGCAGGTCGTGCAAGAGGTGATGGAGTTCGGTAAGCAGTACGGCTTCGGCCTCGAAGCCGGGTCCAAGCCGGAGCTGATGGCCGTGGCCGCCATGGCCAGCAACGACACGCCGATCGTGTGCAACGGATTCAAGGACGCCGAGTTCATCGAGCTGGCGATGTGGGCGCAGAAGATCGGCCGCAACATCATTCCGATCGTCGAGAAGTACACCGAACTCGAGCTGATTCTGAAGTACGCCGCCAAGGTAGGCGTGCACTTTCATTTTCTGAACAGGATCATAATAACAAAAAGGCCAGCCAAAGTCCATTGCTTTTTTAGCCATGAAAAATTCTTCAGCAGGTAATTCAGCACTTTGTTCAACGCTATATTGTATGGGATGTAATTGATTCAATTGATCACGGCCATGCTGCGTAACATATAATTCGTTCACAGAAGAGTTCCAGTCTAAACCCACCACATTTCTTAAACCGGTTATATAACGAACACCATCTGCATAAGTTTGATTGAGTTTGTTGGGATTGAATTGCCAGACTCCGCCAGCGGTTTCAAGAATAGGGCAGGGTGTTTGTCCGGGAGATCCTGCTGTACGATCTTTTTCCTGGCAGGCATTACTTGGAGCACCAATGGTAACGTACATGTTCCCGTTGTTATCAAATGCCAATGATTTGGATGAGTGCTGGCGTTTATTCACCAAACCTGTAACAATCAGTTCCGGTTGATCTGGGTTTTCTACTTCATTATTGCTATTGAGTTTGAAACGATACACTGCTTCATCGGATGAAGCATAGAGATATCCTTTATTGATGGCGATGCCTGTACCGGCAAAATTACCAAAGGCAACTATTTCATCAGCAACTCCATCAGCATTAGTATCTCTTAAACGGAGAATGCCTTTTCCATCTTTTAAACGTTCGAGCTTTACATATACGTCGCCGTTACTGTTCACTACAATGTGACGTGCATTGCCCAATTTATCTGCAACAACTGTTGCAGTAAAGCCAGCTGGTAATTTCAATCCCCCGTTTGGAGCAGCTTGATTATTTTTTGTTGAGTCATTGGCGCAGGCTGTAAATGTTACTGCGAAAATGAAAAGAAGAGATGCAATAATTCTGTTCATAATGGTTTTGTTTCTGTGTTTAAAGTTAGCATTAAACAATAAACTTCTGTAAAGCGTTCAGCATTTCATCATTCTCTTTGGCCGTTCCTACAGTTATCCGTAAACAACCGTCACATAACATCACTTTACTTCTGTCACGTACCACAATTTGGTTGGAAAGTAAATATTCATAAATGGCTCTTGCATCCACAACTTTCACCAGTAAGAAATTGGCATCTGATGGATAGATCCGTTCAACCACATTCAGTTTCGATAATTCTTCTTCCAGTCTGCTTCTTTCTTTCACCAGTTCCTGAATCATGGCATTTACTTCTTCTACATTGTCAAGTGCTTTGATCACTAGCTCCTGCACAGCTTCACTGATATTATAGGGAGGTTTGATTTTATTATAGATGCTGATGATCTCTTCACTGGCAAACGACATTCCCAACCGTAAACCTGCTAATCCCCATGCTTTGCTTAATGTCTGCATCACTACAAGGTTTGGATATTCACTTAACAATGAAATGCAGGAACGCTGACGGGCAAAGTTGATATAGGCTTCATCCACAATCACCAGTCCGTCAAAATTATTCAACACCATTTCAATATCATCCCGGTTAATGCTGTTGCCGGTTGGATTGTTAGGTGAACAGATCCAGATAAGTTTGGTATTTGCATCCACCAATGTTTCCATGTGCACCAAATCGAGTTGAAAGTCGTTCAGCAGCGGCGCTTTACGCAATTCAATATCATTGATGTTGGCACTTACTTCATACATACCGTACGTAGGCGGACAAATAATCACATTATCTTTTCCCGGGTTGCAGAATGCACGGTACAGCAAATCAATACATTCATCGCTTCCATTGCCAATGAAAATCTGTTTGGGCAATACACCTTTAATAGCCGATAATTTTTCCTTGATCTTTTGCTGATAAGGATCGGGATAACGGTTGTACCATTTCACCAATGGAGAACCGATGCTGTTTTCATTTGCATCAAGAAAAATCTTTGCCTCACCGTGAAACTCATCCCTTGCAGAAGAGTAGGGAGTGAGTGACTTGATGTTTGGGCGCAGTAAATTGTTTAGATCGAAAGACATAAAAGAAGGAGATAGAATTTAGGAGTTAGAAGATAGAATTTTAGCCATATACGCTTCTAGCATTCGTGAAACTTCATCTAACAGAGATTGCTTTTCTGAGACATCGCCAAAACCGAGGTCAGAAGAAAGAATTAAATAATATTGACATTCTTCAAGTGATCCCTGTGCAATATTCAAAAAACGGGCTTTATCAGCTTTTCCTTTTTTCTTATAGCCTTCAGCAATGTTTGCAGCAATAGAAACAGCAGCCCTTCTGAATTGAGAACTCAATCCATATACCTCAGCTTTTGGAAATGATTCAGTGTATTTGTAAACAAGCAATACAAATTGATGAGCTTTTTGCCACACAATCAATTCCTGGAATTTCTTTGTTGCCATTTTTAAAATTTAAATCATTAAAAACAGTCAGGGTGAGGTTGTTTTACTTCTAACTTCTGTTTTCTATATTCTGTATTCTTTTAGTAACAGCATTCTTATGCGCCTCCAATCCCTCCGCTTCCGCCATAACCTCAACTGCTTTCCCAATTTTTTTCAAACCTTCCTGTGTTAATTTTTGATAAGTGATCTTCTTTACAAAACTATCAACACTTACACCGCTGTATGCTTTTGCATAACCATTGGTAGGTAAAGTATGATTCGTTCCGCTTGCATAATCGCCCACGCTTTCCGGCGAATAGTTGCCAAGAAAAACAGAACCTGCATTGATGATTTTTTCTGCAATATTATCCTCATCCTTGCAACTGATGATTAAATGCTCGGCAGCATATTCATTCACCAGTTCAATCATTTCGTCAGCAGTTTTCAATAAAATGGCTTTGCTGTTTTCCAAGGCTTTTGCTGCCAGTTCTTTCCTCGGAAGTTCTTCTAATTGTTTTTCTGTTTCAGTAAGTACAGCATTGATCATTGCTTCTGAAGTGCTCAGCAGCAATACCTGTGAATCAATTCCATGCTCAGCCTGTGATAACAGATCAGCTGCAACAAAAACAGGATTGGCTGTATCGTCAGCCATCACACAAACTTCACTCGGGCCTGCAGGCATATCAATTGCAACACCATCTTTCTGCACTAATTGTTTGGCGCAGGTTACATACTGATTACCGGGGCCGAAAATTTTGTACACCTGTGGAATGGTTTCTGTTCCATATGCCATGGCTGCAATTGCCTGTGCTCCACCGGTTTTAAATATATTGGTAATGCCCACCAGCTTTGCTGTATATAAAATGGCTGCATTGATTTTTCCATCTTTGCCGGGAGGTGTACATAAAATCAACTCTTTACATCCGGCAATTTTTGCAGGAATACTTAACATTAAGATGGTAGAAAATAAAGGAGCTGTTCCACCAGGTATGTATAATCCCACTTTTTCAATTGCTACTGTTTTGCGCCAGCATACCACGCCGGGCATAGTTTCAATTTTTTCAACTGTACTTATCTGTTGCTGATGAAAAGTTTCAATATTCTTTTTAGCAACTGCAATGGCATCTTTCAATTCGCTGCTGATGGTTGCACCAGCAGAAGCAATCTCTTCTTCTGAAACCTGCAATTCATCAACAGATACTTTATCGAAAATGGTGGAGAAACGTTTCAACGCTTCATCGCCACTTGCTTTTACCTGGTGTAAAATATTCGTTACACTTGCCTCTAATGAACTGGAATCAAGTGCCGGACGTTTCAGCAACCTGCTCCACTCATTCTTTTTTGGATGTTTTATGATCTGCATATGTATCAGCCGTCCCTACGGGACGGAACGTTTTTTGTTACCCATCAGTTGTTCCTACGGAACATCTTGTGCTTTTTTTATTTTGATCAGTTCTAAATAATCATAATCTTTATAGTAGCAGGGGCTGTGCAATGATGACTTCCCCTTTCGGGGATAACCAAAGCATGAAGGTTACGAGCGAAGCTCACGGAAGGGGCTTTGTTTTACATCACCATCTTCTCAATCGGCACAACCAATATTCCTTCTGCACCTGCTGCTTTTAACTGCTCAATCTTTTCCCAGAATTCATCTTCACTCAATACACTGTGTACACTGCTCCAGCCACTTTCTGCCAATGATAAAACTGTGGGGCTGCGCATGCCCGGCAGCAATGCAATGATATTGCTGAGCTTTTCATTCGGAGCATTCATCAAGATATATTTATTACGCTTGGCTTTCTTTACCGCTTTAATGCGGAAGAGTAATTTATCGAGCAGAAGTTCCTGTTCTTTGCTGAGTTTATTATTCTTAATTAAAACAGATTGCGATTGCAGAATAGTTTCCACTTCTTTTAATCCATTCATGAACAGGGTAGAACCACTACTTACTAAATCAACCACCACATCAGATAAACCAATGCCCGGTGCAATTTCAACCGAACCACTGATTTCATGTATCTCAGCTGTAATACTGTTCTTATTTAAAAAATCATTCACTAAAAATGGATAGCTTGTTGCAATCCGCTTGCCTTCTAAGCTCTGAACGCCTTTGTAGGTTTCACTTTTCGGAATCGCTAAACTCAAACGGCATTTACCAAAGCCAAGCTTTTCAACAATCTCTGCTTTCTTGTTTTTTTCAAACAATACATTTTCACCAACAATACCAATATCAGCCACACCATCTTCCACGTATTGCGGAATATCATCATCCCGCAAAAAGAATACTTCCATGGGAAAGTTATCTGATTCAGTTCTTAAACGGTCTTTTACATTGCGTAAATCAATACCGCATTCACCTAATAATTTAACTGAATCATCATAGAGTCTTCCGCTTTTCTGAATGGCAATTCTGAGCCTGGAAGGTTTTTCTGCGCTGCCTCCGCTGAGTTCGCTCAGGGGAGTGTATTTTTTGTCCTGCATCATATACATTTTAGTGTGAGCAGGCATGCCATACCTGTTTCAAAGGTTCTTTATTTGATCACTAAATTAAAAAGGTATGGCATACCCCTTCATTAAATTCTTATAAATAAAAAAGGCTCACTTTCGTAAGCCCTTAACTATTGTTATACACAATACATCATCTGGCTTACCCGGCAAGGCAAGTATGGTGATGATGGATATATGTGCTGATAATCATGTTGCAAAAATAAGGTCATATAGTGAAACGGCAAATATTTTGTTGAACGGTAATTTTCCCTGACCTGTTATGAGTAAATTCGAAATCCAAAACAAACATTCATTTGCATGAGAAAACTATCAACATTCATCGCCTTATTTATTTGTGCGCATGTATTTGCACAGGATGCTGTTAATTACCAGCTTCCGCCAAAAGTTATCATGGATCTTGCTTTAGCAAAACCAACACCAACTGTAAGTGTTGACAGTAAGGGTGAGTGGATGCTGCTGATTGAACGCAATACTTATCCAACTGTTGAAGAACTGGGTCAGCCGGAAGTAAGAGTTGCCGGGCTCCGTATCAATCCTGCTAATTTCTCTTTAAGCCGTCAGAACTACATCAACAATTTTACATTAAAGAATATTGCTTCAGGTAAAGAATATAAGATCAGCGGATTGCCTGGCAATCTCTTAGCCAATGCCGTTGCCTGGAGTAATAATGAGAAGAAAATTGCTTTTACACATAGTACAGGCTCTTTGGTTGATCTGTATATGATTGATGTGGCAACGCAAAAAGCAATGAAGGTGAATAAATCTGCATTGAATGTTGTATTAGGTGCTGCTTTCAGTTGGTTAGATGATAACACGCTGCTGTATAAAACAGCAACAAAATCTCCGGCGGCTATGCCTAACCGTCCCATTACACCAAAAGGGCCAACGGTACAGGAAAGTTATGGCAGTGCGGCACCAAGACCAACTTTCCAGGATATGATCAAATCGCCGTACGACGAGCAACTGTTTGAGTTTTTTACAACAGCACAATTGGTAAAAAATGTAAATGGTGTGGAAACAAAGATCAATCAACCGGCTATTTATGTTTCGGTCAATCCTTCGCCTGATAAAAAATATTTACTCATCCGTACCATCAACAAACCATTTTCATATACCGTTCCTGCCAATGGATTTAATGCAACGGTCAACATTCATGATGCTTCCGGCAGGTTCATTAAAGAGGTCGCTAAACTTCCATCTTCTGAAACTGCACCTGCAGGTAATGATAATGTGCAGAATGCTCCACGAAGTATTGAATGGCGTGATGATGAAGCAGCAACAGTTGTTTGGTGTAAACCACTGGATGGCGGTTTGATCAAAAACCAAATGGAATTCCATGATGTTGTATATGCATTACCTGCTCCCTTCAATGCTGAACCAAAAGAACTCTTTAAAAGTAAAATGCGTTATGCAGGAACACGTTGGGGAAACAGCAGTTTTGCTATTGTGCAAGAAGTGTTGCGTGGAAAAGCATTGACGAAAACATACAAAGTGAACCCTTCCACAGGTGAAGCAGAATTAATGCAGGAAAGAAGTTTGAATGATGCTTACAGCAATATCGGTAATCCTGTAACAGAGAAAAACAATTATGGTCGTGATGTGGTAATTCCGCATGATGGTAAACTGCTGATGAATAATACAACTGGTGCTTCAGCAAAAGGAGACCTTCCCTTTCTTTCAAGTTTTGATCTTGCAACAAAAAAGAATGAAATCATCTGGCGTTGCAGCGAAGACAGTTATGAAATGGTAATTGATGTGTTGAACCGTGGAAACCTTACTATCCTCACACGCAAAGAATCACAAACAGAAGTGCCAAATTACTGGATCAAATCATTGCGTTTAAAGATTGCCGATAGGCAGGTAACAGCTTTTGCCAATCCTTATCCGCAACTGGAAGGAATCAGCAAACAAAAAATTTCTTTCAAACGTGCTGATGGTGTTGACTTAACAGGTGATCTGTATTTGCCGAAAGGTTATGATCCCAAAAAAGACAAACCGCTTCCTGTGCTGATCTGGGCCTATCCCCGTGAGTTCACCAATGCAAGTGATGCAGCACAGGTAAGAGGTTCAAAAAATATGTTTACTCGCATTGGCTGGGGCGGCCCTATTTTCTGGGTAACCCAGGGTTATGCCATTTTAGATAATGCAGAAATGCCGATTGTAAGTACATCGCCTGATAAAAAACCCAATGATGATTTTGTTGAACAGCTGAAATTAAATGCAAGAGCAGCCATTGATAAATTAGCAGCGATGGGAGTGGGCGATAGTACAAGAGTGGGTATTGGCGGACATAGCTATGGTGCATTTATGACGGCGAATTTACTGGCACATACCAACTGGTTTAAAGCAGGTATTGCAAGAAGTGGTGCGTATAACAGAACATTGACTCCATTCAGTTTTCAGAACGAAGACCGTACTTACTGGCAGTTACCTCAATTGTATTTTGATATGAGTCCGTTCAGCTTTGCACATCAATTAAAGACGCCGATCTTATTAGTGCATGGTGATACGGATGATAATACAGGAACATATCCTATCCAGAGTGAGCGCATGTTTGCTGCATTAAAAGGCAATGGTGCCAATGTACGCTATGTAAGTCTTCCTTATGAAGCACATGGTTACCGTGGTAAAGAAAATATTCTTCATTTGCTGTGGGAAGAAAATAGCTGGTTGGAGAAGTATGTGAAAGGAGTGAAGTAAACCAAATGAACTGTTATAATAAAAAAAATGATCTTATATTTTAAGATCATTTTTTTTGCCTTTTACCGACTGAAATAAGTTGAGTGTTACATAATTACCACATTGCTGAAGATGATGAGTTCCATTACTGGCATAGTAATTGAAAATTGCATGGTATTATTCATCTAAATTATTACATTATGAAAATGACGTTTAAACTGTTAGCAGTTACAACATTTATGGCAAGTGCAGTATTGGTTGGTTGTAAAAAAGATTCTGACGAATCTGTTACTCAATCGTATAAAGCAAATGCAAATGGTGCAACCGAGGTTCCATCTAATTCATCCACTGCTACGGCTACATTCAATGGTACTTATAATTCAGGTACAAAAACGTTTTCAGGCACAGTAACCTATTCGGGCATCACTCCTACAGGCTGGAATATTGAAAGAGGAACAGCATCCACAAAAGGGTCGCTTGTTGTTTCGCTTGGTGCTGTTGTTGTATCGCCTTTAAGTTTCAGTGTTACACTTGATGCTGCAGCAGAAGCAGAATTAAAAGCAGGTGATTATTATATCAATGTAACATCAGCTGCCTATCCTGCCGGAGAAATTCGTGGTAAGATTGTTGCAAACTGATTTGATGTTGGGTCAATTTAAAAGAGATGGTCTTCCGTTTGGGAGACCATCTTTTTTTGCAGATATTTCTATTGTTATTTATTTTTCTAAAAACTTTTTTAACCCGTCCAGCATTTTTTGCCACATTTCTTCTGAATGTTTTTGTGCTTTTTCGTCTTCATTATTATCCTGCGATAATGTGACAACTATTTCATTATCCCCGTTGGAAAGTTCATAAGTAAGCGTGTGGTAATTTTCAGGCACATCAGGCAGTCCTGCAAGAGGGCTGAAATGTGAATATTGAAGTCTTTTCTCCCGTTCTATTGTAAGAATTTTGCCTTTATCTTCATAAGGTTTCTCTTTCCAAACCCCTTTCCAAAGAATTGTACTTCCAACTTTCCAGTCAGAACTTACTTCTGTTCCGAACATGTATTGTTTGATTATTACAGGATTGATAAGAGCATCCCACACTTTATTAATGGGAGCTTTAATTTTAATTGATGCCTGTGCGATTAATCCTTTTTCCAAAATAATTGCGTTAAGTTGTTATTTGGCTCAAAGATTAACAATATGAACTATTTAAGAGTTACATAATATGCGGAAAGAGTTATATAATTCACATGCTGTAAATCTACTAATGAAACGTGAAGTTTAGTGGCGTGCTGGGTAACAACAGCGCTATATTCATTCAATTAATGCAAATGCCCGTCGATTTACACAATGCGTAATAAAATATAGTTCACAACAATCTCCTTTCTCACTCCGGCCATCCGCTTTTATCAATATTCGGAATAATCCGTAATGCATTTTTGTAATATACTTTCTTTAAAATAGCGTCGGGCAGTCCCATACCATACATAGCCCAGTAGGCATGATATTTTTTGTGATAAGGAAAATATTCGTCTTCTGTTTCCAGCACACGGAAATAAGTGGCGTATTCAGATGGAACCCAGCTGTCTTTTCCAAACAAAATGCGGTCCTGGTATTTGGTAAAGAATGCTTTCGCCATTTTCGGCTGACGGCCAAGTTCTGCAATCACGGCACCAAACTCCACCACTACATTTGGCAGCGCATCGAGCAAAGCACCCAGCTTTGCCAAATCATTGGGGTACCATCCAAAATGTGCAGCAATAAAAGTTGTGTTCCGGTGTTTTTTGAAGAGGTTGTGCTGTTCTTCAATTAATGTTTCAAAAGGAGCAGGATTATCAGCTCCACGTTTTCGGTTAGGATTAATGATCAGCTCAAGCCAGCGTTCATTAGTATTATCCAATGGATCCCAGAATGATTTCGGATCGGCTGTATGAATGAGCACCGGTATTTTTAATTCACCTGCTTTCTTCCAAACAAGATCAAGCCTTGCATCATCAACTGTTACACGAACGCCATTGATATCTTTTACAGAAAAACCAAGACTCTTATAAATCTTCAATCCATTGGCACCGTTCTTTACATCTTCCTCCAACTGCTTAGCCGCTTTTTCGCCCCAGCCAGGTTCACCAACGCCTTTAAAATCTACATTGGCAAATACAATAAAACGGCCGGGTTTATTTTGGTTGATATTCTTTGCTGCTTTACTGATTTGTTCACCACTGCCACCGCTCAGGTTCACCATTATCTTCATGTTCATTTTATCCATTTCAATGGTAAGTGTATTGAGATCCATCGTTGGCATCTGGAACTGGTGATTGTGTATATCAATAAACGGATACTTTGCTTTGGTGAGCGGATGTTTCGGCACAACCAGTGTAGAAGGCGGGTTATAGGTTTCGAAGTCAATTTTCTGTTGTGCGGATGCTGCTGCAGCTAACACTAAAGAAGTGATGAAAAATATTCTGTGCATGCTGATAATTGTTTATTGTGGTTCAAAGAAAGCAACAAATCAAAAAGAAACGTTTCCGCTTGTCATTTTTTTTCAGGTGGTGCTAGTTGCTCCGTATGGGTTATTCTTTCAATGATTGCGGATAGCCGCACTATTTGCTGTTAAACTTTATTTTTCAGATGGGTGAATCCTTTTAAGATTGCTTCCCTGTTTTTTTTTGAGGTCATCCATTTTGGAAGCCGGCTTCCCAAACTTTTGTTTGACATTTCCTGTATATTTCTCTCTCTCAGTTTTGCTTGTACATGTATCATGAGAAAATCCAGGTGTTCGTAATTATAAGCCCATAAGAGATTGTTACAGCAATTCATTGTGAGCCAAAGGGGCAAATGAAAATAAGGATCAATTGCTCCACCGATAATTTCATATTTGCCTGTAATTATCTTGCTGGATGATGAATGCAATATCAAATCAGGCTTTTCTGCAAGGTGTTTATTGTGCCCGCATTTTGTACAAATCAATTTAATTTCCTGTTCATTCTTTTTTCCTGTTGAAAATTCCGGGGTTTTAATGATTGCCTGTCCATCACATGAAGGACAAATAACATAAATGTCCTTTATGAAGTCATACACTTGTTTCTGATAACTGTTTTTTGTTCGTGTTGTGGGCATGGTATTAATGCAATTATTAAATATAGACAAGTTCTCATTCTTGCTTCAGATTCTTTATTTTTATAGCTAAAACCTCAATTAAATAGTATCCAGCAAAACATGGAAAACCAAAAACCATCTTCTTCCAACCGGCGAAAATTTATCATCAATGCTGCGAAAGTAGCGGGAGTTGGTGCAGCAGGATTTATTTATTTTAAAGGCTGCACCAATGATGAATCGGAAGTGGTGCCACCACCCATCGGCAAACATGTATTCCTTACCAAACCTTACCTGCATTCCATTACTCCTGAAAGCATGAGCATCCGCTGGATCAGCAATCTGCTGAGTTTTGGCTGGGTTGAATATGGTGAAGCAGGAAAGCTTGATCAGAAAGCTGTACTGGTGAAATATGGATTGGTGAATGCTTATAACCGTGTTCATGAAATTCACCTGGAACAATTAAACCCTGGCACACAATACCATTACCGAGTTGCATCAAAGCATATTAAAAGTTTTGAAGGTGAAGACACGATCATTTACGGTAAAACGATTTACAGTGATACCTATTCTTTCACAACCTTTGCTCAAAACAAGAAAGAACTAAGCTGGCTGGTATTGAATGATATTCATGACCGGCCCGAATCTTTTCCGTTGTTACTGAAGCTTAATAAAACGAATCCTTATGATTTTGTTTTATTGAATGGTGATATGTTCAATTTTCAAAGCGATGAAGAACAAATCATTGATCATTTGCTGAAACCATGCACTGATGTGTTTGCGACACAAAAGCCCATGATCTTTGTAAGAGGCAATCATGAAATGCGGGGGAAATTTGCGCATCAACTGAAAGATTATTTTTCCAATCCGGATGGGTTGTTCTTTACTTATCAACTCGGGCCAGTGTTTACGATTGTGCTCGACACAGGAGAAGAAGTAATAGATACCGGCTGGGATGATTCGGATGCATACAGGTTGAAGCAAGCCGCATGGATGGAAAAGATTATGCAGTCGGAAGCTTACCAAAAATCAAAGTACAGGGTGGTGATGATGCATATACCACCTCAGTATTCATTTGAGCAGAAAGGATCGCAGCATTGTAAAAAAGTATTTTCTCCGTTGTTTGATCAATATAAAGTTGACCTGGTGATATCAGGTCATAAGCATGTATATGGTGTGCACCCACCCGTAAAGGAGCAACATGATTATCCGGTGATCATTGGTGGCGGACCTTTGCCTGGCAATCGTACATTAATTAAAGTAAAAGCAAATGAAGAAGAGCTGCATGTTGAAATGCTGAAAGATGATGGGAGCGTGGTTGGGGAATATAAGGTGAAGGCGGTGAGGTAAACTATTATTTGTTTTTTAGTTTCGCACGTTGGTAAAAAACATTATTAATCCAAATCCCATTCTTATCAGGTCGAATAATTAAATCTTGTCGCAATAACCCTTTTGGAAAATACACATAGCCTCCATCTTTTTTTATTCTGTCATACTTTTCAAGTCTAATTCTTTCTATTTCTTTTGGTGATTCTTTTACAACTGGTTTGTTGACAAAGACAGTGTCAAAATCATCTGTGGCCCCAGGAGCTTCAAAAAAACTAAATCCGATATAATCATAGTCTGACATTTTTGTCTTTGCAATATATGTGTCGCCAAGTTTTGTCAGTATCCCTTTGTAGGTTATAAATCCTCCATCAGAAGCAGAATGGTGTTTGATACTGTCTTTAAAAAATACTGGATTTTTTTCAATTGTTATTTGATTTGCTCTAATTGTGACGGATACTTCATAAAACCATTTTTCAGTTTTAAATGAGTCAATGCCATAGAAATTAATATTTCCAGATGAGTCAATTTTCAATCCATTAAGCTCAAGAGTTGTATAGAACCCGTCAATAGTTTGTGATTTGGCAAGCTCAGTTAGCAACAATAGAGAAATGAAAATTATAGATTTAAACATAGAAGAGTATTATTTCTTATGCCCTATTCGAATTGCGAAGCTAAGTATTATCAGAACACACAGTCTTGCCATAAAATTTATGCCGCCATCTTAACCAACCATCAAAGTACGTATTCAGATCTTCAAAGTCTTCGGATTATAAAGTTTTATACATCCCGTTTCTGACAGGATTAATTCAAGTAAGTCTCGATACTTTTCAGATGAACATAACCCCGACTTTCAAGTCGGGGTAGTTGTGAAAAAAAGCGAATGGCTTTAGCCTTGAAAATCTACTCATGGCTAAAGCCGAATATTGCTTTAGTTAACCCCCGACTTAAAAGATGGGGTTATAAAAAAGCTGCGATGAAAATGGAAATATGAACCGAGTCCCGACGATGAATGTCGGGATGCAAACCTTAAGCGTCTGCACATGGCAAGCAAAAATGCAATGAAACGCTGCAGACCCCATCATCCATGTATTCCTCTTTCTTCTTCTTTCTCTTTTTTATCTCTTAGCTCTGTATTTACATCAGGTTCCTGCTAATCATAATCAGGTTACAGATTCCAATTCCTGACGATGATTAGGTTTTTTTGTGCCTTACATCATTCTTTGCCCAAACGCACCCCTCTACTTTTACCTACAGATTGCAAAACAGGAAAAAATGCGGGGAAACTAAAAATAAAGTGATCCACGCAAAGTTTCCTCCATTTAAATTCAAAAAATAAATTCAACAATGGCAACAGCAAAACGAGCTACAAAGTATGTGTATTCCTTTGGCGGTGGTAAGGCCGATGGAAATGAATCCATGAAAAATTTACTGGGTGGTAAGGGCGCCAACTTAGCAGAAATGGCGGGTCATCCAAAAC
>JANOIQ010000092.1:0-2801 GCA_031407835.1 Chitinophagaceae bacterium
GTATGATCAAGAAACTTCCTGGCGAACAATGGAAACAATTGCAATTTGCCGGTTGGAAACTGTTGCGGAAAAAATATGCCGTTTCAAATTTCGGCCGCTGCGCCAGTTTTGCAAAGGATGTTACAGAAGATGGAAAATTGCTGAGTGGTTCTATTACAACCGGTTACCGTACATTAAATCTTCACCGTGCCGAGAACAAAGGAACTATTTATTTACACCGGGAAATTGCCAAGCTGTACTGTAAAAAAACTTCACCCCGCTGCAAATACGTTATCCATATCAATCATAACAAAACAGATAATAAAGCAGTAAACCTGAAATGGGCAACACTGGAAGAAATGTCTGCTCATCAGCAGAAAAGCCCACATAAGATTGCTTATAAAAAATTACAGAAAGAACGCAGTTCCACTCAAAAAGGATTAAAGCTTACACCTGTGCAGGTAAAGACCATTAAAAAAATCATTACCGATCCCAACCGCAGCATCACCTACAAACAGCTGGCAAAAAAATACAGCGTCAGTGAAATGACACTCTACAGAATCAGAAGCGGGGAGAATTGGGGAGGAGTTTAACAGTTTGTAGTTTGTGGTTTATAGTTTCGGCAGCATCACAGTTTGAATCTTCATTATAACAGTTCAGCATTTACTTCGGCAACACTTCGAGTCCTTCTGCCTTTGTTGCAAATGATAAATTATATTTTACCGGGTTGTACCTTTACTCAGCAAAATAAAACAACAGCACGCCTTCATTTTCCATTATCAATTTTTAATTAATTATATGTTTCAGCCATCAACAGTTAAATTTTTAAAAGAACTAAAAAAGAATAACAACAAACCCTGGTTCGATGCAAATCGCAAAGCATACGAAGCAGCCAAAATAAATTTTGCGGAGTTTATTGATGCTGTTATTCAGAAACACGGAAAGAAAGATCCAGCCATTGCACATCTTAAAGGAAAGGATTGCATGTTCCGCATCAACCGTGATGTTCGCTTCAGTAAAGATAAAAGTCCGTACAAAAGCAATATGGGTGCAAGCATCAGCAAAGGCGGAAAGAAATCAATGACCGCCGGTTACTACTTTCATCTGCAACCCGGCGATTCATTTACAGGAGGAGGTTTGTATATGGCTATGCCTGATCAGTTAAAAAACATTCGGCAGGAAATTGATTATAACTGGAAAGAATTTCACAAGATCATCAGCAGTAAATCATTCAAAACAATCTATGGTGATTTATATACAGGTGAAGACATGAAACTCAGCCGTCCGCCGAAAGGTTATGAAGCCGATAATGCAGCTATAGAATATATCAAACTCAAAAGCTGGATCGGGTTTCACAAACTGAGTGATGCTGATCTTACTTCAAAAGATTTACTGAAGAAAACAATTACCTCCTTTGAAGCATTGAAACCCTTGCTTGATTTTTTGAATGAAGGGGTTGGAAATAATGAATAAAGAACAGGGAATATCGAAGACTGAAGTTATTCCACTTCAACATTCTGCATTCCCTGTTCTTTATTCGATATTCATTTACAACAACCTTTTGCTCAACAGGTACTCTGCAATCTGTACCGCATTGGTTGCTGCACCTTTGCGCAGGTTATCACTCACTACCCACATGTTCAATGTATTCGGTTGTGTTTCATCTCTTCTTAAACGCCCAACAAATACTTCATCTTTTTCATGTGCATCCATTGGCATGGGATATTGCTGCGCTGCAGGATCATCTACCAAAATAACACCGGGGGCACTGCTCAACAAACTCTTTACTTCACTCAACACAAAATCATTGGCAAACTCAACGTTCACGCTTTCACTGTGTCCACCCATTACCGGAATACGAACTGTCGTTGCTGTAACACGGATCGATTCATCCTGCATAATCTTTTTTGTTTCCAGCACCATCTTCATTTCTTCTTTGGTATAACCATTTTCAAGAAACACATCAATCTGCGGAATTACATTCAGATCAATCGGATATTTATAGGCCATGGGATATTCTGTATCACTTCCTGCAACTGCTTTCTTTCTTTCACCCATTAACTGCTCAACAGCTTTTACACCTGTGCCTGTAACACTCTGGTAGGTTGAAACAACCACACGTTCAATTTTATATTTCTGATGTAAGGGTTGTAAAGCAACCACCATCTGAATGGTAGAACAGTTGGGGTTGGCAATAATCTTATCATCTTTCGTTAATACTTCTGCATTTACTTCAGGCACCACTAATTTCTTTGTTGGGTCCATGCGCCATGCACTTGAATTATCAATCACAGTAATTCCTGCTTCTGCAAACTTAGGCGCCCATTCCAGTGATGTACCGCCCCCTGCACTGAATAAAGCCACAGCAGGTTTTGCAGCAATAGCATCGGTCATACTAACTACCTTATATTTCTTTCCCTTAAACTCTACTTCTTTACCCACTGAGCGTTCACTTGCAACGGGGATCAATTCTGTAACGGGGAAATTCCGCTCTGCCAATACCTGTAACATTTTGGTTCCTACAAGACCTGTAGCGCCAACTACTGCAACTTTCATTTTTAAGCCCTCCAACTCCCTAAAGGGAGAGTATTTAATTGTTAATAATAAATATTCTGTTTTTCTGCTTTGACCCCCTTTTGGGGATGGGGCAAAAAAATACCTTCCGTTTGGGAAGGCCTGCAAGTATGTTTATTCAAAACGTACAGATTCACCTTCCCTTCCGGAACTGTTTCTTTGTGCGTTTTGTATGTTTCATTGTCATCATTGCGGCTCAAAAGTAAAGTTCCATTTGCTTTCAACCAAATAGTTTTATAAATTTCACA
>JANOIQ010000099.1:0-1691 GCA_031407835.1 Chitinophagaceae bacterium
AGAGGAATTTCCCTGCTCATAATTACATTGAAAATAATTTCACTTTCCCCTGAATTTTTTTTAGAGATTGTTAGAACTCTGTTTACGGCTTTTGGGTCTGAAGCCCATTTGTCTGTATCAACATACTTTCCGTTTTTAAAATAAAGTTGAGTAATTAAGTCCTGCTGATTTGGTACTGAAACTCTCATATGTATATGTGCAGGTCGCCAGGATGATTCATCTTTTGGGTCGGCTTTATAAGGAACAGGCAGAATAGATTTAAACTCATATTTCCCATCTGCTTTTGTTTTTTGCCCGCCACGATATTTGTATTCGTCAGAAGAATTATCATACACTTCGTTTTCATCACAATGCCAAATTTCAACTAAAGCATTGTTGATTGGAGTTTTTCCGTCCTCCTTAAAAATGTAACCTTTTAAAACTATTGATGTTCCATTGGAATTTGCAATTCTTAGATTTGTCCGTAGTGGTGAGCCTGGTCTGTAAAACGGACCAAGAATATCAGTTGTCGTTGCTGTGTCGCCTTCAAAGTTTTTACCATTCCAGCTTAAAGCTCCGAAAGCACTAACACTGATAACTATCAGCGTTGAATTTTTAATAAATGTTCTGCGTTGCATAATTTTTGGTTTTGGTTTTTTCGGAATGAATGTCTGCTTTTTGCTTGCACGCAACGGACAGGCCTTACTGCAGATACTCTTTAATAATTTATTCTTTTCAGTCCAATAAAAAGGTTGTTTTTTAGTCAACCTGTTTCAGGACAAGACAGCAATTAGCTGAAGTTAAGTTTGTCATGCCCAACTTGCATAAAAGCCCTTATGTAATATAAACGGCGTTTAGAGAAGGACAGCAGTACAAATTAATTTTGTCTGCAAGAACAAGGAATGTTCATCCATAAAACTAAACGCCATGACAAATGTAAAAACAAATTTTGCAGAGCAAACAATTTATGTGGGTCTTGATGTTCATAAACGCAGCTGGAATGCCGCACTGTATTTAAACGATTTGCAGTGGTTAGGTTCTGTTGAATTTGAATACAGCAGCAGCCGAACCACATTGGATTACATGATACGTGAAGCCGAACTGTTACGCAAGGAACTCTTAAGCATCAGTAACGATATCCGTAAACTGATGCGCAGCAAAGCGTATAAGCAGTTGTATTACCTGCTGCGAACCATAACAGGTATTGGCCCTTTAACAGCGGCCTTACTGATTACAGAAATAGGAGACATGAAACGGTTTCCATCGTTTTATGAACTCAACAGTTTTATCGGACTGATGCCAATGGAACACAGCAGCGGCGAACGTGAAGTAAAAGGAAGATTAACCATCCGTCGTCACCGTCAGCTGCGAAGTGATTTAATTGAATGTGCCTGGACCGCCAAACGTACCGACCCGGCGCTACAGTTGTATTATCATCAGCAACTGAAACGTGGTAAAGAACCCAAACTGATTATTGTGAAGATTGCCAGGAAACTGCTGAGCCGTATCCGTTATGTGTGGCTTACCGGTAATGCGTATGAAAGAGGGGTGGTTGAATAAGAACAGAATTGAAAATCAATTCATCAATCATTATTCATTACAAAAAAAAACTGTCTGCCGACAGGCAGGCAAACAGCAACCGGACGACTGAACATGGGTTGTCATCGTGAAATACCCAATCAGCGAAACATTGACTCGCCAAAAGCCTGTAG
>JANOIQ010000107.1:0-7689 GCA_031407835.1 Chitinophagaceae bacterium
CCGTTCAGTACATTATGGATAACGGCTTCCTGTGTGCCTTTAAATGCATCAAAACCGAACTGCTCGTTCAATGCTGCATATAAATCAACAGTATGAACTTTATCAGCAGCGGGTTTTCCGTTTGACTTTTTGATTGCTGTGTTTGCAGTTTCTTTAACGTTGATTGTTGTTTTGGCTGCTGTTTTTTTCTTAACTGTACTCATCACTTTTTTTCCTTCTCTCTTTGGTTTTTACAAACTGGACTTTCTCAGCAAGTAGTTGAATGGTTAAAGCACAGACCGTGCTTTTGAATAAGGGGCACGAAGTTACTGAAATTGAGCCTTTCCACCTTTTCCCATTCGTCAAAAACATGCTAAAAAAGTTCATTATGATAAGATAGCTCAATTTCCCTGATTAATAACAGGAAAATTTGCACAATTCCGTTCTTTTATATTCTGCTTATTTAGAGTAGGTTTGCCCCGCCAATGAATAAAAAGAATATTAACCCCATAGAAGTTGCCAGGCGCACAATTGCACTGGAAGCAGGTGCAGTAGAAGGTCTTGCTGCTTTACTTACCGAAGATTTTGAAAAAATATGCGACGTTATTCTGGAGGCAAAAGGCCGACTCATTGTGAGTGGAATCGGTAAAAGTGCAGCCATTGCCCAGAAAATTGTAGCTACGCTTAATTCAACCGGAACCCCTTCAGCATTTCTCCACGCCGCAGATGCCATTCATGGCGATCTGGGTATGATCAAAAATGAAGATGTAGTCATGATCATCAGCAAAAGCGGCGAAAGCCCTGAAATAAAAGTATTGTCACAACTGGTAAGAAATTTTGGTAACCCGGTGGTAGGAATGGTGGGTCAAACAGACTCCTATTTAGCCAGGCAAAGCAATTATGTTTTAAACACCACGGTGAGCCAGGAAGCCTGCCCCAATAATCTTGCACCTACCAGCAGCACCACTGCACAAATGGTGATGGGCGATGCACTGGCAGTTGCATTAATGGAAATGCGTGGATTTAACAGTGATGATTTTGCAAAATTTCATCCGGGAGGTTCTTTGGGTAAGAAATTATACCTCCGTGTAGCCGATCTGTATATCAATAACGAAAAACCAGGTGTTCGTGAAACGGCAACACTGAAAGAAGTGATTGTGGAAATATCAAAAAAACGTTTGGGTGCAACCGCCGTTGTGAATGAAAAAAATGAATTATTGGGTGTGATTACAGACGGTGATTTAAGGAGAATGCTGGAAAAGAGCAGTTCCATTAATGATGTGATTGCCACCCAGATCATGAATTTTAACCCAAAAACAATTGATGCCGATGCATTGGCAATTGATGCAATGGAGCTGATGCGGAAAAATAATATCAGTCAATTATTGGTAACAAATGAAAAGCGATACGCAGGTGTTATACATTTGCACGATTTAATTAAAGAAGGACTTATTTAGCTGATTGGATTGACCGGTTGGCTGATTAATATAATCACTATGAACAAAAATCACTATGTAGCCATTATGGCTGGCGGAATTGGCAGCCGTTTCTGGCCTATGAGCCGTACCGGTTTTCCCAAACAGTTTCTGGATATTCTGCATACCGGCCGAACACTGATCCAGGCTACTTATGACAGATACCTGCAATTTATACCAAACGAAAATATTTACATTGTTACATCCTTTGATTATAAGGAAATTGTAGCCGCACAATTACCCAAACTGCCGGTTGAAAATATTTTGTGTGAGCCATCACGCAAAAACACCGCACCCTGTGTTGCTTATATTGCTTATAAGTTGCAGCATCTGAGTAATGATGGGTTACTGATTTGTGCCCCCGCCGATCATTTAATTTTAGATGCACCAGCCTTTAAAAAAGTTTGCATGGATGCATTTGGCTTTGTAAATAATATCAATGCGCTGGTTACATTGGGCATCAATCCTACCCATCCTAATACCGGCTATGGTTATATTCAGCACGAGCCATTACCTGTGGCCGACAGTATGTACAAGGTTAAAACCTTCACAGAAAAACCCAACCTGGAACTGGCCAAAACATTTTTAGCCAGTGGTGATTTTTTATGGAACGCCGGCATCTTTGTGTGGAAAGTAAAAAACATCATCAGGGCTTTTGAAAAATTTCTGCCTGAAATGAACGAACTGTTTGTTGCAGAACAGGAACATTTCAATACAGCAAATGAACAGGAAGCAATTGACCGCATTTATCCGCAATGCACCAATATTTCCATTGATTATGGTATTATGGAAAAGGCCGACAATGTGTATGTAATGCCTTCTTCTTTTGGCTGGAGCGACCTGGGAACATGGAACAGTGCCTATGAAAATATGGAGAAAGACTATTTTGGTAATGCCGTTGCAGGAAAAACAGTAATGGTGATTGATGCCACTAAGAATATGGTACATGTGGATGATAAAAAATTAGTATTACTCCAGGGTCTTGATGATTTCATTATTGTTGATACCAAAGATGTATTACTGATCTGCAAAAAAGAAAAAGAACAGGAGATTAAAGAATATGTAGCTGAAGTAAAACGGAATATCGGTGATAAGTTTTTATAGGCTAAGAGTTCAAAGAGGGAAAGGAGCAGGAAGAGATATAAATACATAGACTATACAATAAAAAGAGAAGAGGTTACAATTATGTAACCTCTTCTCTTTTATCTCTTTTCACTCCTTTGAACTCTTAGCTTAGTTTTTATTGCTTACAAATTCAAAGGCTTTCATTGTTTTTCGAATAACGATCTTTCTTATTTTATTAATATTGTTAATCACTTTATGCCTGTTCAGGTCAAGTACTTCGTGTGCGATGCACAAATTATCCAGTTCTTCTATACGAAACAGCACAGCATGCAGCCATTCCACTTCCTGGTCAATGGCCTGTTGACTGCGATGCTCGTTATTAAGCATAACCAGTAAATCTCTGCGTTGGTTTTGTTTCATTTAATAAACCTGGCTTTAATGCCCTTGTTCAATCCGCATTTCTGCGGAGAAAATTATTGTTTCAATTCATTTTAATAACCCACCATCCCTTTTTTATTAGGACAGCCACAACCATTCTTTTTTGATGCACTGCATCCTGCTAATACAAGAACACTGACTAATAACAATAGAAAAGCAAATCTGGTTGAACGCTGCATAAATAAATTCACAAATTGTTTCGGAATCATTGGATATTCGGTTAAAAGGTGATTTACAAAATAACTATTTTTTGCGATTTATATTGTTTAAAGTTTATTTTGGTGTTTGCGTGGCCCTGATCTTCGCCTGGCAAGGTCTTTTTCCCCCGAAAATGAATGTTTTCCTGAATGAATAACTCAAAAAAAACACGGATTTTGCTTGCTCCGCTTGATTGGGGGTTGGGTCATGCTACCCGTTGTATTCCCATTATCAGGTATTTACAGCAAAAAGAATGCGAGGTTGTGCTGGCGGCTGATGGAGCTGCAACAAGTTTACTGGCAGCTGAATTTCCCGGTATCAGCATCAGAACATTGAAAGGATATAGCATCCGTTACAATAGCGGCTCTTCCTTATTTGGAAGTATGTTGTTACAATTACCCCGCATTTTCAGCAGTATTCAACAGGAACAACTTTGGTTGAAAGAATTATTAGAAAAAGAACAGTTCGATATTGTAATCAGCGATAACCGCCCCGGCTTTTGGAATAAACAAACGCATTGTATTTATATCACCCACCAACTGTTAATTCATTCAGGTAAAGGCAATTGGCTGAACCTGCTGCTACAGAAACTGCATACCAGCTATATGAAAAATTTTGCTGAAGTCTGGGTGCCCGATTTACAAGGCAATAAAAACCTTGCGGGGGAATTATCTCATCCTTCACAATCACTCATTCAACCTTCTTACCTGGGTTTGTTATCAAGATTAGAAAGACAGGACGTTTCAGAACAGGAATATGATCTTACAATTCTATTGTCAGGACCTGAACCACAACGAACCATTCTTGAAGAAAAGATGCTGCTTCAGTTACAATCTTACCGGGGAAAGGTTTTATTTGTCAGAGGATTACCACACCAGGATCATTCAGCACTTCAATCATATCCGCATATTACCTTTCATGATCATTTACCGGCTGCTGATTTGCAAATGGTTTTAAATTCTTCGAAACTGATTATCTGCAGAAGTGGTTATACTACCCTGATGGATTTGATGAAACTTAGGAAAAAAGCAGTCCTCATCCCAACGCCCGGCCAGCCCGAACAGGAATACCTTGCTCAATACATGCAGGAGCATTCCTACTTTCCTTTTCAGCAACAGAAAACGTTTGAGCTTTCAACAGCAATAAAAATTGCTGATTCTTTTTCATATAAGTATCCTTTTGAAGAAACTGATTTTGAAGTCTACAAAAAAGTAATCGATGAATTACTTAAAGACAGGATACACAATTAACCATTATCCTTTTACTTTTCGTTCAAACAACCAGGCAAATGGGTGTCGTTTTTCAGGGCGGAGATGAAAACGCTGTATGCTTTTTTCTTTCAGCGTCTGCATGGCTTCTTCAATTGAATCTGTAACCAGCAGCAACTGATCATCTTCCGGTGAAATGGTTCCTCTCTCTTTCATCAGCAGAATATGTTCCATCATTTCTTTATGAAACTCTTTACCCATTACAATCACCGGAAAGTTCCGGATCTTTTTTGTCTGTATAAGTGTGATGGCTTCAAACAATTCATCCAGTGTTCCAAAGCCTCCGGGCATACAAATGAATGCATACGAATATTTTATAAGCAATGTTTTACGTACAAAAAAGTAGCGGATGTTCACCCATTTATCTAAGTAAGGATTGGGCTGCTGTTCATGAGGTAACACAATATTGCATCCAACACTTCTTCCGCCAACATCTTTCGCACCACGGTTAGCTGCTTCCATTAATCCGGGGCCTCCACCCGTTAATACAGTAAAGCCCATCTTCGCAACTTCCGCTCCAACCTTTCGTGTAAGATCATAATATTCATGCCCTTCATTATATCGTGCCGAACCAAAGATGGTTACACAGGGTCCAATAAAGGCAAGACCACGATACCCTCTCATAAATTCCCGTAACACTTTCCAGGCAAACCAAAGTTCTTTCCACCTGCTTTGAGGTCCTTCTAAAAATTTAATTTCACTCGGAGCTTCCATATAATTGGTTTTAGTACTGATACAAAAGATGTTTATCTTATCTTTTCTTTTGCATCCAGCTCATTTCAGGAATAACGGCAGGATCTTTAAAATAGTGCAGCCGCAAACTGTCATTCCATCCATTCGGATTGCGGGTAAATGATTTACTGCTGAAAAAAATCATACCCTGCACATTAGGTGTATTACGAAGCAACTCAATCTGTCGTGGAATCAGTGTACTGTCTTTCCAGGCATCACTGCTGCCGGCACGGTAAATACCAAGGCCGATGTAGCAATGCTTTCCGTAGGTATGTTTACCCCACCAATCGATCAACACTTCATACGGTGCGGCTTTATGACCAAACTCCCAGTAAAGTTGTGGTGCCACATAATCAATCCAGCTTTTTTCCAGCCACAATAAAATATCAGCATACAAATCATCATAGTTTGTTTGGCCGGCTTTTGTATTGCTGCCACGGGAATCTTTATCACTGTTGCGCCACACACCAAACGGGCTGATTCCAAACTTCACCCATGACTTTGTTTTTTTAATCATATGGCTCAAGCCAACAATAATTGAGTCTACATTACTTCTTCTCCAGTCATCTTTTGTTAACCCCTTTCCATATTGCTGATACGTAACAGAATCAGGGAATTCTTTTCCTGCAATACGATAAGGATAAAAATAATCATCAAAATGAACGGCATCCACATCATACCGATCTGTCATGTCACGGATCACTTCCACCACAAAAGCCTGTGCTTCTTTATTACCGGGATCAAAATATTTTTTATCGCCATAATCTAAAAACCAATTTGGATGCAAACGTGTAATATGTGAAGGAGCAATCGATGCCTTACCCAATTTAAAATCCGCACGGTATGGATTGCACCATGCATGAAATTCCATTCCACGTTTATGTGTTTCCAAAATCATAAACTGCAAAGGATCATAATAAGGCGATGGTGGCTTTCCCTGCACACCGCTTAACCATTCGCTCCATGGTTCGTAAGCAGATGGATAAAATGCATCTGTTGCAGGACGTATCTGCATAATCACTGCATTCATTCCGTTTCGTTTGTGCAGATCAAGCAGTCGTATGAATTCAGCTTTTTGTGAATCAACAGCAATCCCTTTTTTTGAGGGCCAGTCAATATTATCAACGGTTGCAATCCATACCGCTCTGAACTCAGGGCTGGTTTGCGCAGGAAGAAAGTGAGCCAGGAAAATAAAAAAACTGAAAGGGAAAAAACGAATCATACTGTAAGTTAAACTGAACCCCTGATTTTATCGAGTAAGCTGTTTAAAAGTTTGGCTTCCTCATTATTCAGATGATTAACGATTCCATCAATCATCGTTTGGCTTTCATCAAGATTTGAAAGCAGCTTCTTTCCTTTTGCAGTTATTGTTACATCCACCAGCCGCTTATCTTTTTTACTGATCACTTTCCTGGCAAGGTTCTTCAACACCAGCCTGTCAACTATACGGCTGGTATCGCTCATCTTATCCAGCATCCTGTCCCTTATCTGCAGGGTAGATAACGGCGCATTACTGCCACGCAGAATACGGAGAATGTTGAACTGCTGAAGTGTGAGATCTTTCGACTCTAAATGCTGTTTTAATTTTTCTGTAACCCAGTTGTTGGTAAAGATGAGATTTACAATGGCTTTGTGATGTTCGCTGTTAAATTTCCTTAGCTGGGAGATATCCTTTTCAATACTCATACGGCAGATGGTTTGGGCATTTATCAATATTCACACAATTGAGGCTTACTTTCAAAAATACGATCAATCAATTTCGTGACTTCATCTGTAAGCTTTGACAACACATCAACTGACTTCAGATTTTCCTACAGCTGTTCTTTTTTGTTGTTCAGGGAATTGCTGTTGTAACGGATCAATTATTCAAACAGGCTTACAAACTCAGCGGAAGGTAAGAATTAATTGCCTCCGAATTTGGATGCGCCTACCAGCAATACACCGGTAATAGAATCAATTCTGAAATTCTTCAGTGTTTCATCACTTTCAAATCCTTTCCCAAAAATAGTTTTTGTTTTCTGCCGTATTTCAACATCACTGTTGGTAAACAATTTATGCAGGTTCTGTTCCCAGAAAAGTTCATTTGTTTTGAGTGTATCTCCATTGATCCTTATCACCACCACACTGTCATTTAGAATGACACGGCTCTGCTGCTCGTAGTAGTATGCTTTTTTTGCGTCGAGATAACTTTCGATCTGCATACTGTCGTTATAAAAATCAACATGTAAAGTATTCGGAAATTCAACTCTTGGTACACTGTCGTAATAACGCAGCATAAACGGTGCAGAAAGTTTTGCTTTTAACCGGCCACCTGTGCTGAGATAACTGGTTACAACTTTCACTTCATCCACAGATAGTTTTTTCGATTGCATTTCCTGTATAACCTTAATATCATTTTCACAGGCAAAGAAAAAAAAGCAGCCTGCTATACATGCTGCTGCTTTTACCAATATTTTTTTATGATCAACCCTGTTAATCATACTTACGTTTAATAAACCAGATATCGCTTAACGAGAACCCAAGTGTAAAGCGAA
>JANOIQ010000109.1:0-4262 GCA_031407835.1 Chitinophagaceae bacterium
CTTTAAATCAATGCCCAGCTGTTTGTTAAGCATTTCGGTGATGTTATCAAGCACCTCAGCTTCAATTACCGGAGGAGAAACACTGTTCTTATCAATCTTAATGGTAGCCTGTAGTTGCGGCTTTATGAAAAGGGAATCAGGAATATCAATGGAAATCTTTAGTGGGACCGCATTACTTACCATACTTATTCCAGTAAGACTTTTTACCAATTTTAAATCAGAACCATAAAGTTGTTTAGAGTAAGTGCCCCTAAATTTCGGTGTAATAATCAGATATACATTTATTTCCATGACGTAAGTTTTACGCCACTTTCAGTGAATGAATGAAAGAAAGAAACTGTAAGAGGGGTTCGATTGTGGACTGGTCGGCTCCACAATATTTTAGCCCGTTTAACCAAGTGTTGACGGGCTTTTTTGTGAAAAAAACTGAAGAATCTTCCTCCTTTTTTCAGCAACTCACTAAAATCATCTTGGCTGTTAAAGGAAAATAAAAGTAATTTACACTTCGAACGATTGCATTTGGAAAGAGGAAAGCTATATAAAAACGTAAAGGATCTTCAACGGCGCATAGCTGTTTATGAAGATGAAGCAGCATATAAAGAGCTGTTTATACAGTTGTTTCATTCACTCACCCGCTTTGCAACAGGCATCGTTCATTCAAAAGAAACAGCCGAAGAAATTGTTTCAGATGTGTTTATCAGTATCTGGAATAACCGTCATCAACTCAATGAAATTGAGAACCTACAGTTATACATTTTTATTGCTGTTAAGAATAACTCTCACAGAAAATTAAAACAGCAAAACAAAAATGCAACCATATCACTGGATGATATGAATGTTGAATTGGATTCTTTTTATCAAAACCCCGAGGATAAAGTTCTTTCGGATGAATCCCTCCGGCATATAGAAACTGCCATTAACCATTTACCACAAAGGGCAAGGCTTATATTTAAACTGGCAAAGGAAGACAGGATGCGGTATAAGGATATTGCCGCTTTGCTTGACATCTCTGTTAAAACAGTTGATCATCAGCTTTCAATTGCCCTTAAAAAGCTGGCTGCTACAATCGGATCTGCTATCAGAAAAAAAGGTTAAAAAAAATTAACAGTCCTTTAGGGGATTGTGCCTGTTTTGGTCTCCTTACTTATAACAACTATGAGCAGAGACAAAATCTGGCATTTATTTGCACGAAAATTAAGCGGCGAAGCCTCTAAAGAAGAGTTGCAGGAGCTTGACCTTCTTGTAAAAGAAGACTCTTCTTTATACTATGAGCTGCAATCGCTCATTCTTTTATGGGAAAAGGAACCCCAGCCAGATACCGATTACCTGGAAGCTACCTACCTGCTGCACTTCGAAAAAATGAAAAAACTGGGAGTTGAACCTGGAAACACTGAGTTAGCTGAAGAAGAAACAATAAAACGGCCGTTTGCAATTTTTACAAGAAGCCGGAATAAAATATTTGCAGCTGCAGTTTTGGCGGGTATAATCGTAATGGCTGTGTCTGTTTTTTTGAGGACGAAAGAAAAGGAAGCAGAACCCATAGCAAAAGCAGCCGTTAAAAAAAGCGAAATCACAACGAAGAATGGTTCTAATACTCAGCTTATTTTACCCGATGGATCTACCGTTTGGCTCAATGCCGGAAGCAAGCTTAACTACGAAAAGATAAATGAAACAGGGCTTAGGGAAGTGTATTTAACAGGGGAAGGCTTTTTTGATGTGGTAAAAAACCCGGACCGACCTTTTATTATTCATACTTCTACCATCGATATAAAAGTATTGGGTACAAAATTTAATGTAAAAGCATATCCTGACGATAAAACAGTTGAAACCAGTTTAATCCGGGGAAGTGTGGAAGTAACGGTGAAAAACAGGCCGGAAGAAAAATACCTGTTAAAGCCAAACCAGAAACTGATCTTGTATAATGACATTTTTGAAGAGAAAACGGCAAAAGATCAACGTGCTCTGCCTGTAAATATGCCTGTTATTAAAATAAGACAATTAAGTTATTTAAAAGGAGATACTGCTGCTATTGAAACATCCTGGGTACGAAACAAACTGGAATTTGTTGATGAATCATTTACCGACCTGGGGAAAAGGATGGGCAGATGGTATGATGTGGAGTTTGAGTTCAAAAACAATCAGCTGGAAGAGGAGCGTTTAACCGGTTCTTTTGATGGCGAAACACTTGTAAAAGCGCTTGATGCACTTAGGTTTACAAGTAATTACAGATTCAACTATAAAATAGAAGACAAACGAGTATTGATTTTTTAACCTAAATAACGATTTGCTTATGACCATTCAACTAAACTCTTCCTGAATGTATAAAAAACGGGAAATGTTGGAGCATTTCCCGCATGTAGTACATTCTTTAACCAGCAAACCGATTCATTTTGAGAGAAAGCGGTTTTACTATTTATACTACCAAACACTAAAAGTATGAAAAAAAGTTCTTCGATTGCTAAGGCTGTAACGGCCTTTAAAAAGTCTCTATTGATTATGAAACTAACGATTTTGCTTGTTGCTTTCTGCACGTTTCATGCTTCTGCAGGGCTCAACGCACAAAAAATTACTTTAAAAGCAAGTGACACTGAAATTTCACAGGTATTAACGGCTATTCAAAAACAGGGCGATTTCCGGTTTTTATTCAACAGCCGTTTAAAAGATTTAAAACAGAAAGTGTCTGTAAGCTTTGACGGTGTTGAAATTAATGAAGTTATGAAGCGGCTGTTTGAAGGTACCAGCCTTACTTACCTGCAACTGGATAATAATCTGGTTGCCATCCGCTCAACAAATCCTGAAGAAAAAGATATCAGGGTTACGGGAAAAGTAACTGACGAAGCAGGCGAACCTGTTTCTGCTGCTTCTGTAATGGTAAAAGGTACTGCGAATGGTACTGTTACCGATGGAAACGGAAACTTCGCTATTACAGTTCCTGAAAATGCAACGCTGGTTATTTCTGCAGTAGGCTTCGGCTCAATAGAAGTAGCAGTTGCCGGCAAACAGCAGTTAACAGTAAAATTGCAGCAATCAACCAAAAAAATGGATGAGGTTGTTGTAATTGGATATGGTACTGCCAGCAGAAGAGATTTAACCGGTTCTATTGTGAAAGTATCCGGAAAAGAGATTGCTGATAAACCCAACACAAACCCTGTTGCTTCTTTACAGGGAAAAGTTGCCGGTTTAACTGTTATCAACAGCGGCACACCGGGTCAGTCTCCAGATATCCGTATCCGTGGTACAAACAGTTTGGGTGGAAACCTGAAACCATTGTATGTAGTTGATGGAATCTTTAATGATAATATTGATTATTTAAATCCTGCCGACATTGAGTCAATGGAAATTCTGAAAGATCCTTCTTCACTGGCCATCTTCGGTGTTCGTGGTGCCAACGGTGTAATTGCGATTACTACCAAGAGAGGAAAATCAGGACAGACTCTGATTAACTTCAATACGTCTTACGGGTATAAAAAACTTGTAGATAAAATTCAGTGGGCAAACGCCGATGAATTTAAAATGTTATTTGATGAAGAAAAAACAAATGACGGTACAATTGCAACATCACCATTTAATTATGGTCTCTGGAATGCAAATACAGATTGGGTAGATGCAGTAACACGTGTTGGTAATTTCAATTCAAATAATCTCAGCCTTTCAACCAGCACTGAAAAGAATAAATTCTACATGGGTGTTGGTTTTACAAAAGATGAAGGTTTGATTAAACACGAAGTGCTGAAAAGATTTCAGCTTTCTGTAAGCGACGAAGTAAAAATTACCAAATACCTGAAACTCGGATTTAATCTGAATGCAAGTAAACAGGATAATCCCTACGGAGCTTCATGGATACTGGATGCAGCAAGAAAAGTAATGCCGGGTGTAAGCGCAGGTACAAAAAATGTATTCACTAAAAACCCTTACGGTATTGACAGCGGAAATTATGATTTGTACTATGAGCTTCCTGTTATTCAAAACTCAGGTGTAATTAATCCGCTGATTGTTTTAGAAAACGAATGGGACAAAACAAAGAGCCAGGAATACAGAACGGTTGGAAGTGCATTTGCTGAAATTACTTTTCTCCGCAACTTCACCTTCAGATCTTCTTTCTATGCTGATATGAGTAATGTAAATTCAAGAATTTACACACCTGTTTATAATGCATGGGATGCAGCATCAAACACGGCATTTCTTTACAGCAGAAGAACAGGTGTAAATGAATCAGACCTTACTTATAAAAAATTCCAGACTGATAATATCTTAAACTATAA
>JANOIQ010000135.1:0-6858 GCA_031407835.1 Chitinophagaceae bacterium
GATCACAAAAAAAACAAAAGCGATTATTCCTGTTCACTTATATGGACATCCTGCCGATATGCCCGCTATTATGCAGCTTGCTGCGAAACATCAATTGAAAGTAATGGAGGATTGTGCACAGGCGCACGGAGCAACCATTCACGGAAAGAAAGTTGGTTCATTTGGCGATGCAGCGAGTTACAGTTTTTATCCGGGAAAAAATTTAGGTGCTTATGGAGATGCTGGTTGTATGACCACTGATGATGATACACTGGCGGAAACTATCCGCATGATTGCCAATCACGGACAGAAAGGAAAGCACAATCATTTAATGGAAGGAAGAAACAGCCGGCTCGATGGATTGCAGGCAGCCATTCTTTCTGCAAAGCTTCCGCACCTGGAAGAGTGGACAGAGGCAAGAATCCGTAATGCAGCAACCTATACAAAACTTCTCCGGGGCAGCTCCGTTAAAATGCCTTTGGTGAAAGAGGGATATAAACATGTACATCATTTGTATGTGATCAAAACAAATCACCGTGAAGAACTCGTACAGTTACTGAAAGAAAACGACATTGAAACAGCTGTACATTATCCCACCGCATTGCCTTTCCTTCCCTGTTATGCCAACCGGCATTTTCAACCGGCAGATTTTCCTGCGGCATTTGCCAATCAATCACAGATTCTTTCCATTCCTTTATTTGCAGAGCTCACTATTGCACAGATTGAACGTGTAGCATCTCTGGTCCATTCATTTGAACATGTTTCAGTTCAGGGGTAAAACTGTTTTTATTATTTCTCCTGAGCGCTGGGGAACCATGAAAGTGAGCAAGCATCATTATGCTTTAGAGCTTGCTGCAAACAACTGCCGTGTTTTTTTTATTGAACCGCCGCAGCTTACTTATAACGGTATTGTAATCAAACCATGTGCTGATCATTCAATGATCAGCATTGTAAATTATAAACCTGTTTTCAGGGGCAAACGTTTTTTACCTTCTTTTCTGTATTCTTTCCTGTTAAAGCAACAGGTAAAGGTATTGCTCAAAAAAATAAAGCTGAAACCGGATGCCGTATGGAGTTTCCAGGGATATCTTTTTCAAAACCTGCAATGGTTTGGTGCGCCGGTAAATCTTTTTTTTGCAGCTGATCAGTTTTATTATGATGAACTGCCTCCTGAAGTTTATTCAGCAAATCTTTCTTTAGCTGTATCGGATACTATTTATGAAAGGATCAAACAAAGCGGTAAACCTGTCTATATGATCGGTCATGGATTACAGAGGGGTTTTGTAAAAGCTGCGGAAGAATTATTAAACAATGAAATTCCTTTTTCTGTAAATAAGAAAATTATTGCCGGGTATACCGGCAACCTGCGGATGGAAGCATTAGACAGAAAGACCATGATGCAGGTGATTGAACAGAATCCTGAAGTGAAATTTGTTTTCTGGGGCTCCTATAAAACAAAGGATCTCAATCTCGGAGGAGTAACGGATAAGAATACTGATACATTCATTTCATTTCTTGAACATACATGTAATGTTGAATTAAGAGGTGTAGTAAATAGTGAAGAATTACAGCAGCAGATGAAAGAAGCTGATCTGTTCTGGCTTTGCTGGAAGATTGGTGTGAATGCTTTATGGGATGGATCCAATTCACATAAAATACTGGAGTATTTATCAACCGGCCGGCCGGTGGTTGCCCATCATGTAAGCAGTTATCAACATACGGATCTGTTATACATGCTTCCGGTAAAAGATAATAACGGCTATAGAGAGTTGTTTCAGCAAACAGTTGAGCTGGTGAAGAGAGGTGAAACAAAGGAGACCATCAGAAAAAGACTGGAGACAGCTGTTGAAAAATCTTATTCCGGTCAGATAAGGGAAATAGAAAGATTCATCAATGAAAACCTGGCTTCTCAACAGGATACATGAGTGAAAAGCCTAAACATATTGTGATCATTACGGGACAGCATATGGTTGCGAATCCACGTGTTTGGAAAGAGGCGAATACGCTGGCAGAAAATGGATATCAAGTAACTATCCTGACTACATTTTATGATGCAGCAAAAAAAGAACAGGATAAAGAATTATTACATCCATCCATTCAATACAAAGCAGTCGTTAACCTGATAAAACAGGAAGGCTCTGTAACTGATGTCTATTTTTCCCGGATATGGAGAAGGCTTGCATTGTGTATAAAAAAAATTGGACATATTGATACAGCAGGGTTAATCCTGTATCGCCTGTCGAAACAGTTGAAACTTGCTGAAGCAGAAGAGGCTGATTTATATATTGCACACCAGGAAGCAGGACTTATTATAGGGAATGAATTAATAAAGAAAGGTAAAAAAGTTGCTTTTGATTTTGAAGACTGGTATTCCAGGGATTATATAAACGAATTGAGACCTGTTAAGATGCTGAGAGAAGCAGAATCTTTTGCTTTACTAAATGGATTGTATTGTGCCTGTCCTTCAAAAGCAATGGCTATTGCTCTTACTGATGAATATAAACCTGCTAAGAATATTCAAGTCATTTATAATGGCTTTTCAATTGAGGAAAGTAAAGGCATTGTGCAGGGAAATGTAAATAAAAACTCTCTTGTTTGGTTTTCGCAGACAATAGGATCGGGGAGAGGGTTAGAAACATTAATGAGTGCACTACAATCGGTTTCTCAGCCTCTGGAAATTCATCTGGCAGGAGAATGTGCAGATTCGTATCACTTGAGCTTAAAAAAAATGCTGACCGGAACAGACCACTGTTTAGTTTTTCATCAATCAATGAAGCATAAAAAAATACTGCATTTTCTTTCAGCATATAATATTGCACTGGCACTTGAGAATAAGCATCCGGAAAGCAGGGATACAACAGTTACAAATAAAATTTTACAATATATCCAGGCTGGAAATAAAGTACTTGCTACAAACACAAAAGGGCAACTGGAGATCGCTGCCGCTTTTCCTGATTCTGTTTGTATCGTTGAAGTTGATCAACCTGCACAATGGGCAAGAGCTATTGAAGAATTGCTTGATAGAACAGACAACAGAAAAGATGAACAGCTTTCTGTTTTCAGAAAACAATATTGCTGGGAGGCACAGGAAGAAAAAATAATAGCACTGGTAAAAGAATCCATTGAGTAAAAAGATGAGTTTGAAGAAGGAAGGAAGCAAAATTGGAATTATTGAAACCATCCGTGGATTGGCAGCTTTGGCTGTTTGTCTGTTTCATTTTACCAAAGGAAATATGGTATTCCATGGCAGTTCGGCATACTATTTAAATCTTGCATCATATGGCTGGCTGGGAGTAGAAGCTTTTTTTGTTGTTTCAGGATTTATCATTCCGTATTCACTGGTAAAAAGTGGATATACCATTAAACGTTTTTTTCAGTTTTTTGCCAAACGCTGTATCCGGATTGAGCCACCTTATCTTCTTTCGGTCATTCTGGTCATTGCTCTTGCTTATGCTTCCACTCTTGCTCCCGGGTTTAAAGGAGAAGCATTTCAGTTTAATTTTCTGCACACAATTTCTCATGTCGCCTATTTGCCGGAGCATCTCGGGTTTAAGTGGTTGCTTCCTGTGTACTGGAGTTTAGAAGCAGAGTTTCATTATTATATTCTTATTGGATTGTGTTTGCCTATACTTTGGAAAAGTCAATTCAGTTTACTGACTGGTTTTGCTTTGGGGCTTACCGCCAGTTTTTTTATTCCTTTATATGTATTCAGTTTTATGCCTTTATTTATTATGGGGATTGCTGTAGCAGCATTTAAAACAGGAAGGATAAAACAGCCAATACTATGGCCTGTTGTTTTGATTTGTGTTGCTGTGAGCCTGGTCAGGCATCAACCTTACACAATGGCAGTTACCGGTGTGTTATCTGCCTTGTTAATCTGTTATGCAGAGTTTAAAACCGGTATTACAGAATTCCTGGGAAAAATTTCCTTTTCATTATATCTTCTGCATGTGCCCATTGGGGGAAGGATCATTAATTACGGAGGAAGGTATGCTGATACAGGATGGAAAGTATGGGCCGTGTTATTCATTGCATTAACTGTAACATTGGCTGCTTCCTGGCTTTTTTATAAACTGGTAGAATATCCATCTCAACGTTTGAGTAAAAAAATTCAGTACAGCAGTTGAAAAAAGTACTGATCATATCACCTCATTTTCCACCAGTGAACGCTGCCGATATGCACCGGGTACGGCAATGCCTTCCTTACTTGAATCAATATGGATGGGATGCCGAGGTGATTGCAGTAAACCCGGCATTTATAGAAAGTTACAGTACAGATAGATTGCTGTTAACCACCATTCCAAAGGATACCAGAGTGCACTATGTTTCAGCGTGGGATATAAAAAAAACAAGAAAGCTTGGATTAGGAAGTTTATCCATACGTTCCTTTTTTCAATTCCGGAAAAAAGGGAATGAACTCCTGGCATCAGGAAAGTTTGATCTTGTTTTTTTTTCCACCACGGCATTTCATGTAATGGCACTGGGTCCTTACTGGAAAAAGAAGTTTAAGGTTCCTTTTGTACTGGATATACAGGATCCCTGGCGAAATGATTTTTATCTATCACAGCCAAAGCATGAACGGCCGCCAAAATTTTTGATTGCTTATACTATTGACAAATATCTTGAAGCAAAAACCGTCCCTTACGCAGATGCAATTGTAAGTGTATCAAAAAACTATTGCGATACATTTCAAAAAAGGTATCACAATTTTAACCCTGCAATTTGTACTGTAATTCCATTTGGGGGTGTACTTGGAGATTTTTCAGTTATCGAATCTGAAGATGTTAAGTCTCAAAAGATTCAATTGGATGAAAAGAAGATTAATATTGTTTATGTAGGTCGTGGGGGTCATGATATGAAATTTGTACTGCAGCTTTTTTTTAAAGCAATATGTTATGGGTTAAAACAACCCAATAATGACCTCTTTAAAAATATCCATTGTCTGTTTGTTGGAACCAGTTATGCGGTGGAAGGGCAGGGTGAAAAAACAGTGGAGCCAATTGCAGAAATGGAAAACGTAAAAGAGTATGTTACTGAGGTTACAGACCGGTTGCCTTATTTTGAATCACTTGCACTTTTAAAAAAAGCAGATATACTGTTTGTTCCAGGATCAACTGATACCGGGTATACCGCATCTAAAATATACCCTTACATTCTGGCGCAAAAACCGCTTCTTGCCTGTTTTCATAAAACAAGCAGTGTTGTTGAAGTACTACGGCAGACAAAAGCAGGGGAGGTAATTACATTTGATCAGGATACTGATTCATCCGACACGCTGGTAATTGAAATCTATCAAAAACTAAATTATCTTTTATTGAATAAAGCCAATCCGGTTCAATATGATCAATCGGGATTTCAACCTTACACTGCAGAGGCGATGACAATCAAACTAACAGACATTTTTAATGAAGTAATACTCAGGGGCTGATACTAAAAAGTACTGTCTGTACCCAAAAGAATTTATTTATACTTATCGTTGCAATTTTTGAGTTATCTATTATAATCCAGGTAAAAGAATGAAAAAAATAAAGCAAATATTTCAATATATAAACAGTCATCCTTTGGCAGGACGCCATAGGTTCAAAGCATACTATCGATTTTTCTCATGGCAAATTTCACAGTTTATCTATCCGCATGAAGTGGTTGTTTCTTTTCTTGATAAAGTAAAGTTGGTAGTAAAAAAAGGATTAACCGGGGCAACAGGTAATATTTATACAGGTCTGCATGAGTTTACGGACATGGGTTTTCTTTTACATTTTTTACGTAAAGAGGATCTGTTTTTTGATATTGGCGCTAATGTGGGAAGTTATACCATTCTTGCATCCGGATACAAAGGTGTAAGAACAGTTTCTTTTGAGCCTGTACCCTCAACATTTGAATGGCTCAAAAAAAATATAGCAGTTAACAGTCTACATGATAATGTAAAGGCACTTAATATAGGAATTGGAAGCAGTAAAAGTGTATTGTATTTCACGAAGTCTTATGATACAGTTAATCATGTTGTTACTGATCCAGCACAAAAAGATATGAATGAAGTGATTAAGGTGCCTGTTGAAGATTTTGATTCGATTGCCGGAAGGGAAGGAATTCCACATCTTGTAAAAATTGATGTAGAGGGATTTGAAACAGAGGTTTTAAACGGGATGAGCCAATCACTGCAATCACAAAATCTGAAGGCGATTATCATTGAACTGAATGGATCGGGTGAAAGATATGGTTTTGATGAAAAATTGATTCATGAAAAACTGCTTAAAAATGGATTTCAGCCTTACCAATACGATCCGTTTAAACGGAGTCTTGATTTGCTCCAGCATTTCGGGACACATAATACTATCTACGTCAAGGATCTTGCTTTTGTAAAATCAAGAGTGGAAACAGCTGATAAGGTCAGTATTTTTTCAGAAGCATTTTAAGTGAATCGTCTTGCCATCATAACAACACATCCTATTCAGTACAATGCACCGTTGTTCCGGTTACTGACAGAAAGAAAGAGGATTGAAGTGAAAGTATTTTATACCTGGGGTCAATCGAAAGATGAAGTGTATGATGCAAGGTTTGAAATGAAACGCAGCTGGGACATTCCTTTGCTGGATGGGTATGATTACGAATTTATAGATAATGTATCCAGACATCCTGATTCAAACAGGTTTTGGGGAATTATCAATCCGGGTTTAGCCAAAAAGATTAAAGCCGAAAACTTTGACGCCGTGCTGGTGTACCGGTGGAGTGTGTACAGTCATTTAAAAATAATGCAGGTGTCGGGAGGATCGTCCCATTTGTTTTTCAGAGGTGATTCACATTTGCAAAATAAAGGATCAGGGATCAGGGAGTTTGTAAAAACACAATTCTTGAAATTTGTTTACCGTAACGTGCAGAAAG
>JANOIQ010000136.1:0-6119 GCA_031407835.1 Chitinophagaceae bacterium
CCTGTGTTTGAAACGGAGCTGAAAACATTTCAATTTAAAATTGATTCACTAAAAAATAAATCGAATACAACAGTACAAGAACGCAAACCGTTTCAACAGGTTGATATTAGATTGAGTAACTCAACTGTTATTTTGGGAGAAGGAGTTTCTTTATTCAATGATACATCCATTCGCATCAAACAACTGGCAGAAGAACTGAAAGGAATGAAAGCTGTACAGCTTCCTTACAGGCAACAAATGTTGCAGACAACTGAAATAACTTTCATAACAGATAAACCAGTGAAAATATTAGTTGGTTATTTCAAAAAACAACGTGCTGCATTCACCACCGATACAGTTTTTACAAAAGCACCTGAACTGGAAACCAACGCCAGCGCCGATGATTACGGCCAGGCCGAAATAAAAGTATCAAACGCAATAGCTATTGAAGGTATGCCAGCGGTGAATATTCATGCCTATTCATTCAAAGCAGGAACACATACTTTGAAATTACCGAAAGGAGTTTGTTTGGTATTGGGTTTTGTGGATGGTACAAAAATTATCCCTGTGTATGATGCGATGCTGATGAGTGATGCGAAGAATAAAAATATTGATTGGCTATTTGAATAGTTGTTGCCACAGAGGCATGGAAAACACGAAGAAAAAAAATGAATGGAATTGTTGCAGATGAAATGTGGAGATGCTAAACGTCTGGATGCTGAATGCAAACTTCGTCAAGGAACAAAGCAACAGCTCAATAGAAAAAAATGATGGCTTACAAAAAATTATATACTGTTTTTATTTTAATCTTATTGTGCAATGCAATCGTTTCTGCACAGGATTTAAAGCTGTGGTATAACAAGCCCGCAGCAAAATGGACAGAAGCATTACCCATTGGTAACGGTCGTATTGGCGCCATGATCTTTAGCGGTGTTGAAACTGATCGTATCCAATTCAATGAAGAAACATTATGGACAGGCGAGCCAAGAAATTATAACCGCAAAGGCGCTTACAAATATTTAGATACAATCCGCCAGTTGTTGTTTGAAGGCAAACAAAAAGAAGCAGAAACATTGGCCGGCGAAAAGTTCATGGGTTTAAAAAGTGAGGAAGGTAAACGTGCTGCATGGCTGGCAAGTGTGAGATCATTGAAAGGTGTTACAGGTAACCATGCACTGGAAAACTATGACGACAGCAAATGGAAAACTATGACGGTTCCATCTTTTGAAGGATGGGAGGCTGTTGGGTATGAAGGATTGGATGGGGCGTTATGGTTTCGTACAAGTTTTGTGTTGCCTGCTGATTGGAACGGAAAAAATATTGTGCTCGATCTCAACCGCATTCGGAATTATGATCTTACTTATGTCAATGGAAAGTTAGTTGGTTCAATGCAGAGCGATGAACCAAGAAAATATATTATCCCCAAAGAAATATTGCATGCAGGAAAGAATGTGATAGCTGTGCAGGTGATTAACTATGATAGCAAAGGTGGTATTGGCGGTTATAAGGATACTGCACGTCATATAGGTGTTTATCCGGAGGGTGATGAAAAAGCATTGTTATCATTGAATGGGAAATGGAAATACTTTATACAGAACGATGAACCGCCTGCAACAGGAGCCTACCAGGCAAGCTATCAACCCTTTGCTGATCTGTGGCTGAACTTCAAACATACATCAGTAACAAATTATAAACGTGAACTGGATATCAGCAATGCAGTTGCTTCTACTTCTTATACGTTTAATGGCGTTGCTCATAAACGGGAATATTTATCAAGTGTACCGAATCAATCGGTCGTTATACATCTCTCGGCCAATAAAAAAGCAAGCATCAGCTTTGAAGCGATGCTGAACAGTCCGCACAAAAACTTTTCATTAAAACAGATCGATGCGAATACGGTTGCGCTGTCACTGAAAGTAAGAAACGGTGCATTGCGTGGAGAAAGCTATTTAAGGATAGTTGCAAAAAAAGGAACAATTAAAATTGAAAATAGAAAGTTGATCATTGCGAATGCAGATGAAGCGACAATCTATTTGACAGCAGGAACAAACTATAAAAATTACAAAGACATTACTGCCGATCCGAAACTTCCCTGCATCAATGCATTGAAATCATTAACTGGAAAAACTTATCTGCAGATCAAAACAGCACATATAAATGAATATCAGCAATACTTCAATACATTCTCAATAAACCTTGGTAAGTCAGCTAATGAAGCTTTGCTAACGGATGAACGCATTGAAAAATTCGCTTCATCCAACGATCCATCTTTTGTTGCTTTGTATTTACAGTATGGAAGATATTTATTGATCTCTTCTTCACGTCCGGGTACAAGGCCACCAAACCTGCAAGGTATCTGGAATGATCTCTTATCACCGCCATGGGGCAGCAAGTACACCACCAACATCAATGCAGAAATGAATTACTGGCCTGCAGAGTTGTTGAATCTTTCTCCATTGCATCAGCCTTTGTTTACAATGATCGAAGAGTTATCGCAATCAGGAAAAGAAACAGCGAAAGAATATTACAATGCACCGGGTTGGGTATTGCATCACAATACCGATGTATGGCGTGGCACTGCAGCCATCAATGCATCCAATCATGGCATTTGGGTAACAGGTGGTGCGTGGTTATGTCAACATTTGTGGGAACATTACTTGTTTACACAGGATAAAAATTTTTTAAGAAACAAGGCATATCCTATGATGAAAGAGGCGGCTTTATTTTTTAATTCGTTTCTTATGAAAGATCCGGTAACGGGATATCTTATCAGTACACCATCTAACTCACCTGAGCAAGGTGGATTGGTAGCTGGCCCAACCATGGATCACCAGATCATCAGAGCCTTGTTTAAAAATGTAATTACTGCAAGTGAAATTTTGAATGTAGATGTTGCGTTACGAAATACACTAAAAGAGAAGTATAAAAAGATCGCTCCGAACATGATTGGTAAGCATGGTCAGTTGCAGGAATGGTTACAGGATAAAGATGATACCACCAATAAACATCGGCATATTTCGCACCTTTGGGGAATGTATCCGGGCAGTGAAATTAATTATGATGAATCGCCAGCAATGATGAATGCGGCAAAGCAATCATTGATCTATCGTGGCGATGCTGCAACAGGTTGGAGTTTGGGATGGAAGATCAATTGCTGGGCAAGATTTAAAGATGGTGATCATGCATTTAAGATGATAAAGATGCTGATGAGCCCGGCGAAGAACGGAGCAGGCAGTTACCCGAATTTATTTGATGCACATCCACCTTTCCAGATCGATGGAAACTTTGGTGGTGCTGCGGGCATTGGTGAAATGATCATTCAGAGTCACACAAAATTTATTGACGTATTGCCTGCATTGCCAACTGCATTAGCTGATGGTGATGTAAAAGGTATTTGTGCAAGGGGTGGTTTTTTAATGGATATGAAATGGAGTGAAGGTAAATTGGTAAAGCTGAAAGTAAAATCAATTGCAGGGAATGATTTGTTGCTGCGATATAATGGAAAAGTTATTATAACAAAAACAAAAGCAAACACGGTTTATAATTTTGATGGAGCACTTAAGCAGTTATAGAGACAGCCCCCTTCCAGCTTCCCCCAAAAGAGGAAGCGTACAACAGCACAGCCCACGCTTTGCTAAGAGCTTGCTATTGGTATTTAGCTTTTTGAATATCCAAAGGTTATTTAATCGTTTTTCTTTTCAACAAGTGAAGGCTGTGCTTAGCCAATCCCCTCTTCGGGGGGTGGGGGGGATTTTGTTCTTCCTGTCTTTGTGGTTCAACTCTTTTGCACAACGACAGGATATTTCACTCAACAATAGCTGGCTTACGATTGCTGCATCAAATGACCACGTGCTTCCTGCAAATACTTATCAAACAACGATCACCAACAACTGGAAGAAAATAAACGTTCCTCATAACTGGGATCAGTACGAAGGTTATAGAAGATTATTGCATGGTAATCGGCATGGGGATTCATGGTATCGCAAAATATTTACAGTCACACAATCAAAAACAAGCAAACATTTCTTTTTGTTTTTTGAAGGAGTAGGATCGTATGCCACTGTTTATCTCAACAATAGAAAAGTAGGTGAGCATATAGGAGGACGAACAACCTTTACATTGGACGTAACCGATGTCATTAAAACCGATGGTAGTGCAAATCAGTTAGCAGTAAGAGCTTATCATCCTTCTAATATCAGAGACCAGCCCTGGGTTTGTGGTGGCTGTAGTGATGAACGTGGTTTCTCTGAAGGTTCTCAGCCGATGGGTATTTTTCGTCCTGTTCATTTAGTAGTGACGAATGATGTTCGTATTGAACCATTTGGCATTCATGCTTGGGCTGATGTAAAGAAAGAGGAGGCATTGCTTTCTATCAATACAAGCTTTAAAAATTATTCAAATAAGAACAGGAGTGTTAGTATTATTCATCAGTTGGTGAATTCGAAAGGAAAGATTGTAAAAGAAATTTCATTTACACAACAGATGAAGCCAAAAGATTCGCTCACTGTTCTGCAAAAAGATATTAAAGTAGGGAAGCCACAGTTATGGTCGGTTGAAAATCCTTACCTGTATAAAATCGTTTCAGTTATTAAGGAGAACAATCTTGTTCTTGACAGGACAGAAACGGAATTTGGTTTTCGTACTATTAATTGGAAAAACCCAACGAACCTGCCTGCCGGACAGGCAGGTCAATTCATCTTAAACGGCAAACCAGTATTCCTTAATGGTATTGCCGAGTATGAACATTTGCTGGGTCAAAGTCATGCGTTCAATCATGAACAAATTTTTTCTCGATTCAAATGGCTGCAATCAGCTGGCTTTAATGCATTCCGTGATGGCCATCAACCACATAATTTATTATATGGACAGTTATGTGATGAGAAAGGAATTCTATGGTGGACGCAGTTATCTGCACATGTATGGTATGATTCTCCGGAGTTCAGAAATAATTTCAAACAACTGGTGAAAGAGTGGGTGATTGAACGGCGCAACAGTCCCTCCATTATTTTATGGGGTTTGCAGAATGAAAGTAAACTCCCGGAAGATTTTGCAAAAGAATGCACTGAGTTGATTCGCTCACTCGATCCTACTGCATCAACACAACGTTTGGTTACAACCTGTAACGGTGGAACAGGCACGGATTGGGATGTGCCGCAAAACTGGACGGGCACTTATGGTGGTAATCCAGCAACTTATGATGAAGATGTAAAGAAACAAGTGTTGATTGGCGAGTATGGTGCATGGCGAACAATTGATCTGCACACTGAAGGGGGTTTTGTACAAAACGGAATTTTAAGTGAAGATCGTATGGTACAGTTGATGGAACAGAAAATACGATTGGCAGAATCGGTGAAAGACAGTAGTGCAGGACATTTTTTCTGGTTGCTTACATCGCATGATAATCCCGGCCGTGTACAAGGTGGTGAAGGTCTGCGTGAACTCGATCGTATCGGCCCTGTGAATTATAAAGGATTGCTCACACCTTGGGAAGAACCAACGGATGCATACTATATGTTCCGCAGTAATTATGCCTCCAAAGAAACAGAACCGATGCTGTACATCGTTTCGCATACTTGGCCCAACCGCTGGATGAAGCCCGGCGTCAAAGACAGTATTTATGTGTACAGCAATTGTGATGAAGTGGAATTGTTTAATGATGTAAACGGCTCATCACTTGGAAGAAAAAAGAAGAACGGAATCGGAACACATTTTCAATGGGACAAAGTCAATATTCAATACAATGTGTTATTTGCGGTTGGTTATATAAATGGAAAAGCAGTTGCAAGAGATGTGATTGTGTTGCATCATTTGCCGCAATCGCCTAACTTCAAACAATTGTATGCAAATGCAAAGCCGCTGACAAAACCAACAGCAGGTTATAATTATATCTATCGTATTAATTGTGGAGGCCCGGAATACAAAGATGAAAATGGTAATGTATGGAAAGCCGATAAAGGTTTTGCTACATCATGGACTAAAGATTTCTCCGAAGTGCCAATTAACTTTGCAAGTCAACGCAGAATATTCAGTCCAATAAAAGGAACGAATGATTGGAAACTATTCCAGGATTTTCGTTACGGAAAAGATAAACTCAGCTATGAATTTGCATTGCCTGATGGTGAATATTTAGTTGAATTATA
>JANOIQ010000138.1:0-2196 GCA_031407835.1 Chitinophagaceae bacterium
TACAAATTTCATTGCCCTGTTTTCAGCAGCAGTTTTACCATCACGTTTATTTTCATGCAGCCATACAATATCCTGATACTGTTTCATAATCTCTCCGGAATGATCAGTTGATCCATCTGTAATAAGAATAATGGTTAACAACTCAGCCGGGTAGTTCAGCTGTTGTGCATTACTTATTTTATCAGGAATAATCTCAGCTTCATTGTAACAGGGTATAATGAGTGTTAGTGGGGGTTGAAAGAAAGTGTTTGCAACTTCTGTTTTTTTCGTAAACATTTTTTTTATGCTTACCAAAATAACTAAGAGCATCCCATATCCAAGGAACGTATAAAAAATAATTGCAAACGAAAGCCAGAAAAAAAGTTCGATATACTTCATTCAGCACTTTTATAGTGTGAATATTATACTTTTCCAGTTAAACGGGCAAGTTTTTTTATAAGAATATCGTTGATTTTCAAATACGGACGGGTCCCTGTTTCCCGATGGGGTTCTTACTGATAGCTGTAACAACGGTTATTTAGCTTTGATATAATCTTTTAAATACACGCAGCTGTTGTATGCTTCTTTATAAAAATTTGTTTTGCTGTACTCTTTTACAAACAATGAATAGTATTTGTTCTTCCGGATATCCTTTACATATTGTTCCGATGCTTTTTCATAAAGGTTGTAATCACTGAATGCTTCATAACCCGGAACAACCAATTGTTTCTGTGAACATTTCGCTGCCATCCACATACATCGGGCTTTGAAATTTTCATCCTTTGATAATTCTTTTGCTTTCAGGTAAAACTGCTCTGCTTTATATACACCAAAGTATTCCTTTTGCCAGCTGCCTTCTTTGTGTGTATTTTCTAAGCCGTCATTTCCGCTCCACCAATATTCCTGTATCATCCAGCTGTTGCCCCAATAGCTTGCCTGGTACAATCCATTTGCCATTTGGTAAAAGGCTTTTGCTTTTTGCAGATCTGTTCCTGTTGTTGTTTGCTGCATCAATTGTTTCATTTTTTGTGCAAAGCGAAGCTTGGTATATACAACTGTATCCTGCTTTGTGGGCGCATGTGTATCATATATCAGATCGGCAAAAGGATTTGCAGCGAGGTATGTTGTATAGGTTTCTGTTTTATAATAGCCGGGTACTATCTGTTTCAGCCAACGTTCTGCATTGTCCCAATCGCTTTCACGGATATATGCTGTGCCTGCAATATCAGCAACATCATCTTTTGAAAAGGAATTATTCTTAACAAGATAGTTCTCCCATTTATTCAAAGATTTTGACAGCATAAATGCATGCAGCTTTTCTACCTCTTTACTGTTCATTTTAGTACGTAAAAAATCAATGGCGGGGTTGAAATATCTACCCAGCATTTTTTCAGCTATTCCAATACTCAGTACTTCTTTGTGAATATCATTTTGCGCATGATATTTCAGTGCAATGACTTCTGTAAAGAGATTACGGTAAAACTTTTCCCATTCTTCATCTTTATTTGCTTTGCCTTCCAACCACTGAATGGATGGAAGCAACTGCTCTTCAAAAGCTGCATTGATGGTTTGTTTTTCATTAATTGTGACAAGCAGATTCGTCAGCATCCATTGATCTTTTACGGCGGGAGTAAGGTTTAATTTTTCTGCTGACGATAATAATTCCTTTGCCTTTTTTAAATCCTTTGACATGTAGGCGGTATACGCTGCTGCTACTTCAAACAATCCACGGTTAGGAATCATGTTGTTTTGTGCTACACTGTGACAGAATGAAATCATGTCTTTTGCTTCCTGCTCACTTTCATGGTAAACGCTATCATAATTTGGATGATCAGCATCACCCATTAAGGACCAGGAGTACATGATCTTATTTCCTTTCAGTTTTTCAATGGAAGGATGCAGATATTTTTCCTCCAGTTTATTTACTTCACGTATGGTAAGTAATTCGAGAAGAGGAGAAGAAGGATCCAATTGATAAATTTCTTTTAACCCCGGCAGATTATTATCAACATTGCTAATGGAATAGATAGCTGTAACATTTGCTTTCTCTTTATTGTTCTTACACAGCTTCAGTACATCTTCTTTTTTACTGGCGCCTAATTCTTCATCTCTTGTACTGAAAATAAAACTGATATAGTTACTCCTGCGTTTTAATCTTTTGCCTGCAAACAGCTGACTAAAGGTATAAGCAGCTTCTTCCCGTTTCCCCAAATGTTT
>JANOIQ010000139.1:0-4593 GCA_031407835.1 Chitinophagaceae bacterium
GTCCGCTCATGGAACTGTTTTCCTGTGCACGGCGCATGAGGTAAGGCACAACATCTTCAATAGGACCAAAGGGCAGATACTTACTTACTGAATAACCATCCTTTGCGAGATTGAAAGTGATATGATCGCTCATCCCATATAACTGGCTGAAGTGTACATGCGGATGATTGTGCGGCAATCCTTTACTGTGCAGTAATTGTGCAGCTAGTTGATTGCTTTCTTCGTTATGCGATGCAACAATGGTTGCAACACGATCTACATGATGCAGACAAAATTCAACAGAGCGGTTATAATCACTGTCGCAGCTATCTTTATCAGACTGAATGGGTGAAGGATAGCCGAGCTTGGCAGCTCTTTCCCGTTCATTTTCCATGTATGCACCACGCACCAGTTTAATACCGAAGATAAAGTTGCGGCGTTCAGCGGCTTCATAACAATCATGAATAAACTGGTAACGGTCGTGGCGATAAAGCTGGGCTGTATTATAAATAACGGGAAATGTTTTGTTATACTGATCCATCATCAGCATCACCAGTGCATCAACGGGATCCTGGATCCATGTTTCTTCTGCATCAACCAATACACCTACTTTTTTAGGTGCTGCTGCTGAACAGATCCGTTCCATACGGTTACAGATTCGCTGCCATTCAAGTTTATCATCACTACTTAACTGGTCTAACGTTTTTTCATAGCGTTTAATCAGCGTTCCTTCTTCTTTCTGCATCATGGCATCCATCTTCTCCAGTAGAGCAAAACGGGCAATACCAGTTACCTTAATACTCATGAAGGGAACATTGGCCTGTGTAGCTGCATACTCAACCACTTTTATAAACTGATCGCAGGAACGATCCTTTTCTTCCTCCCCATAATCACCACCTTCCACACCATAATCAAGAATCACCTGTACATTGAACTTTTCCAGTAGATCGGCCACCCTTGCTGTTTCCTGCAGGTTTTCACCTCCTACAAATTGAGCAAAGATTGTTTTTCGGATAAGGCCCTTTACCGGCAATCCCGACTTAATGGCCCAGGGTGTTAACCGAATGCCCAGGTTTACCAGCCATTCAACCCCCATGGAAGAAAATAGAAAGTGTGCTTTTTTTAACTGTTGATTGTCTTTGTACGCAAACGCATTAGCAGTATTATCGAACGAAATCATAGAATTGGGTTTAAACGATCGTTAGCCAATCGGGCAAAGGTAACTGAAAATGCCTCCCGTTACCACCTGTTATATTTCGAATTTTCGCATTCCCGGCCCACCCTTATGAAATAGTTCGCTATTCTAAAACTTTACTGCCCTCAAGCGGAGGGGATATAAAGTTTGATAATTGAATTGCCATGCAAAGTGAAAATTCAAAGTGTACTATTGTAACTACTCTTTTCGGTTAAATACTACGAGCGAATTACCGGTAAACCCCGGCTGTATTGTGTAAGCATTCAACTCACCTCTGTAAATAATCTTCATTTGAATAGTCAGTTTTCGCTCAACAATTGATTCGCTCACCACTAACAAATCATTTGCACCAGCCGTCATTCCTTTTAACCGTAACCGTAGTGGCTTCTTTAAAAGGTCATGTAATTCTGCAATAACTTTTCCATTAAAATAAACCGAAATAGAATCATGCTTTACAGAATCAATTGCTGAAAACTCAACAATTACATCAGTACTGTCAACAGGTAATTCAATTATTTTTTTGGGGAGACGATCTTCAACGGCAAGTAAAATTCCTGAAGCTTCATACTGTTCATATACATTCCTTACATAAACGTCAATTTCATCCTGAGCCATGTCTGAAATGGCATCACTTACTTTGGTAAAGCTGATAGCATCTTCTCTTTCATCCTTCCAAACCCAGCTTCCTTGTAATGTTTGCACTGAATCTTTTTCCCGGTACCCAAGTTTCAAAAGTTCAAACATGCGGCACTCATATTCTTCCATTGCAACTGCACGCTGCACTTTCTGCCACTTGAAATTGACGGTATTACCTTCCTTTATACCCGAAATAAAATAATCACAACCGTAGATAGTATTCTTTTCAATTCCCCTTGAATAAAGTATGCCAAAAAAACCAGCATCGTCCCTTTCCACAATTTCCATCCGGATTTTCATGGTGGCCTTTGTATTGGCCTTTAAGAATAGTGTTCCTTCCCAAACGCCTTCCATTGTTTGGGCATTGAGCTGTAATGAAAACAATAATGCAGAAAAGAGTAAAAGTTTTTGCAACTGTTTTTGTTTGAAGATACAACTGCTGTTGTTTAGCAGTTGTTAATATCTGCCTATTAATCCAACCCGAATATTCCTTTGTTCAGCACCTGCAATGTTTGTGTTTTAAACGATGCAGGAACTAATAAAGAAACGTTATGCGGACTTCCGCCATAACTCACCATTCGTACCGGGATATCAGCAATGCTTTCAAATAATTTTTGAAGAATATGTTCTGTCTGTCCTATTTCATTACCCACAATACTTATAATGGCCTGGTCTTTATCCAGCTCAACTGTACCAAATGGTTCCAGTTCCTTAATGATGTCGGGTAAAGATGAATCATTATCAATCGTTAAGGAAACAGCTACTTCAGAAGTAGTGATCATATCAATGGAAGTGCGGTATTTTTCAAACACTTCAAACACTTTGCGTAAAAAACCATAAGCCAGTAACATGCGGCTGCTCTTGATTTTAATGGCAGTAATGCCATCTTTTGCTGCCACAGCTTTTACACCAACACTTCCTGCTTCTTCCGTAATTAATGTTCCCTTTGCTTCAGGTTGCATAGTATTTAATAAGCGTACAGGAATTTTATACATCTGTGCAGGCCAGATAGAAGCAGGATGCAGAATTTTTGCACCGAAGTAAGCTAACTCAGCTGCTTCATCAAAACTCAATTGCTCAATAGCAACTGTTTTCTTTACAATACGTGGATCATTGTTATGCATACCATCAATATCGGTCCATATTTCACAAACGGTAGCGTTGATAGCTGCACCGATCAGTGACGCACTGTAATCACTTCCGCCACGTTTTAAATTATCAACCTCACCTCTTGCATTTCGGCTGATATATCCCTGTGTAATAAATATTTTTTTGTCTTTATGCTGATTCAATATCTGGCTCAGCTTCACTTTAATACTGCCGATTTGCGGTTCTTCATAACTGTCGATGGTCATGAAATCCAAAGCGGGCAATAACAAATGATCAATTCCTTTTTCTTCCAGGTAGCAGCAAAACATTTTGGTGCTCATCAGTTCGCCCTGTGCAAGAATATCTTTATTCAATGCTTCGTTGAAAGAAATTTTCAGGATGATGTTTAAGAATTCAAAATGCTCGGCAATGATGGCACGGCATTTATCCTGCGCTTCCTCTGTACGCAACAGGTTACTGATGAAGTTTTGATAATGAGCATTCAGCTTATCAATGTATTCTTTGGCAGCAGCCTTTTCGCCATTGGCCAATGCAGAACCAATTTCAACCAGTGTATTGGTTGTTCCGCTTAATGCACTTAACACAACAATCTTTGCTTCTTCATCACGTGTAATCAATGCTGCCACATCATGCATTCTTTCAGGCTTACCAACTGAGGTGCCGCCAAACTTCATCACTTTCATAATTCTGATTTTGCCCCATCCCCTGAAGGGGTGTTAATACACCTTCTTAAGGTGGGATGTTTTTAATTTATGTTGTCAACTATTGTAAATCCATTTTGCTTTTGTTGCGTAGTGTATCAGTTCGAAAGATTTTTAATCAACTCTGCTTTCTCTTTTACCTCTGCGTGTCAAAATTTCACGCAGGGGAGCAGAAATCGCAGAAACAAAATAACTTCGCTGCCAGATTTTTCAAAGTGAGATACTACCTTTTCTTACTAAGCTCGCTTGTACGTTTTGTTTACTATTCAGCTTTTTTCAATCTCGTCATTCAGGTGTCTGACGTTTGCAACGTCCTGACACCACATAACATCACCGACGAATTTCTTCATCATCCCCCCAGCCATCTTGCATTTTGTGTAATCGCTGTTTGTCCGTCTCAAAACAAACAGGCTTCCTCATTGGTGCAGATACGCAACTGTAAACAGGTCCATAGCAATCGGACGGCGAAATTAAAGATTGAGATTGAATTTCCGTCCAACTTCTGTTAAATCTTGAACAACCGTTTGCAATAAAGGAATTCCTTCCTTCATACGGATTGCTTCAAACTCCCGTTCAGGATCGCCGGGGATCAATACTTTTTCATAGCCTTCAATCGTCTTCGCACTTCTGAACCGCTGGATCCACTGATCCATATCTTTCTTAAAATCTTCTGATTTTCGGAACGCATCAATCCGCATAGCTCCTAAAAAATGTCCCAGTCCTTTACCCGGCTGATTTTCCGGCATAGGTACATAAGCAGGAAACGGCGGTACCCATGGACCATAATTGGCACCACTCAGTACTGCTGAAAAAATATCTAAAATAGAACCAAGCGCATATCCTTTCGGCAGAGCAAGCGCATCCGGGATTGCGACGAGGATGTGGAGCGGCCTTCTCGATTGAGAGCCAGACCGGAGAGCGCGTGGTGCTGGTCTATGAGATTGAAAAGAAGTTGGCTGAATCAGACATGGC
>JANOIQ010000164.1:0-11732 GCA_031407835.1 Chitinophagaceae bacterium
ACAATCATTATTATTGTTGATGGCTTCAGCTTAAACATTTCCTTATCTAATAAGAATGCTTTTGGATTAACTTTTGGTCCGGCAAGACTTATCAGTACCATTATTATCATAGTAAACATGAATGATAATCCCATACAGATATGAAAGGGAATAACAAAGATATCCTTCCCGTCTTTGAATGTGTGGTATGCAGTATATAAGAAAGTTTCATTGCCAAATAATTGCGGTGCAAATTCATTAAATAATACTGACAATACAAAACCGGTTATCAAACCCGCAATAGCGGCTGCCCCCGTTGTTCTTTTCCAGAACATACCGAGAATAAACATTGCAAATACACCCGGACTTATATAGCCGGTATATTGCTGTATGAATGTAAAGCCTCCTTTTCCACCTATACCCAATATATCGTTCCAGGTAAACAACACGGCCAGTATCATAGCAGCAAATACAGCAAACCTTCCTACATAAACCTGCGATTTTTCGCTTGCTTCCTTTTGAACATATTTTTTATGAATATCCAATGTATAAATGGTAGAGATACTGTTTACTTTACCGGCAAGCGATGCTACGATAGCAGCTGTTAATGCCGCAACAGATAAACCTTTTAATCCTGTAGGCAAGAAAGTAAGTACTGCTGAGTAAGCTCCGTCTTTACCACCAATCAACTGTGGCAGATGTCCGCCCTTGTATAAAACAAAAGCTGCGATACCCGGCAACATTACAATCAATGGCATCAATAATTTCATAAACCCTGCAAACAAAATTCCGGTACGGGCAGTTTGCAGATCGGCACCCAATGCCCTTTGCGTAATATATTGATTGCATCCCCAGTAATTTAAATTGATGATCCAGATACCGGCTAGGTAAGAAAGTACACCAGGGAAAGTAATATACTTATCTATATCATTTTGAGAAGAAGCTGCTGTTGGCTTTGGAATAATCATCTTAAAATGTTCAGGAGCTTCTTTCATCAATACTTTAAAACCTGCAATGGCATTTTGCCCCACACCAAAATATTCGCCAACAGTAGTTAATGCAATATAAGTTGTTACCAAACCACCAATGATTAACACAGCTACCTGTATTACGTCTGTATAAGCAACTACTTTCATACCGCCCAATGAAATCAGTAATGCAAACACCGCAAGTCCTACCATGATCACATGCAGGTAACCGCCACCGGCAATACCATTAATGGCCACAGCTCCGAGATATAAAATAGAAGTAAGATTTACAAACACATAAAGGAACAACCAAAACACCGCCATGATCAACGCCGTTGATTCATTATACCTCGTTTTCAAAAACTGAGGCATGGTATAAATTTTGTTTTTCAGGTAAACAGGAATGAACCAAACAGCAATAATGATCAATGCAATGGCAGCTATCCACTCATAGGCTGCAACAGCAATACCTAAAAAGAATCCTTCACCACTCATGCCGATAAACTGCTCAGCAGAAATATTAGAAGCAATTAATGAGGCGCCGATAGCCCACCAGGTAAGTGTTCCCTCTGCCAGGAAATAAGCTTTGGCATCATGTTCATTTTTCTTTCGTTTACGATAAATCGTATATCCGTAACCGGCTACAATAATAAAGTAGACAATGAATACCATGTAGTCGGCAAAAGCAAGGTTTTTATCCATGTACAGAAATTTTGAAAGTTGTAGTTATTTTTTAAATATAAAGCAATAATTGTTCAGAGATAAAATTAATTACCTGTAATACACTTCACTCCATCGAAGTTCATTTTTGAATTGATACAGATCGGTTGTTTTACCAATTCGTACATATTCAATCCCCGCCATCTCCGCAAAATCTTCCATATGTTCAGAGGAAAGATTCTGACTGTAACAGGTATGGTGTGCACCACCCGCCAGAATCCATGCAGCACAACCATCATTCATATTGGGATATGGTTTCCACAATACTCTTGCAACAGGAAGTTTAGGCAAGTCAGCAATTGGCGCCACTGCTTCCACTTCATTTACCAGTAAACGGAAGCGGTTGCCCAGATCAACAACAGATGCATTCAAAGCCGGACCTGCAGCTGAATTAAATACCAAGCGCACAGGATCTTCTTTACCGCCAATTCCCAGCGGATGAATTTCACAGTTTGGTTTCCCATCAGCAATACTTGGACAAATCTCCAGCATATGTGAACCCAGCACCAACGGATTGGCAGGATCGAAATGATAAGTATAATCTTCCATGAAACTGTTACCGCCATTCAAACCTGTACCCATTACTTTCATGGCCCGTACCAGTGCAGAAGTTTTCCAGTCGCCTTCACCTGCAAAGCCATAACCCTTCGCCATTAAACGCTGTGCAGCAATGCCGGGCAATTGTTTCATGCCATGCAAATCTTCAAACGTATCACTGAAGCCTTTAAAATTTCCCTGCTCTAAAAAATACTGCAGACCTATTTCAATTTTTGCCGCATCACGGAGCGATTGATATTGTTTACCTTCTTTCTTTAAATTTGAAACTACATTGTATGTGTCAAAATACTCCTGTGTGAGTTTGTCAGTATCTGCATCACTTACTTCATTGATCACTTTTACAAGATCACCAATACCATGTGTGTTAACGCTGAAACCAAATACTCGTTCGGCTTCTACTTTATCACCATCCGTTACTGCTACATAGCGCATGTTATCACCGAAACGGACAAATCTTGCGCCCTGCCAATCGTTCCACCCTGCAGCTGTTCTTGCCCATGCATTGATATGTTCAAGTACAACAGGATCCTGCCAGTGACCCACAACTACTTTTCGTTTCAAACGCATACGGCTCATGATATGTCCGAACTCCCGGTCGCCATGAGCACTCTGGTTAAGATTCATAAAATCCATATCAATTTCACCCCAGGGAATATCACGGTTGAATTGGGTATGCAGATGAAGTAATGGTTTATTGAGAATGCTTAATCCCCTGATCCACATTTTTGCCGGAGAAAATGTATGCATCCATGTAATGATGCCAATACATTTTGCTGATGCGTTGGCTTCAGCACAAACTGCATAAATTTCTTCGGGTGATTTTACAGTTGGTTTAAATACAACTGATACAGGTATAACTTCAGCACTGTTCAAAGATGCTGCAATTTGTTGCGAATGAACAGCCACCTGCTTCAATGTTTCCTCCCCATACAAATCCTGGCTGCCGGTGACAAACCATACTTCGAGTTCTTTTAACGATTTCATTTTAAATAGATATTAGTGTTCTAATTGATTGTTTGCATTTTTACTTTGTGATGATGTCTACATCTTTAATCTTTTCAGGAAACCACAGCATCATTTCTCCCTTACCTCTGTTGGCCCATGCATAATAGGGAATGGCAACAAAAGGCTGTTTCACTGTAGTCACTTTTTCATCTGTTGTGATCAATGCATTTACGTCAGCTTTCAATACCATCAACCCATTTAATAAAGCAGGTTGATATTCTGTTGTAAATACAGTTGATGCAGGCAATACGATATTGGAAGTACGGCCATTGTTATCGGGCCATTCTGCACAATACATTAAAGGACCTCGCTGCAAAGCCACTTTACCAATATCTTCTTTTAGTTTTTCATTGGCAGTTACCCGCCGAACTTCCATGGGCAACTTTACTTCTGCTATATCATTCTTTTTCCAACTTCTGTTCAGAACAGCATAACCATTGATTATTTCATATGGTACAGTTTCACCATTAACAGTAATCTCCACTTTTAATGCGGACGAAGATTGAAATGAATACAGATCAGAAGGAATTGCCTGATTCATTGCCCATCCCGGAATGCGCACTTTCAAGGTAAAAGACAATGCGCCTTTTTTGGGTGATACAATAAATTTTAAATCGCCATTCCATGGATAATTATTCTGCTGCACAAGATCAACTGCTTTACCATCTATCATCAACGATGAATTACTGTTGATGAACAGATTCACAAACACATCTTTCCCTTTCTGTGCATACATATAGCCGGGAACAGAAGGCAGTAATCTTGTAACGTTAGTAGGGCAGCATGAGCAATCAAACCAACCTGAACGCTCGCCTTCCATGTCTTTGTGCGAAGTGTTTTGTTTTATCTGCATGGCATTCGTGTAAAAGAATGACTTCCCATCCAATCCAACACCTGAGATTAAACCATTATATAAAATCTTTTCGAGTATATCAATGTATTTCGAATCGCCATGCAGCTGAAACATGCGCTGGTTCCAATACACATTGGCAATAGCTGCACAGGTTTCATTATAGGCTGTTGCATTAGGTAATTCATAATTATCCCCATACCGTTCACCCGAACCAACTGCTCCTGCCCCACCCTGCACATAAATTTTCTTCGTCACCATATTTGCCCAGATGCTGTCAATAGCCTTCAGCATTTGTTCATCGCCTGTTAAGGCTGCTATATCAGCAACGGCTGCATACAGATAACCTGCACGAACCGCATGACCAATTGCTTCCCGTTGATCAACTACAGGAATATGATCCTGCCAGTAAGCTCCATTCTTCCACGGATCTTTACTTTTAGCATCGTAAGCACTGTAATGACCACGTTCTTCAATAAAATATTTTGCAGTTGATAAGTATTCTTGTTTCCCTGTAATGCGAAATAGCTTTACCAAACCCATTTCAACTACCTGGTGACCGGGTGCCACATGCAGTTTGTCTTTTCCAAAAACAGAACAAACCAAATCAGCATTCTTTAATGCAATGTTCAGCAGGTTTCTTTTTCCTGTTGATGCAAAATGTGCAGCTGCTGCTTCATATAAATGTCCTGAGTTATAGAGTTCGTGGCTCAGTTCTCTCTCTTTTTCCCAACGCTTTGTACCTGCCCATGCATGTGGATGCAATGGGTCGATCGTTCTTGCAGTATATAAATAACCATCCGGCTCCTGTGCCTTTGCAACTTTTTCAATCAATGAATCAATATAGACTTCTAATTTTTTATCGGGAAATAAACTGAGTGAGAAAGATGCTCCCTCAATTGTTTTGTATATATCCGTATCATCAAACGGATAAATTGTACAGAATTTTCCACTTTGTGCCGCAGCCATTTCAAAATTTTTCACTCTTCCAGTACGTTCACAACGTTCAAAAGAAGCCGGGATAGTAACGTTATGATTTATTTTGATACGTGGCAACCAGAAATTATCAGAAAGATGAACATTGGTAAACGGAACAGCAGTGTATGGATAATCCTTTTGTTGTGCGGATAATCCGAAACAATACAGCAATGCAATTGATATGATTAATTTTTTCATCTTCTGTTTATTGCCCGTAATAACTATCAGGCCCATGTTTCCGTTCGTAATGTTTTTGCCGGATAGAATCTTTCAGTTTTGGTGCAGATGGATTGATCTGTTCAGTGAGCAATGCTGTTTGTGCAATAAATTCCAGCACGGCACTGTTATGAACCGCTTTATGTGCATTCTTACCCCAGGTGAATGGTGCATGATTACCAACCAAAATCATTTCCACTTCTTCATAACTCAATCCTTTTTCTTTAAAACAATTGATGATCTGGAAACCGGTTTCATGTTCATAATTTCCTTTGATCATTTCATCGCTCATTGGTGCTGCACAGGGAATATCAACGGTATTATAATCTGCATGTGTAGTACCAAAGATGGGAATATCCCGTTGCGATTGTGCCCATGCGGTTGCATAAGTTGAATGCGTATGAACAATGCCACCGATCTTTTCCCAATGTTTGTATAACACAGCATGTGTCTTTGTATCAGACGATGGACGAAGTGAACCTTCAACAGTATTACCATCAAAATCAACGATCACCATTTTATCAGGTGATAAATCTTCGTAAGGAACACCGCTTGGTTTAATAGCAAATACGCCGACATTTCTGTCAACTGCACTTACATTCCCGAATGTAAATAATACGAGCCCCAGCTTGGGCAACTCCATGTTTGTTTCGTATGCTTCTTCCTGTATGTGATTATACTTGCTCATAAATTTTTGTTTGGCCACGAAGTCCCGAAAGTGTTAAGTAATACAAAGAAGATAGTTGCACTTGTATATCCGTCAGACGAAGGCGTCAGACGGGTGTGCCTCTTTTTCTACCTTTGTGACTTCGTGTCTTTGTGGCAATTCATTATTATTTATTCATCAGACGAATGCTTCTGATTTTTCTTTTGTTTGTTCTTCCATGAAAGCTCCAACCTCTTTATATTTTTCGAAACGTTTCTGATAAACAGAAACCAGTTTAGGATTAGGATGATATTCTGCATCAAAGCCCTGGCCCATTGCTTTCATGGCATCTTCCACTTTATTATACACCCCACTAACGGTTGCAGCAAACATAGCTGCACCCAATGCACAGGTTTGTTCTGATTTATGAATTTTGATTGGCATGTTCATCACATCCGCCATCATCTGCATAATGAAGGGTGATTTTTTTGCCACACCACCCAATCCAATCAAACCTTTCACCGGGATACCCTGCTCAACAAAACGTTCAACAATTGCTTTTGCACCAAAACAGGTTGATTCAACAACTGCCCTGAACATCCGCACAGCATCGCTTCCCAAATTCAGTCCGGTAATAGAAGCTGTCAGTAATTGATTGGCATCAGGCGTTCTTCTTCCGTTAAACCAATCAACTGCCAGTTCACTATGCTCATCTATTTCTAACAGTTCAGCTTGCTTACTTAAAATTGGAATGATGGCATCTTCTGTTTCTTTGATCAGTTTGTTTTTTGTTGCTTCATCAATAAGTGTTGATGTTGCTAATACCTTTTGCAACGGCCATGTGAGTAAACGTTTGTACCAAGCATAGGCATCACCAAAAGCAGATTGACCAGCTTCCAATCCAATCATTCCTGGAATAACAGAACCGGGAACCTGTCCGCAAATTCCTTTGATCAGTTTTCCTTCTACATCTTTCACAGGAGCCACCATCATATCACAGGTAGAAGTTCCCATTACTTTACTGAGATAATATGGTTCAATCTGTCCACCTACTGCACCCATGTGTGCATCGTATGCACCAACACCAATCAATGTTGTTTCTGGTAAACCTAAACGGCTGGCCCATTCTTTAGTGATGGTACCAACTGATTGATCAGATGTATACGTGTCTTTGAATAAATGATCTGTAAACCCATCCAGCAATGAATCTAATGATGCAAAGAATTCATTGGGAGGAAGTCCACCCCATTCTTTTGCCCATAATATTTTATGACCTGCAGAACATACGCCACGTTTCATGGCATGCACATCAGTTCCGCCAGATAATAAGAATGGAATCCAATCGCAATGTTCAACAAATGAATAAATATGGTTTCTTACTTTTTCATCTGCACGCAATACATGTAACAATTTCGCCCAGAACCATTCTGATGAATAAATTCCGCCGACGAATTGTAAATAATTTGTATCAAATTTTTCTGCGTGTGTATTAATCTCTGCAGCTTCACCAACTCCTGTATGATCTTTCCACAACACAAACATTGCGTTGGGATTATTTTCAAATCCTGCTGTTAATGCTAAAGGAGTACCTGTTTTATCTACAGCAACAGGTGTTGAACCTGTTGTATCAACCGACAATGCTTTTATTTTTGACGCTACTTCAATTCCAACTTTTGCCACACATTCTTTAATGGTTGCTTCCAATCCCTCTACATAATCCAATGGGTGCTGACGGAACTGATTTTCGTTCATGTTGCAATACAACTGCTCCTTCCATCTGGGATAATAAAACACGGCAGAAGCCAGTTCATTTCCGTTGGCTGCATTAACGATGATTGTTCTTACAGAATCTGATCCGTAATCAACTCCAATCACATAAGATGCTTCGTTACTCATATACTATTTTTTACACGTCATTGCGAGCCTTGCGAAGATTAGCGAAGCAATCTGAACGATATCATCCTTTTATAACAGATAGCTTCGTTCCTCGCCATGACGGGTCTTATTAAATTATTTTCTGCTCATTACTTTCTTCACCTTCTCAACAATACTTGCTGCATTCAAACCATATTTCTCCATCAGCTGAGCAGGTGTTCCGCTTTCACCAAAAGAATTATTTACACCAATCATTTCAACCGGTGTTGGTGTGTTGCGGCTCAACAGCTGACAAACTGCATCACCCAATCCACCATTCAACTGATGTTCTTCTGCAGTAACAACACATTTTGTTTTTGCTGCTGATTTCAGAATTGCTTCTTCATCAAGTGGTTTGATTGTATGTATGTTGATGATCTCTGCATCGATTCCTTCTTTCTCCAATATTTCACCAGCAAGAATTGCTTCCCATACCAGGTGACCTGTTGCAATAATGCTCACATCTTTTCCTTCGTTCACCATCCATGCTTTACCAATTTCAAATTTCTGATCTGCATCGGTAAACACAGGAACAACAGGACGACCGAAACGTAAATAAACAGGTCCTTTAAAATCTGCAACTGCAATCGTTGCTGCTTTTGTTTGATTGTAATCGCAGGGATTGATCACTGTCATTTCAGGCATTGCACGCATCATGGCCAAATCCTCGAGTATTTGGTGAGTTGCTCCATCTTCACCCAATGTTACTCCTGCATGTGAAACAGCAATTTTTACATTGGTACCTGAATAAGCAACACTTTGTCTTATCTGATCATAAACTCTTCCCGATCCAAAGTTGGCAAAAGTTGTCGCATAAGGAATATAACCGGAGATAGCTAAACCTGCAGCTACCCCAATCATGTTTGCTTCGGCAATTCCGCATTGTATAAACCTTTCGGGGTTGTCTTTTATAAATGCATCTAATTTTAAAGAGGCTACTAAATCAGCACAGAGTGCTACCACATTAGGATTTGATTTTCCCAACTCTGCCATACCGGCGCCAAAACCGGAACGGGTATCTTTCTTTTCAGTGAATGTGAATTTTTTCATTCTGATTTTTGTTCTTCAAGTTTTAATAATCGCCCAATGTTTTAGGCAGTTGTTCCAGTGCTTTTGCAAGCTGTTCATCATTTGGTGCTGTACCATGCCACTTATGTGTGTGCATCATAAAATCAACACCGGCACCCATTTCTGATTTCATCAGAATCACAATTGGTTTTTCCTGTCCTCTTAATTGTTTTGCTTTTGCAATTGCATCAAGCACCTGTTGCAAATCGTTTCCATCAGCTAAATCAACTGTGGCCCAGCCAAATGCTTCATACTTGGCTTTGATGTCACGGTTGTTCATTATTTTGTCTGTTGGTCCGTCAATCTGCTGTTTGTTCCAGTCAACGATAGCAATCAGATTATCCAGTTTATAATGGGGTGCAAATTGTGCTGCTTCCCAAATCTGTCCTTCCTGTTGCTCTCCATCACCCATCAACACAAAAACAGTACTGTCATCTTTCTTCAATTTCTTTGCATAGGCAGCACCAGCTGCAACAGAAAGCCCCTGTCCCAATGAACCGGATGCCACACGGATACCGGGAAGATGTTCATGTGTTGCAGGATGCCCCTGCAAACGTGAATTAATTTTACGGAAAGTTGCCATTTCTCCAATAGGAAAATAGCCACGTCTTGAAAGCACAGAGTAGAACAAAGGAGAAATATGTCCGTTCGATAAAAAGAAAAGATCCTCGCCTGCACCTGCACGTGAAAATTGTAAGAAGCCGTCGCTGCCTTTTGCTTCATTGATCTTCATTACATCAAAATAAAGTGCAGTAACTATATCTGCACAACCTAATGAGCCACCCGGATGTCCTGACTGGCAGGCATGCACCATACGAACGATATCACGGCGTATTTGTGATGCTGTAATTTTTAATTCCTGTAATTCCATTTTATATTTTTTTCGTTCAACTGATAATCACATTAATTTACAGATACTTTATACTTTGTAACTGTATGATACTTCTCTCCCGGTTTTAAAAGGGTTGTTGGGAAAGCTGGTCTGTTAGGTGAATCAGGGAAGTGCTGTGTTTCTAAACAAAGTGCTGTATGAATGAGAATTGCTTTTCCATCGGTTGATTTGAATGTACCATCCAAAAAGTTACCAGAATAAAACTGTAAGCCCGGCTCAGTTGTAAATACCTCTAATTTTCTTCCACTTACTGAATCTGATAAAGTGGCAACCAATTCCAGGTCGCTTCCTTTTCGTGTTAATACAAAGTTGTGATCGTAACCGCCGTCAACTGCTGCAATACGTTCGCCGATTTTATGCGGCTGTAAAAAATCAAACTGACTTCCTTTTACATCTTTCAGTTCACCCGTTGGAATCAATCCTGCATCAACAGGAGTATATTTATCAGCATTTACCTGTAACTGATGATCAAGAATTGTATTGCTAACATCACCTGTTAAATTAAAATAGCTGTGGTTGGTTAAATTTACAACCGTTGTTTTATCTGTTTCAGCTGAGTAATCAATCAGCAGTTCATTATCATCTGTTAATGTGTAAACAACGGTGATTTTTAAATTACCGGGATAACCTTCTTCACCATCTTTACTCAGATAGGTTAATGTTAAGGAAGCAGTACTGTCAGCAGCTGTTGCATCCCAAACTACTTTGTCGTATCCTTTATTACCACCATGTAAATGGTTTTCGCCATTGTTGGTTGCTAATTTATAAGTAGCTGTATCAATTTTAAATGTTCCTTTCGCAATACGGTTACCATAACGTCCAATGATTGCTCCAAAGAAAGGAGGTTTGGCCAGGTACCCGCTCAAACTATCGAATCCCAGAACAATATTGCTTTTCTTACCATTCTTATCGGGTGTTATCCATGAAGTAACAGTGCCTCCATAGTTGGTAATCTTTACTTCAACAGCATTTTTATTCGTTAACGTGTATAATGAAACTTCTTTACCATCAGCTTCACCCCATGCAACTTTGGTTACTTTTTTATTAGTAGGCTCTTCGTTTTTCTTTTCAGCGTTCTCACATGAAGTGAGTGCCGTTGTAATTGTTGTCATCAGCAATAAATTTTTGAAATGATTCATATAATCGTTTTATTTTTTTAAAATTGGCCAGCCGTCTTTATCCCATTCAAGTTCATTGATCATCAACTTTGATCGTCCTCTATCCAACGCATCATATCCATGATAGATAATATAATCTTTTCCTTCAAAGTTATAAACAGCGTTATGTCCGGCCCCAAACCATTCTTTTGAATCGCCCTGCAGTAACAACGATCCGCCATCGGAAATCATAGGTACTGATTTTTTGTCAAGATAAGTACCAGTAACCTGTTTACTTCTTCCCACTACAACTTTGTAATCACTTTTTTCTGCACGACAGCAATAATCCCGGGAAACAAACAGGTAGTAGTATTCGCCTTTTTTAAAAATGAATGGAGCTTCGATAGCGGCATTGCCTGCAGATGTATCGGCTATGCCAAAAGTTCTTGGTCGGGCTGCAATGGTATACCATTCTTCGGGTTGAGCAATAGATATAAGATCATTATTCAGCTTTACCAATTTAATTCCATTCCAGAAAGATCCAAAGCTTAACCAGGGAATATTATTTTCATCAATGGTAAGATTTGCATCGATTGCATTCCACATATCCCTGTCGGGAACTGATTGAATAACCTTGCCCAGATCGGCCCATTTATAATCAGATGAAGATGCATCTAATGTTTTGTTTACTGCCACCCCAATACAGGATGTATTTTTTCCAAATGCAGATACGGCATAGTAGAGATAATACTTTCCATTATGAAAACTGATATCAGGTGCCCAGATATGGCCTCTGAAACCAGGCACAGCATCCACTGCCCATTTTGGTGCAGCAGCGAAA
>JANOIQ010000167.1:0-8844 GCA_031407835.1 Chitinophagaceae bacterium
AAACAGTGTCCCGTGGAACACCTACCTTTGTTATATATTCAATCATTTATGGCTCGTAAAAGATGGTCAGCTCAAACAGAAATAACTCCAGAGCTGATAAAATTCAGAGAAAAGCGAAAATGGCAAATTGCTTTGAGGAGATATGTTCTTGAGAAAAATCCCTGTGTGGCCTATGCTCCTTTTTTTGGACTGGATATAGAAAATATGCGTAAATGGTTTGAATTTCAATTTAATGAAGGAACAGGGTGGGAGAATTTTGGCACGACATGGCAGTTCGATCACATTATACCGGTTACTTATTTTGATTTTTCCTTTGAAGATGAATTAAAAAAGTGCTGGAATTTTACAAATATTCGTGTAGAGCAAATTCAACGAAATAAAGACAGAGGAAACAGAATAGATATATTAGCTGCAAAAAGCTATTTCAAAGAGTTATATGAAAATACAAACTACCCTATATGCTTAAAGCTTCTTGAAAAAATTGATCAAATTGAGCTGTCTGAATTTGTAAGTACAAAGTCTCAACAGGCCTTTATTCTTGAAAGCAGGGAGTATCTGGATATGATTGAGAACTATTCAGCATTTGAATTTGAATTATTAAACAGTGGTCGTGATATTGAACAGGTGAAAAAGGAGATCTTGTTTCTAAAAAAGTTTAAGTAGTAAGCGATCATAACAAAATACCTTTACGATCTTATGTTTCCAGAATACGATGTAATAGTGGTTGGTGCCGGTCATGCCGGTTGTGAGGCAGCAGCTTCGGCTGCCAATATGGGGAGTAAAGTTTTGCTGATAACAATGAACATGCAAACTATTGCCCAAATGAGTTGTAACCCTGCTATGGGAGGAATTGCCAAGGGCCAGATTGTGAGGGAGATTGATGCATTGGGAGGATATAGTGGAATAGTTAGCGACAAGAGTATGATTCAATTCCGCATGTTGAACCGATCAAAAGGACCTGCGATGTGGAGCCCAAGAACCCAGAATGACCGAATGCTTTTTGCAACCACCTGGAGGGAAATGCTTGAACAGACCCCCAATGTTGATTTTTACCAGGATATGGTTGGCCGCTTGCTGGTAAAGGATGGAAGATGCTATGGCGTAGTTACAGGATTGGGGCATGAAATCAAATCAAAAGCAGTTGTAGTAACAAGCGGCACTTTCTTAAACGGTGTGATTCATATTGGAGAAAAACAGCTTGGCGGTGGACGGATTTCGGAGAAAGCATCAACAGGAATAACAGAGCAGTTGGTTGAGCTTGGTTTTGAAAGTGATCGTTTGAAAACAGGAACACCACCCCGAATTGATGGAAGAAGCCTTGATTACAGCAAAATGGAAGAACAAAAAGGCGATGCTGAGATAACAGGGTTCTCCTACCTTGATGTTCCCAAAATTAAGCCTGAGGAACAAAAAAGCTGTTTTATAACATACACGAATACAGACGTTCATAATGTGTTGAAAACTGGCTTTGATCGTAGCCCAATGTATCAAGGGCGAATTCAGGGAACTGGCCCAAGATACTGCCCAAGTATTGAAGACAAAATCAATCGTTTTGCAGATAGAGATCGCCATCAGCTTTTTGTTGAGCCGGAAGGATGGAACACGGTTGAGATTTATGTAAACGGATTTTCAACATCGCTGCCAGAGCAAGTTCAATACGAAGCTCTTCGTATTGTGCCGGGTTTTGAAAAAGCAAGAATGTTTCGTCCTGGGTATGCAATTGAATATGATTTCTTCCCACCAACTCAGTTGACATACTCATTAGAGACAAAACAAATTCAGAACTTATTTTTTGCCGGACAGATCAACGGCACAACAGGTTATGAAGAAGCAGCCTGTCAGGGATTGATGGCCGGAATCAATGCACATCTAAAAGGAGCTGAACAGGATCCGTTTATTTTAAAAAGAAGCGATGCTTATATTGGTGTGTTGATCGATGATTTGATCAGCAAAGGAACAGATGAGCCATACCGCATGTTTACCAGCCGGGCAGAATACAGAACACTGTTACGTCAGGACAATGCTGATCTTCGTCTTACAGAGAAGAGTTATAAGATGGGGCTGGCATCGCAGGAACGTATGGAAAAAACAAAGAGCAAATTAGGCGCTGTAGAAAAAATAAAACAAACGCTTTCTGAAGTGTCACTTACTCCTGATGAAATCAATCAATTTCTAATCAACAATAACAGTGCACCACTTACACAAAAACAAAAGGGAATTCAGATTTTATTGCGCCCCGGAATTCCGTTGAAAGAAATGATTGAGGCTTCTCCTACTTTACAGCAACTAACGGGAACGAACAGCCAGGAAATTCTTGAACAGGCAGAAATACAGATTAAGTATGATGTGTATATTGAAAAAGAAAAAGAACTGGTGCAGCGCATGAGTCAGCTGGAAGATTTAGAAATACCTTCATCTTTTGATTATAATAAAATATCTTCTTTAAGTAACGAAGCATTACAAAAATTCAAAAAGATTAAACCAAGAACTCTTGGACAGGCTTCACGAATCTCCGGTGTTAACCCAAGTGATGTGCAAATACTCATGGTATTTATGGGGCGATAAAAATTATTTACTGTTTTAATTTTCATGTTTGCTGTAAAAATCTGACAGCTGTTAACAATCGTTAACTCCATTTATCTTTTTCATTTTACGTTCTGTCATTAATTACTACGACTTAATTCGTTTTTCAGCAATATTTGTTGAAACGAATTCCGTAATGAAACAACGACTATTAAACCTTATCATCGTTTTAGTTTGTACTGCATTCTCTTTTGCACAAAACGGACAGCGTGGAAAAATTTCAATAAAGGTGTTGAACCAACAGCAGCAGCCAATTGAAAACGCAACAGCGGAACTTTTACGAAGCAAAGATTCATCCCTGGTTAAGACCGCTCTTTCCGACAAAGCAGGCGTTGCAGAGTTTGAAAACATTCCTTATGGATCTTATTTTATCAAAACAAGTTTGGTGAATCATAAAATTTTTTTTTCATCAACAGTTATTTTATCTGCAGAACATTCTTCGCTAACAGTTGCAGATATAGTATTGCAACCTTCCATTACCCAGTTGAAGGGAGTTGAAGTAACAGGGCGTAAACCGTTTATTCAGCGGTTATCCGATCGTATTGTGGTGAACGTTGATAACAGTGTTGTAAATGCAGGCAGCTCCGCCTTTGATGTACTGGAACGGTCGCCAGGAATTTTAATTGATGCAAATGATAATATCAGCATGCGGGGAAGAGCAGGAGTTATTATCATGATTGATGGAAAACCCAGCCCCATGAGCGGAGCTGATCTGGTGAATTATTTGCGCAGCCTTCCTTCCAATGCTATTGAACGAATTGATCTCATCACTAACCCATCTTCAAAATATGACGCCGCAGGTAATGCAGGTATCATTGATATCCGCATGAAAAAAGATCAGCGTTACGGTACCAACGGATCTGTTACAGCAGGATACGGACAGGGAGTTTATCCCAAAGCCAATGCGGGAATTAATTTCAACCACAGAAATAAAACAATGAATTTGTTCGGCGGTTATAATTATGCCTATCGTATGAATCTGAACCATTTGCTGCTCGACCGTAATTTTTTCAGCAATGGCCAATTCACAGGAAAGGATGAAAAAGATAACTATACAAAAATTCCGCTTGAGCTGAATACTTTCAGGTTGGGTGCAGATTTTTTCCCTTCAAAGAAAACAATTATTGGGTTTGTTGTGAACAGCAATATCAATTCTGTTCGGCCTTTTAATAACAACAGTTCAGTTGTTATCGATCAGTCTAAACAACCAATCTTTACGTTCAATACTCAAACAAAAAACAGGCATAAAAATGAAAATATTGTTGCCAACTTTAATCTTAAACACACGTTCGACAGTACAGGTAAGGAACTGACAGCTGATATTGATCTGGGATATTTTGGTTCCAACAATTTTTCATCTGTCAATACACAGTATTATCAACTGAACGGTGCGCCGCTGCAACCGGATTATAATCTTGATTCTTACCAGAAAGGAAATTTAAAACTGGCAACTGTAAAAGCAGACTATGTGAATCCAATGAAAAACAAAGCAAGGCTGGAAGCAGGCTTTAAAACAAGTTTTGTAAAAACAGATAACGATGCCCGTTTTTATAATATGAGCAGCGGAACTCCTGAAGATGATGTGAACAAGACCAATCATTTTTATTATGATGAAAATTTAAATGCCGCTTATCTCAACTATAAAAAAGAGTATAAAAAAATTGATTTTCAAATCGGACTCCGTGCAGAAAATACCAATGTAAAAACAAAACAGGTAAAAGGAAATATTAGCTGGGATTCTTCTTACACCCAACTTTTCCCAAGTGCATTCTTCAATTATAAGGTAAAAGAAGATCACACAATTGGCATTTCTGTGAGCAGAAGAATTGACAGGCCCAACTATTCACAACTTAATCCATTCTTATTTTTAATTGATGTAACCACCTATTCAACAGGCAATCCATCACTGCTGCCACAATTTACCTGGAGTTATGAATTGAATTACACAGTAAAGAATATCAACTTTACGTTGGGGTACAGCCATACAAAAAACAACCAGAACATTGTGATCACAAGGTTTAAAGATGTGTTCCCAACTATTCCATCTGACGATAATGTAACAGTTCAGATTCCGGTGAATCTTTCTTCTTCCGATTATGTTGGATTGACCGTTGCTGCACCCGTACGTGTTAACAAATGGTGGAACATGATGAACAACGCCAATATTTTTTACAACCATTTCAACGGTAACCTTGCAGGTACTACATTGAACAATGGAAAGGTGGTTGCCTCCTTAAGCACCAATCAAACCATTACATTAAAAAAGGGATGGACTGCAGAAATGAATGCTAATTATAACTCTGGCGGGCAATATGGATTTATGGTTACAAGGCCGCAATGGGGTATTGGAGCCGGAGTGCAAAAAACATTGTGGAAAGGAAAGGGACAAGTAAGATTTAATATCACCGATATTTTCTGGACCAATCTGCCGAGAGCAACAATCACCTACAATAATTATATAGAATACTGGAGAGCATACCGTGAAACAAGAGTAGCAAACCTCAGCTTCACATATCGCTTTGGAAATAATAAAGTGCAGCAGGCAAGAAGAAGAGCTTTGGGTTCAGAAGAAGAAAGACAGAGAGCGCAATAGAGTTTAACTGACTCTGAACTTGTCGACAAGTTTTCTCATGTTGATTAATCGGGCTGGTATTCTTATCGGCCCTCTCTTTTGTGTAAAGTTTGCAGCAGCTGCAGATGTGGCTGCAAGTGAAGAAGAGTGTCTTTTTGAAAAAACTTTTTCAAATGCTTATAGAAATGACTGAAGTCGTAATAACCATATATTCCATAGTGAAATGTTTCAGGAGCAGTAATAATATGACTGACGGCTTTCCGGATCCGCAAAACCTGTAATGCTTTTTTACTGCTGATACCTGTTGACGTTTCAAAATACCGTTGTAAAGTTCTTGTTGAAATCATGTACCTGTCTGCGAGATCTTCCACCGAAAAATCAAATTTATTCTGCTTCACACAATCGGCAAGAATTGACGTAACAATCCGGATTGGTTGCAACGAATCTTTGTACTGTTCGAGTATCTGCTCATAATGCTTGCAGAGAAGAGTTACTCTTTTTTCAAAAGAAGCTGCGGTTTTAATATTACAGATAACGGATTGCTCCAGCAAATAACTTAATGGGAAAACGGTTCCGCTGTATTCGGAAAAATTGACTTTCTTTTCAAAAATAACAGGGCTCACCTTGAACTTAATGCCGAATAAACAATTACCGGATTGATGATAACATTCAATATGATTCAACCGGGGTAAAAAACCATCGCCTTTCATTTCGGTTTTATTTTCCTCCACCTGCATTACATACGGGGTGCCGAGGTTTACCAGGTAAGTATAGCCAATATTGGGAAACAAGACATCACTGAAACCCTGCGGATGTTTTTTCCAGAGATGAGCAAAATCGGTTTGCCAGAAAAAATCAATGAACAAGGAAAGCCTGCCCGGCGGGTAATGCCGGTGATAGTTTTTTTCAAAATGATCCTGGTGAAAAAATTCAATGTGCTGCACGGAAACAAAATAGAAAACAGCGGGGCACAAAAAACACAATTATGTATGAATGGCTAACCGTTTATCAAACAGGCTGCTTTTCGACGAAAATTCCAAACAAAAAAAGAGTGAGCACAAGGGCCACATGAACAAATAACCAAACCTTTTGATACAGTTTCCTGTCATTCCATTTAACAGATGGATTGAAGGGGTCAAATACAAGTGCAATACCGAAATTAGATGCGGCCGTCATGTAATCAGAATGAAATAAATAATAAACAGCCAACAGAACAAATGCTCCGTAAACCCATTTGTTAAATGCAGGGGAAATGACTTTTACCTGAGTCTTTTTTTCAATTTTCTCTGAGGTCATTGCTTTTGATTTCTGTTATCAGTTGCAGACAGGAGAATTTTGTTACATCGCCCGGAAATTTTTTTATTTGTTCATTTTTGTTTGCCGGGATTTACCGGGAAGATGAACAGGCTTTAGCTGAATAATGCGGAACGTATGGAGTATACGCATGATCAGAAAGGTGAGATCAAACTCGTACCACTTACGGGCAAAGTTGGCATTGTCTTTTTCCTTGTGGTGATTGTTCTGAAACAATTCGCCCATCAGCAAAACACCCCATGGTGTGGTATTCTTTGAATGATCTTTTATATTATAATTTCGGTACCCAAGTTTATGACCAAACCAGTTCACGATGGCTCCTTGGATCGGCCCCATCAGAAAATGAACAGGCAATAATAAAAACCACCAAAAGCTGGGGGCAAAAAAGAAATAGAAGCTGATATAAGCAACGATAAATAAGCCACGGGTAATATTATTATGACCAAAACGGTCCAGCTTATCCCACACAGGCAGATACTCACGGGTAAATTCAGCATCAGGAATATTTTTTCCTGTTACAAATCCACTGAAAATTTTAGCTGTATGCTTCATCATCTGATAGATGTCTTTAAAAAAATGAGGAGAATGCGGATCTTTCTCGGTATCACTGTAAGCATGGTGCATGCGGTGCATCACTGCATACGCACGGGGAACTAAAAAGGAAGACCCCTGTACAAACCAGGTTAAAAAGTAAAATGTTTTTTCCCACCCTTTACGGGCTGTGTACATCTGGTGAGAAGCATAACGGTGTAAAAAAAAAGAATGAAAGAACAACGATAAGAACCAATGCAGGAAAAAGAACAATAAAATAGCTGTCATAATATAAAACCGAGTAATTACAACAAAGAAAAGACATTAATAGTTATCATCATGGGTTGTTAAGTTTTTTTATCTGATTTTGACAGATTAGCTGAACAGGGTTAATCATGTATCAAGAAAAAACCCCGTCATATGACGGGTTTACAAATGGTTGTTATTTTTTAATGGTGACGGTTTGAATCATAATCACGATCATCATAACGTCCCCTGTTGAACTGCATGTAAACTCTTTTAATTTCCATGCGGCGTTTGTCTTCCAGGAAACGGATCTCTCTCTGTTTTTCAAAACGGTTCATAAAAAAACTGCTGCGCACTTTCTGAGTTTTATAATCAAATTCCCGGTTGATCCGGGCAATCTGCATATCTCTTTTCCGTTCGTTATAACGCTTGCCGTTATTGTCTCTGTCATCTCTGTCATAACGGCCATTGTTAACTGTTGAGCCTTTGCCATATCCATTCTGATTATCCCTTGAACCATTCTGTGCATTTACTGTTGTAAAAATTACAGCAGCGAAGAGGAGTGTAAAAATCTTTTTCATGTTTTTCGTTTAAATAGTGAATAATACAGTTGAGACCTGCTCATGTAAACAGCGTTTACAAAGAAGACGTTAATACCATTCATGAGCCGGTGTTACCGTTCTTTTCATTAAACGAAAGAAAAGATTCATGCTGATCGTTACTGATAAGCTCATAAGATCATTGATTACTTCTTACAGAGAAAATTTTGAGCGAACTGTTGAAATAAGATCAACTACTGCAAAACTTTCAGTACAGTATTCCGGTACATTTTACCGATAGGTATTTCTGTATTGCCGATTTCTATCAGCTCAGCAGTAAAAGTTTTGATTGGATACAGTGATACAATGTAAGAACGGTGAACACGCAGAAAATCTTTTTCTGGCAGCATTTCCTCAACCGAACTGATGGACTGTTTGGTAATATATGTTCCATTATTGGTCACGATCTTAATATAATCTTTCATGCTTTCGATATACAGAATATCCTGTAAAATAACTTTCACCATCTTTCTGTCAACCCTGAAATATACAAACGCAGCAGTTTTTTTCTCTTCTGCAGTTACAGTTGTTTCTGTTTTAGAAGAACCGGCAGGGAAAGCTTTATTCAACGCTTTCAGAAAACGTTCAAACGTAATTGGTTTCATGAGGTAATCCACCACATCCAGCTCATAACCTTCCAGTGCATATTCAGGATATGCTGTTGTGATAATTACTTTCGGCGGATTTTTTATTGTCTTCAAAAAATCAGTGCCATTTAATTGAGGCATCCTGATATCCAGAAATATGAGATCAACAGGTTGCTGTTGTAATAAAGCAAAGGCCTGTAATGCATTGGCACATTCACCCGTAAGTTTCAGTGTGGGCATTTCTTCTATATAGCGGCAGATGATTTCTCTTGCAGGAGGTTCATCTTCCACTACGAGGCATTCTATAGGTTTTGTTTCATGCATTGATTGCCTGTGATTGTTGCTGATGTATAATTCGTTTCTCTTTCTGTTGCTCCAGTTCCAGTTTCAGGTTTACAATAAACACTTCTTC
>JANOIQ010000102.1:0-7649 GCA_031407835.1 Chitinophagaceae bacterium
AAGTATGCGCTTACTACTGCACGTTATGGCGTTAAAGCATCAGTTAACGGCGATTATTTCAGTGATATGTTCTGGTATGGAAACCAGCGCCGCTACCAGGGAAATAAAGAAGCTATCTGGGTAATGGAACAGGAAAACCCCGCTACTGTACCGGGCGGCATTACCAATAACCCGCAGCAACGCCGTAACTGGGGTGCAGCTTATTACCAGATTACAGGTATGATCATTTGCGATTCATTAGGCGGAAGGGGAATTGCCCGTATGCGCTTAACCAACTGGGTTGCCTATGATTTGTATGAAACAAATGATATGCGTAACTCACATTACAACCTGCGCAGAAAGTTTTATTACAACACAGTGGGACAGGCAAATTATGGTCAGCAGGTGCCTTATACAGGTGCTGATACAGTTTTCAAAATAGCACCACATACTACTAAATGGTACGAGTTTGATCCCAATCAGGTTTTTGGATTTGCCATGGTGAACAAAGATTTTATCCTGATGCGTTTGGGTGAAACTTATCTGCTGAAAGCAGAAGCTCAGTTTAAACAGAATAAATTAACTGAAGCAGCTGTAACCATTAACATTATCAGGGCAAGAGCTAATGCAACTCCTGTAACCGGGCCGCAGATTACCCTCGATTTTATTCTCGATGAAAGAGCAAGAGAATTACTGGCAGAAGAAAACAGGAGAATGACGTTGATGCGTACAGGAACGCTTGTTGACAGGGTAACAAGATTCAATACACAAACAATTAATCCGGTGATTGGTATTTCAGCAAAAAATCTATTGATGCCAATACCTCTAAATGAAATAAATTTAAATAAAGATGCTGTCCTGGATCAAAATACAGGATACTAATCAGTAGCAGTCGTTAGAGGTCAAAAAAACCGGGAAGCCTTCTGGTTTCCCGGTATTTTTATTGTTCAGTTTGAAACAGATAGATTCATTGTAATGAAGAAATGGTTTACGATAGCAATAGTTTCTTTAGTTGTACAGGTTGTAAATGCACAGTCGGTTGAAAAAACAATTCTTGTTGATGTTGATTCAGGATGGGCGCATAATTCAGTAAATACTGTTGTCTTCAGAAAAAATTCATTGGTTACGTGGAAGGATACACAGTTCATTGCATTTTATAATGAACAGCGGTACGTGGTTGTGGGGAAGAGAAAACATGGCACGGGAAACTGGCTGCTTCAGCAAACGGTTTATAAAGGCAATGCAGCAGATGCACATAACATGATCAGCATTATGATTGATGGTGCAGGTTATCTCCATCTTTCATGGGATCATCATAATAATGCGTTGAATTACTGCAGTAGTAAACAGCCCGGTTCATTGGAGATGACAGATAAAATTTCTATGACGGGAATGAATGAAAAGAAAGTAAGCTATCCTGAATTCTATAAACTGCCCGATGGTAATCTTCTGTTCTTCTACAGAGATGGAGGTTCTGGACAGGGTAATATGGTCATCAATCAATACAGTATCAAAACAAAAAAATGGAAGCAGCTTCACAGCAATTTGATACATGGTGAAGGAAAGAGAAATGCTTACTGGCAGGCTTGTGTTGATGCAAAAGGAGTGATACATCTTTCATGGGTTTGGCGTGAGTCGCCCGATGTTGCCAGCAATCATGATATGTGTTATGCACGTTCAGCAGATGGAGGTAAAACATGGATGAATTCTGACGGTAAAAAATATCAGCTCCCTGTTACTGCTGCAACAGCCGAATATGCAGTACATATTCCTCAGCAAAGTGAATTGATCAATCAGACTTCTATGTTTGCTGACGCTTCAGGTAATCCGTATATCGCAAGTTACTGGAGAAATAAAGGAGAAAGCATTCCGCAGTATCATCTCATTTATAAAAAGGGGAAACAATGGCAGGTGCAGAATCTTGGTTTTAGGAAAATGCCTTTCAGTCTCAGTGGTGCCGGCACGAAACGCATACCGATTTCAAGACCGCAGATTATTGTATGGCCATCAGGTAAAACAAGCAGAGCCGCAATCATTTTCAGAGATGAAGAACGTGCCGGGAAAATATCAGCAGCTATCAGTTCAGATATTAATAAAGGCAAATGGATAGTTAAAGATTTGCTGAATACGGCTGTAGGTTCATGGGAACCATCGTATGATACAGAGCTGTGGAAACAGAAACGTGTATTGCATTTGTTTGTGCAGAAAACAGACCAGGCAGATGCAGAAGGCAAATCGGATATGATGCCGCAAATGATTCAGGTGTTAGAGTGGAAACCGGGAAATTAATTTAATGTTTAAAACTTAAACGGATATTATGCCTAGCAAATCTTTTTGCATTTTTGTTTTACTTAGTTTAGCTCTTACAGTTCAAGCATGCAGGGCTCAAAAAAAGATAAACTTCAAACAGGATAAAGGGCTGTTGGAAGTAATTGAAAAGAATTTTAAAGAGGGAGCTGCTCAGTATAAAGTACTGGCGCAGAATTTACCAGCTGATAAATTTCCAAAAACATATTTCCCGTTAACAGGAAAGTATGAATTCAGCAGTTCAGGCTGGTGGTGCAGTGGTTTTTATCCGGGAACATTATTGTATTTGTATGAGCAAACAAAAGATAAGTTCCTGCTCAATGAATCAAGCAGAATACTGCAGGTACTGGAAAAAGAAAAACTCAATACACGTACACATGATCTCGGCTTTATGATGTATTGCAGTTTCGGCAATGCATTGCAGATCGATCCAAAACCGGGGTATAAAGAAATTCTCATCAGCAGTGCAAAATCATTGGTAACCCGTTTTAATCCGGCAGTTGGCTGTATTAAATCATGGGACGGGGCAAAGAATGAATATTTAGTAATCATTGATAATATGATGAACCTGGAACTGTTGTTTTGGGCAACAAAAGCAACAGGCGATTCTTCGTTTTATAAAATTGCTGTTACACATGGTAACACAACAATGAAGAATCATTTCAGGGCCGATAACAGCTCTTATCATGTCGTTAACTATAATTCCCAAACAGGTGCGGTATTGCAGAAAAAAACTGCACAGGGGTTTGCAGATGAATCAGCATGGGCAAGAGGACAGGCCTGGGGATTGTATGGTTATACTGTTATGTACCGTGAAACAAAAGATAAAAAATACCTGGAGCTGGCCAATAAAATTGCACAGTTTATTTTAAATCACCCCAATCTTCCTGCTGATAAAATTCCTTACTGGGATTTTAATGCTCCCGATATTCCCAATGCACTGCGTGATGTTTCGGCAGCACCTATTATTGCTTCGGCACTACTGGAATTGAAAACCTATGTGGGCGAAACAGAAGCATCTGAATATGCAGCTGTTGCTGAAACTATTTTACGATCCCTTTCATCTCCGGTTTATAAGGCAGCAGCTGGAACGAATGGTGGTTTTATTTTGCAGCATGGAGTAGGGCATATTCCGCAAAAAACAGAAGTGGATGTGCCGCTTACGTATGCAGATTATTATTTCGTTGAAGCGATGAAACGTTACAAAGAGGCAATTAATAAATAAACAGAACTGGTATAAGAGAATACCTTTGGCTGAGATTTACCAACGAGAGAATTAATAATTATTATCATGATGAATAAGTCAGCTATGAAAACTTTAGTATTTGCTTTGATCCTGTTGCCGGCTTTAGTTCTGGCACAGTCAAAGAATAACGATTGGGAAAACCCGGAGCTCTACGAATTGAATAAAGAAAAACCACATGCTGCTTTTATGCTATTTGGCAACCAGCAGGATGTTATGACTGATGATTATAGCCGGTCGCCTTATTATCAATCATTGAATGGCAGCTGGAAGTTTACATATGTTGATAAACATGCTGATCGTATCACCGATTTCTATCGCACCGATCTGGATATTTCGAAGTGGAACGATATTGCTGTGCCATCAAACTGGGAACTGAAAGGATTTGGTATTCCCATCTATACAAACATTGTTTATCCGCATCCAAAAACTCCGCCATTCATAGGGCCCAATAATCCGGTTGGCACTTACAGAAAAGAATTTACCATTCCTGATAACTGGAGCGGTAAAGAAGTATTACTGCATTTTGGTTCTATTACAGGCTGTGCTTTTGTGTATGTGAATGGAGAAAAAGTAGGCATGTCGAAAGTGGCTAAATCACCGGCAGAGTTTAACATTACTAAATATTTGCAAAGAGGAAAAAATTTGCTGGCAGTGCAGGTGTTTCGCTGGCATGATGGCAGTTATATTGAAGACCAGGATTTCTGGCGCTTAAGCGGAATTGAGCGTGATGTTTTTCTATACGCAACTCCATCTGCAACTATCTGGGATTTCTTTTTAAAAAGCGACCTTGATGCACAGTATAAAAACGGTTTATTCAGTGCGGATATTTCATTGCGGAATTTTACAAACAGTAAACAGAAAGAGGCAATAGTTTCTATTGATATACTGGATAAAACAGGAAAGAAAATATTCAGCAGGCAACAGCAAGTTTTGCTAAGTGGCGACAGCATGCAGCAAATACATGTTGAAGGAAAGATTGTTAATCCGCTAAAGTGGAATGCAGAAACACCCAACCTGTATAGCTGTGTTATTACATTAAAAAGTGGAACTGACGAAATATATGCCGGATCAAAGATCGGGTTTCGTAAAGTGGAAATAAAGAATGCACAGCTGCATGTAAATGGTGTACCTGTTTATGTGAAAGGTGTAAACCGTCATGAGCATGACGATATAAACGGCCATGTTCCAACAAGGGAACTGATGCTGAAGGATATTCAACTGATGAAGCAGTTCAATATAAATGCAGTGCGTACATCGCATTATCCAAACGATGTGCTGTGGTATAAACTCTGCGATGAGTATGGGTTGTACCTTGTTGATGAAGCCAATATTGAAACACATCATATGGGTGCTACCTTACAGGGATGGTTCGACAGTACAAAACATCCGGCTTATTTACCGCAATGGGCTGCAGCACATATGGACAGGATTGAACGGTTAGTGGAAAGAGATAAAAATCATCCATCGGTTATCATCTGGTCAATGGGAAATGAGTGTGCCAATGGTAAAGTTTTTCATGATGCTTATTTGTGGATGAAACAGAGAGATAAAAGCCGTCCCGTTCAGTTTGAGCAGGCAGGGCAGGATTGGAATACAGATATCGTTTGTCCCATGTATCCTGATATGAATTCTATGAAGCGTTATGCAGCTGATAATACTCAAACAAGACCTTATATTATGTGTGAGTATTCACATGCAATGGGTAACAGTAATGGCAACTTCCGTGAATACTGGGATGTAATTATGAGCAGCAAACATATGCAGGGAGGATTTATCTGGGATTGGGTTGATCAGGGATTAAAAACAACAGACAGCAATGGAAAAACATTCTGGGCTTATGGCGGCGATTTAGGCGGCTTTTATTTACAGAATGATGAGAACGGTGTGGCTGATGGTTTGGTAAGTTCAGATCGTACACCTGATCCCGGTTTGTATGAAGTAAAGAAAGTGTATCAGAATATTCAATTTTCTGCAAAGGATATTGCTACCGGCGTTATTACCATTAAAAATAGTTTCGACTTTACCAATCTTGATCAATATAATTTTAAATGGCAGTTAATCCGTAATGGCGAAACAATAAAAGAAGAAAGTTTTAATGCAGAAATAGCACCGCATCAGCAAAAAGATATTACGCTCGCTATTCCAATGATCAAGGCGGTGGAAGGAACTGAATTTTATGTAAACATCATTGCAACAACAAAAAAAGCAACCGGCCTGGTTGCAGCCGGACATGAAATTGCGATGGAACAATTTAAATCAGGAGGTGATTATTTTGCAAAAAGTAAAACCACCAACGGCGCATTACAAATAAAAAAAGAAGAAGGTAAACTAAGTTTTCAATCAGGAAATATCAGTGGCGAAGTAGATCTGAAAAACGGAACAGTAAGAAATTACAAATCAAAAGAGGGGATGCAGTTGAACAGGTTTCCTGAACCTTATTTCTGGCGTGCACCCACTGATAATGATTTTGGAAATGATATGCCTTCAAAATTAGGTATCTGGCGTAATGCAGATGTAAACAGAAAAGTAAAAACAGTTACTGCCGGTGAACAAACCGCAAATGGTGTTTCCATAAAAGTTGTGTATGAGTTAACCGGTATTGCAGTGCCTTATACACTGGAATATTTTATTCAGAATGATGGAAGCATTCAGGTAACTGCATCAATGGATATGACGGGAAGAGATTTGCCTGAACTGCCCCGCTTTGGTATGCGTATGCAGCTGCCTGAACAATTCAGCAATCTGCAATATTATGGCCGTGGCCCCTGGGAAAATTACAGCGACAGAAATGAAGCAGCGTTTATTGGCACATATAAAGATGATGTGAAGAATCAATTTTATAAAGGGTATATCCGTCCGCAGGAAAGTGGATATAAAACAGATGTACGCTGGCTTTCACTCACCAACAGTGCAGGTGTTGGATTATTGATAGAAGGTGTTCAGCCGATTTGTTTCAGCGCTACTAATTATTCAGTTGAAGATCTTGATCCGGGAATGACAAAGAAGCAGCAGCATCCAACAGATTTAAAACCAGGTGGCCGTGTGCAGCTGCATATTGATTTGAAACAACGTGGAGTGGGAGGTGATAACAGCTGGGGTCAGTTACCGCATGATCAATACAGGTTGCTCGATAAAAAATATACATACAGTTATATTATAAGGCTGGCAGGAACAAAATAAATTTTTTATGTAAGCAAGATGACTTCTCCAACTGTTCAAATAATATTTTCTGTTCTGCTGATGATGTTCATCCGCCCTTCGAATCATGATGTTATGAACACGCTGGACGCAGACCGTGACTATAAACTTGTTTGGGCCGATGAATTTGAAACAGAAGGAATGCCAGACTCTGCCAACTGGAGATATGAGCATGGGTTTGTACGCAATGAAGAATTACAATGGTACCAACCAGAAAATGCAAGTTGTGAAAATGGCCTGCTTGTGATAAGAGCAAAAAAAGAAGAAAAACCAAATCCACGCTATACAACAGGCAGTAAAGACTGGAGAAAAAAAAGCCCTCTTATTAATTACACTTCTTCCTGCTTAATTACAAAAGGAAAACAACAATGGCAATATGGTCGTTTTGAAATGAAGGCAAGAATTGATATCAGTAAAGGCATCTGGCCTGCGTGGTGGACGCTGGGTATTGATAAGGGCTGGCCCGGTAATGGCGAAATTGATATCATGGAGTATTATCGTGGAAAATTATTAGCTAATATTGCTTGCCTGGGCAGCAACCGCAAAACAGAATGGTTTAGCAATACTTTCGCTGTTGATTCCATGGGAGGAACTGCATGGGCCAATCAATTTCATGTATGGCGTATGGACTGGACCCCAGATTTTATTGCGCTGTATTGTGACGATCAGATCCTGAACAAGGTTGATATAGCGTTACTGAATAACAAAGACGGCAGCAACTTTAATCCATTTAAACAACCACATTACATGCTGCTGAACCTGGCTATTGGCGGCCAGAATGGTGGCGATCCATCACAAACTATTTTTCCAAAAAAGTTTGAAGTGGATTATGTAAGAGTATACCAGAAAAAATAAAAAATTGATTATGCAAAATTTAATTCGAAAAAAATATACCGGTTTGTTGTTTGTTTGTTTATTG
>JANOIQ010000177.1:0-5191 GCA_031407835.1 Chitinophagaceae bacterium
AACCGAGACAATTGAAGGAGTATTGTTAAAAGGAGTGGAGAAGAGTTTCTCAAGGGAAAGACTTGAACCTTTCATCACCAAAGGAAAATGGCTGCAGTTCGATGACAGCTTAACCAGCAATCAAATCCTCATCTCTGCTTACACATCCAAACAGATCAATGCAACTGTGGGTGACAGGATCCTGATCTATTTTATTGATAACAACAGCACCACTCCAAGAGTGCGGCCTGTTACCATCTGCGGTATTTATAAAACAGGTATTGAAGAATACGATAAAACATTTGCCATTGTGGATATCAATCTCATCCGCAAACTGAACGGATGGACAGCGACACAAATAGGAGGGTACGAATTGACATTGTTTGATTACCGGAAAGATTACCGCACCAATAACGAACTGCTCGACCAGATACCTGTTGAATGGTTCAGTACACCTCTGCGTGAAATTTATCCCAATATCTTCGACTGGCTTGAACTGCAAAGCACCAACAAGCAGGTGATCTTAATCATCATGTGTATTGTGGCTGTCATTAATTTAATTTCCTGTTTAATTATTCTTGTACTGGAACGTTCAAAAATGATTGGGCTCCTGAAAGCAACCGGTGCAGCTGATTCAACCATACAAATCATTTTCTGGAACCAGGCATTGATCATTGCCCTTGCAGGAATGATCCTTGGTACATTGCTCGGCCTGGGCATTTGCTGGCTGCAGCAAACTACCCACTTTATAAAATTAGATGAAGCTGCTTATTATGTTTCGTCTGCACCCATCAGGGTTATCTGGTGGCTGGTGCTGCTGATTAATATCATTACGTTTGTTGTGAGCTTCCTGATTTTATTAATTCCTTCTTTGCTGGTGAAAAAAATAAGCCCGGTGAAGGCGCTGAGATTTGAATAGGGGCGCTGTACATGTTGAAAAACTTTTGTAAGTTTAGTTGAATAATAAAAACACTAATCTAAATAACCTCATTTTTTACTATGAAATTCACAGTACTGACATTATTCTGCTTTTGTTCATTTCAATTCTCAATGGCTCAGAAAGGATTTGGATTGGGCTTCGGGTTCTCTACAAAAGGATCAATCAATGGAGATATTAAGTATTATTTGAAAAAAAATGCTTTCTCGATAGGAGGAACGTATGAAATTAATGGAGCACTAGGTAAAGGTGTGACAGAACGGCTTTCAAATTACGGTACAACTGAAGTAGGAAGCGGGGAATATTTTTATACCGTTGATTTCGGATACACAAGACTAATAAAACGAATAGAGTTTACAGGCGAAGCTTCTGTTGGATCAGTTATTGAATATACAAATTATGAAGATAATCGATTTACAGAAGGAGGTTATCATTTAGTAAATTCAACAAGGTCTATTGTTGGAGTTGGCATTTTTGTAACCTATTTTGCTAATAAGCAGATTGGGTTTTCAGGTGGGTTTAATACGATTAGAGGTGCAAGTTTAGGACTGCATTTAAAGTTCGTCAAATGAGTTTTATTAATTTATTTTTTTCATCGCATAAGAAATTTTAATTCTGATAACTTTTTTATGGCACAACGGAAACCATATAATCCAAATACAAAATATGGCAGAAAGAAGCTGAGAGAACAATCACATGAACATTATAGCAGTTTAAATGAAAGTGAAAAATCGGAGTACGATGCTACAAAATTTATATTCTACTTAATATTGATAATTGTTTTTGCCGGCTTGATTTTTCTTTTAGGTGGTTCCGGGGCTTTAAGTAAATGGCTTTCACATTGATTTTTATCTATGCCACAGTTCTCAGGTCTTCACCCTAATGCCTAACAGTTACTTACAATAACAATATTTTGATGAAGCAAGCAAACAAGGAAAAAAGTATTATAATCCTAACGCCAGTTTTAGGTGCAATACTTTTTGTTGTGCTTTATATTGTTGCTGCATTTTTATACCCGGGTGGTTCACAGGCCGACAAACATTCTGTTGGGTTCAGCCTGGTAAATAATTACTGGTGCAATCTGCTGGGTGAAAATGCAATGAACGGGCAATCCAATCCTGCGAAACCAGTTGCTATGACAGGAATGTTTGTTCTTTGCATTACTCTTTCTCTTTTCTGGGTTCTGTTTTCAAAACATACCAACATCAGCAAAAAACTCAAACTGATCATCCCGGTTGCAGGTTTACTTTCTATGTCAACCGCCTTCCTTTTATTTACGGGTATTGACCACGATTCAATTACAAACCTTGCATCTGCATTTGGGCTTATTGCCACAATTGGAACCATTGCAGGTCTTTACCAGGTAAAATGGTTTAACCTTTTTGCATTTGGTCTTTTAAATATTCTACTGGTTCTCCTGAATAACTATGTTTATTATTCAAAAGGAATGATTGTTTATTTACCGGTAATTCAGAAAATCAGTTTTGCAGTTTTTTTAACCTGGATTGGCTGCATATGTATTAAGCTCTATCGAAAGAAAGAATAATAATCTGACGCTGATCTTCGTGCCTTATACCAAACAGTTGCACATCTCAACAAAACAAAAAATCGAAATTAATTTGGCTGAATCATTTGATAAAGCAAGTAACGGCTATGCACAGGTATGGAGACCTGCGCAAGAAAATTATCCGCAATTATTCAGCCATTACAGGCTGCTTTACTGTAGTATGCATCACCAGTACAGGTACTTTACCATGAAAAATCAGTTGTTTTGTATGGCTTCCAGCAAACAGTTTTTCAATAATTGTATGCTTTTGCGGAATGACGATCAGTAATTCAATACTGTATTTTTCGGCGTATTCATTTAGGCCATCTACTAAATTATCTCTGTCTATAAAATGGTAGGTTGGATGATAGTGCTCAAACATATTTTCCACCAGCCCGCTTTCAAAAAGTACATCTTCTGTCCATTGGTATGCATAATCAACATTCAGTACATGCAATTTGGCACCGGTGGCATCAATGATTCGCTTTACCATTTTCTCCGGTATGGTTTCCACCACATCACGGAAATCGGTTGTTAAACCAATATCAGTTATCCGCACAAAGGATACTTTATCAGGAATGATGAGCACAGGAGTTGAAATATGTTTGCTTACATCTAATGTATTACTGCCAACCAGTTTTTCTGCTATTTTCCCCACACCGGTAATACCCATAATCACCATTGAAATCTGCATGGCATCTTCCAATTGTTTAATGACTTCAATCAGTTTGCCATCAAAGAGCATGCACTCCACTTTAACCAGCGGTTCTTTCTCCGATAACTGGGCAGCTAACAAATGCAGTTCCTTAATATTTATATCACGCAAACCTTGGGGAGTTATTTCTGCTCCCTGATAAATGGGGTATACAAGCGGGCATTCAAATACATGAACCAGTATGAGTTTGCCGCCAACCTGCCTTGCATAATTCATTGCATAGGTTGCTGCATTCATGGATGTTGATGAAAAGTCAACCGGAACAAGAATGGCTTCCATAACTTAATTTTTAATAAAACTAATTATAGAAGTATTACTCAGCTATGACAAAAATCACACAAAAGGCAATCTTTTATCAGTACTGTTTGATAACCGGATTTACAGCACACCTTTAGTTGAAGGAAGATAGTTACTCAACGGATCCCGTTTCACTGCCATACGAATGGCTTTTGCAAAGGCTTTGAAGATTGCTTCAATTTTATGATGCTCATTGTCGCCGTGGCACTCAATATTTAAATTACACCTGGCTGCATCGCTGAACGATTTGAAAAAATGAAAGAACATTTCTGTTGGCATTTCACCAATTTTTTCCCGTTTAAAGGTTGCATTCCAAACGATCCAGTTGCGGCCGCCGAAGTCAATCAGCACTTTTGCTTCTGCTTCATCCATGGGTAATGCAAAACCATAACGTTCCAGTCCACGCTTATCGGCCAATACTTTTCCAAATGCTTCACCCAGGGCAATGCCGGTATCTTCAATGCTGTGATGTTCATCAATGTGCAGATCACCGTTAGTGGTAATGTTGATATCCATTTTCCCATGTCTTGCTATCTGGTCAAGCATATGATCAAAGAAACCCAGACCGGTGTTGATGTTGGCTTTACCGTTTCCATCTAAGTTCAGTTCTACACGGATTTTTGTTTCATTGGTATTACGTTCATGCACAATTGTACGTAACCCCAGTTTCAGAAATTCATAAATTTCTTTCCAGTGAATGGTTTCGAGTGCAATCGTTGACTGACGAAGATCAGCTACCTGGTCTTTTATTTCAGCAGCACCAAGATTTGCATCGTTGTTGATCCAGATTCCTTTGCAGCCTAGATTTTTTGCTAACTGGATATCTGTAATGCGGTCGCCGATGACAAATGAATTGGACAGGTCGTATGCAGGATTGTTGAGGTATTTGGTGAACATACCAATCCCGGGTTTTCTTGTCGGGGCATTTTCATGCGGAAAGGTTCGATCAATCAATACTTCTGAAAAGCGCACAGCTTCACTTTCAAAACTCTTGAGCACAAAATTGTGCAGTGGCCAGAAAGTATCTTCAGGAAAACCAGTTGTACCCAAACCATCCTGATTGGTGGGCATCACCAATTCGTAATCCATTTCAGCAGCGATTTTGCGCAGATAGAAAAATACATCAGGATAAAAACTAAGTTTATCAAATGAATCAAGCTGATAGGTTGGGGGAGCCTCATTAATTAATGTGCCATCACGGTCGATAAATAAAATTCTCTTGCCCCCAACCCCTGAAGGGGGGATACTTCCTGATGTACTATCTGTCTTCATTGAATTAAAGTGAATGTTGTTACTTAATCTTTTTCCTGATAGTAATGACTTCTGCAACTGTTACCGCAGTTGCTTTATTACCGAAACTGTTTCTTACAAACGTTAAAACATCTGCTATTTCCTGGTTTGTTAACTGCGGTTGTGCGGGCATGGGGTTACTGTATAACTCACCATTAATTTCAACTTCTTCATTGAAACCCTTTACAATAATCTGTACCAGTTTTTCTTTTGCTCCTAAAACAATTTTTGTTTTGATTAACGGAGGGTTCATTCGTGGCACACCGTCACCATCGGGCTGATGACAGGGGGCACAAGTTTTTTCGTAAACAACTTTTCCCCTTCCGTAGGATGCTTTAAAATCCTTCTGATCGAAACTAAATGATGCTGCAATGAATCCAATAAACAGAGCCGCTGCAATAGAAATTTTTCTCATCAATTTTATTTT
>JANOIQ010000204.1:0-11277 GCA_031407835.1 Chitinophagaceae bacterium
CAAAAGTCATCTATCATCAAGGTACTTGGTGTAGGTGGTGGTGGTAGCAATGCAGTTAATTACATGTTCGCGCAGGACATAGAAGGTGTTGACTTTATAATATGTAATACGGATGCCAAGGCATTGGAGCAAAGTCGTATACCTAATAAGATACAGTTGGGCCCGCATCTTACACAGGGGCTTGGGGCTGGTGCCAATCCTGAAGTTGGTAAACAGGCCACAGAAGAATCACTGGAAGAGATCCGTCGTATACTGGAAGTGAATACCAAGATGGCATTCATTACTGCCGGTATGGGCGGTGGTACAGGAACTGGTGGGGCACCGATCCTTGCAAAAATTTGTAAAGACCTTGGCATTCTAACCGTAGGTATTGTAACCACACCGTTTGCTTATGAGGGTAAAAAAAGAATTGCGCAGGCAGAAGAAGGCATTATGTTGTTGAAAAATCATGTAGATACTTTATTGGTGATCAGTAATGATAAACTCCGTCACCAGTTTGGCAATTTAAAAATGAAAGAAGCATTTGCCAAAGCAGATAATGTATTGGCAACTGCTGCAAAATGTATCACCGATGTAATCAACAGCACCGGACAGATCAATGTGGATTTTGCGGATGTATGTACTGTTATGAAAAATGGTGGTGTGGCAATACTTGGTAATGCAAGCGCAAGTGGTGAAAACCGTGCCCAGCGTGCCATTGAAGAGGCATTGAATTCACCATTGCTGAATGATAATGATATCAGTGGTGCAAAATGGATTCTCATCAACATTAACAGTGCAGAGGGAGATCATGAATTTACCATGGATGAAGTGGAAATCATTCAAAACCATTTGTTATCACAGGCTGGTGAAAATACAGATGTGATTCTTGGTTTAGGATATGATGCAACATTGGGCGACCAGATCGGCATCACATTAATTGCAACAGGATTTGAACAAAAGAATCCTTTCGATAAAAAACCTGCTCTGGTAGAAGAAGTAAAACCAAAGCTTGAAAAAATTGTATTGACGTTGGGAGAACCGGAAAAAAAAGAATACAAGCAACCTGTGTTGTTTGAAGAAGCAAAAGATCTCTTTGCTCCAACAATAGTGGAAGAAATGACTCCTGTTGTGCAGATTCCATCAGCACCTGTTGTGGAAACAACAAAGATTGAATTTGTACTGGAGCCGGTTTCTTTTCAAGCGATGATGCATCCACCAGCTGAAGAAAAGAAAGATGATTTATCCGCCATAGCTTCAGCGAAGGGGGAACCTGTGATGCAGAAATCAATGAGCCCTGTTGAACATACAAGGGAAGTAAAACATGCAGGCGGTTTTTTAAGGAAGCCGGCAGTTATTTACGCTGAACCAAAAGAAGAGTCCATTCCGGAAATAAAGTCTGAAGAAAAACCAGTTGAACTTTCCACACAGTTACGTATTGTTAAGGACGAAGAAGAATCGTTCAATATGCAGCTGGTGGAGAAGAAAGAACAACAACCGGCGGAGAGAGAGCTTAGGAGCGATCAAAAAGTTCATCTTGCTTCTTCGGAAGAGCCTCCGGTAACGGATGAGGCAGAAGAGCAACGGAAGAAAGCAGCAGAACGGTTACAGAAGTTGAGAAACCTCTCGTTTAACATTCATGCAGCTGATCCGAATAATGAGTTTGACAATGTGCCGGCCTATCTCCGCCGTAATTTAGAATTGTATAATACGATTTCGTCTGCAGAAAATTTCTACAGCAATTATACGGTGCAGGCCGATCAAAATAACCAGGGTCAGATCAATACCATCAATACTTTTTTAGATGGTAAAAAACCTGACTAACTCCATTTGAAAGCCGGAGAGAATTTGTTTTTAGTTGTAAGTTGAATATAGAACGTTGAGTTTATTCGTTGTGTAAATCCCCCGCCTGAGCGGGGGATTATTTTTTCTGTTAATCTTATTACTGTGATTCGGAAGAAGTATATAAATTTCTGCAGCTGCTTTATTACACATGCATTCTTGAAAAAATAACTCCGGCAATCAGCGCCTGGAAAAATCCATACAGCACCCATGACCAGATGGTCATCAGAGAAACATCAATAGCGCTGTAAGTAATGAGTAAAGAAGGGATGGTGGCAATTAACACATAAATGATTGCCATTTCAATTCCCTGCATAAAAGCGTTACCCTTGAGCAATGATTTAAACCTGTTCCAGAACCATGCTAATCCAAATCCAAGAATAACCGGGTGTACATAATACAAGAAGTTGCGGGCTTCATCATTTACAAATGCCGGATTGTAATATTCTTCTGCTACCTTAGGAAGCAAGATGGGCATTACCAGTAAGGCGATGTAAGCAAACAAAAGTAAAGCAGCACTGGCCACCAGGCCTGAAGTGATAATTTTTTTCATGCATTGATCTTTAAGGGGGAAAGATAAAGTGACTTTCTGTTCGTTACAAGAATTCAGGTAGCCAGGTTGAATGATCTTAATCAGTTTTAGCCCATTTCATTCATGATGAAATCAGGTAAATCTGAATAACCGCCCTGATCGGGAGTTCTCCAGCTTTTCCTGAATTGTAGCAGCCGGGCTGTGGATAATCCTCTTATAACAGCAGAAATTTGAACGAAAAGTGACTTCCTTCATTTATAAACATGATTTTGATTAGACTATTTGGATAGTTGCCTGTCTAACTTTGCCCCCAATTCAAGCATTACTTATGACGAAGACAATTTTTATAGCCACAACAGAACCTTATAGCGGGAAATCAATTATCGCAATAGGTATTGTGAATATGCTGCTGGCCAAAGCCCGGAAAGTGGGTTATTTTAAACCAATCATTACTGACGACCCTAAAGGGAAAAAGGATGTTGATATAGAAACCATTGTTCATCATTTTGGGCTTCCCATTGCATACGAAGACACCTATGCGTTTACACGCCAACAGGCATTGAGGCAAATGGAAGGAGAAAATCGGGGCGACCTGATCAATACGGTAATCCGGAAAGTAAAGAAGCTGGAAGAGACTTATGATTTTATAGTTATTGAAGGAAGTGATTACCTGGGTGAAGGAACGGCCTTTGAATTTGAGACCAATGTAAATATTGCCAAGAATCTGAATGCACCTGTTGTGATCGTTATCTCAGGCGAAAACAAAACAACGTCACAGATTGTGAACACTGTTCAGGCTGTGCTGCGTAATTTTAAATCACGTGAAGTACAGGTATTGGCAGTTGTTGCCAATAAGATTAAAAAGAATATGGTGGATGATGTGCAGATGCTGCTTTCATCTCAATTGAACGGCGGAACCATCCTTGCTGTAATACCTGAAGATAAAAACCTGCAGAACCCAACAATGAAAGAAATTTATGAGCAGTTGGGTGGTAAACTTCTTTTTGGTGAAAAACAGTTAACCAACCAGGTTGATAATTTTGTTACTGGTGCCATGCATTTACCTCATTTCCTGAATCATATTGTTGAGAATGTATTGATTGTTACTCCCGGTGATCGTGGAGATATTATCATTGGTGCAATGCAAGCCGGACTTTCTGTGAATTATCCAAAAATTGCAGGCATTGTACTTACAGCAGGTATTGAACCGGAAGAACCGGTCATCCGTTTGCTGGATGGTTTACAAACAGTGTTGCCAATCATATCTGTAAAAGAAGGAACCTTTCATATAACAGCTTTACTTGGTTCCATCAAATCAAGAATATCTTCCGATAACACTAAAAAAATTCAGCTGGCCATCAGCACATTTGAAAAATATGTTGATGTAAATGCGCTGGATGAAAAGATCGTCACCTTTAAACCAGAAGGTATTACACCGCATATGTTCCAGTATCAGCTGGCAAAGCGTGCAAAAACTAAAATAAAACATATTGTACTTCCTGAAGGAAATGAAGACCGTATTTTAAAAGCAGCAGCCCGTTTAATAAACCAGGAATTGGTTGAGCTCACTTTGTTGGGAGAAGCCACAGAAATTGCAGCATCTATTAAACGGCTTGGTTTAAATCTGGATCTGAAACGCATTGATATTATTGATCCGGTAATGTCTGAGCATTTTAATGATTATGTGGAAACACTTTATGAATTAAGGAAAGGGAAAAATATTACCATGGAAGCAGCCCGTGATTTAATGGCTGATGTATCTTACTTCGGCACCATGATGGTTTTTAAAGGGCATGCAGACGGAATGGTATCGGGTGCAGTACATACAACACAGCATACAATTCGTCCGGCATTGCAGTTTGTAAAGACAAAGCCTGGTATTTCAACAGTGTCATCTGTTTTCTTTATGTGTTTACCCGATCGTGTTTCAGTATTTGGTGATTGTGCGGTGAACCCTGATCCTACTGCTGAGCAGTTAGCAGAGATTGCTATTTCGTCAGCAGAAAGCAGTTTAATCTTTGGTATTGAACCAAGAATTGCGATGCTTTCTTATTCTTCCGGAACATCAGGCGAAGGAGTAGATGTAGAAAAAGTAAGACTTGCTACACAGATCGTAAAACAAAGAAGACCAGATCTGAAAGTGGAAGGTCCCATTCAGTATGACGCAGCTGTTGATCCGGTTGTTGGTAAACAGAAAATGCCTGATTCAAAAGTTGCAGGGCAGGCAAGTGTATTGATTTTTCCTGATTTAAACACAGGGAACAATACCTACAAAGCAGTGCAGCGTGAAACAGGTGCATTGGCTATTGGCCCGATGCTGCAGGGATTGAACAAACCCATCAACGATCTCAGCCGTGGCTGTACAGTTGATGATGTATTTAATACAGTCATTATTACTGCCATACAGGCGCAGGAAAAATAAAACAATAACTTAACTGCAGATTTTCATCTGCAAAAAAAAGCACAGGATACGCATGAACATTTTTGTAATTAACACAGGCAGCAGTTCGCTCAAATACCAGTTGTTTAAAATGCCGCATGAGCAGCCTGTGTGCAGTGGTTTGGTTGAACGAATAGGAATGGACGATTCTTCTATTACCCATAAAACATATATCAACGGCGAAGAAAAAGTAATCAAAGAAAAAATACAACTGGCCGATCATGAAGCAGGCTTGCATGAAGTGGTACGATTGCTCACTGATAAAGAAATTGGTGTAATTAAACATACAGATGAAATTGATGCCGTTGGTCATCGTGTTGTTCATGGTGGAGAAAGTTTTGCAGCAACCACCATCATCACCAATGAAGTAAAAGAAAAGATTAAAGAACTATTTTCGCTTGCACCATTACACAATCCTGCCAATTATATCGGTATTCAGGTGGCAGAAAAAATATTTACCAACGCAAAACAGGTTGCTGTGTTTGATACAGCTTTTCATCAAACCATGCCGGCGAAAGCCTACCGTTTTGCAATTCCTCAAAATTTATATACAGAGCAGCATATCAGGGCTTATGGTTTTCATGGCACTTCACACAAGTATGTAAGCGAACAGGCAGCGGCCTGTCTCCAGAAAAAGAATGCAAAAGTTATTACCATTCATCTTGGTAATGGCAGCAGTATGACAGCAGTTGATGGAGGACGATCAGTTGACACTACCATGGGCTTTGGCCCAGTTGGAGGTTTGATCATGGGAACAAGATCCGGCGATATTGATGCAGCAGTAATTTTTCATTTAATTGAACAGCTTGGTTATTCAGCAAAAGAAGTGAGTGATCTGCTGAATAAAAAAAGCGGTATGCAAGGCTTAACAGGACTAAGCGATATGAGAGATATCCGTAAGGCAATTGAAGAAGGCGATCAGCAGGCGGAACTTGCTTCTGAATTATACGCTTACAGAATTAAAAAATATATTGGTGCTTATGCAGCCGTACTCAACGGATTGGATGCAATTGTATTCACCGCAGGAGTGGGAGAGAATGCTGCTGATATCCGTCGACGGGTATGTACTGATATGCAGTTTCTCGGTATTCATTTTGATGAAGCTAAGAATGAAATCCGTTCTTCTGAGATAAGAGAAATCAATACAACAGATTCACCTGTGAAGATTTTAGTAATACCAACTAATGAAGAATTGGAAATTGTAAAACAGTGCTATGAATTGCTGAGCAGGGAAACTAAAGTGTCTTTGTAAACAGTTTTTATTGATATAAGCTTTAGCTGATTTTCTTCAACAGGATCGTCAGTATCCTTGGCATTTCATTCCGGTCATCGTCATCAAAATATTCATTGATGTCAACAATTGACAATCCATATTTTTTTGCGGGCAACAGAAAATCAGAAAGATGATGATTAAAACATTGTACTACCTGTGTACCGGTTTCAGTTGCAAACCTTGCTTTACTTCCGTTGTATTGTTTATAGGGGTGTAATTCTCCAATGTAAACATACCCGCCACTATATAATGAAGCAGCCACTTCTTTAAAGATATGATCGAGGTTGTCAATATGTTCCAGTACCAAACTGAAACTCACAAGATCATATAGTCCATTTCTGAAAGCCCAGTCTTTAGTTATATCTGCCTGCTTAAAAACAACTTTTTCAGAACTGACTTTTTCTTTTGCTTTCGCCAGCATTTCTTCCGACAGATCAACTGCTGTTACATGCTTTGCTTTTTCAGCAAACCAAACGGTATTCTTTCCTGTACCACAGCCAATTTCAAAACAACGGTCAAACTGAATGCCTGCTAAATTGCTGCGCAGGGCAATTGCTTCCAGGTCTCTTGTTTTGTTGAAGTTGGTATCGTACTGCGATGCCCATACATTGTATGCCTGTTGCGTATCCATTTTATTACCTCATTAAAGAATGAAAGTAAGAAAAGCTGCAGAAATCAGTGTAACACAAAATCATTTTTCCTTTGCCCAGATTTTATAACCTTTAAAATAAGAACTGTTCCATGATTGATATCTGGGTATCATGTATTGATCCAGCCTTCTTAAAAAATCCGAATAGTTTTTTGTTTTGCTCCAGAGATTTTCACTCAGTGCTGTCATACGTGGAAAAATCATGTAATCCACTTTTGCTGATGACCCCATGTATTCTGTCCAAACATTTGCCTGTCCCCCAATAATTTTATCCGCCAGTTTTGCTTTTTGAATCACATCCGGAATAACCTGGTAAGTGTAAACAGACTCTAACGGATTATATCCTTTAATCGCCAGACTGTCGTTGGGATCTTTCGATTGAAAATGATCAAAATAAAAGGGAACACCAGGTGTCATAATAATTTTGAATCCTTTTTTGGCGGCTGATACGGCCTGTTTCTCATCGGCCCAGTTCATAATCAAAGTAGATGTATCCAAATCGCCTTCAGCAATTTCATGCCAGCCAATTGCTTTCCTGTTCAGGGTTTTTAAATAGGTGGCAATATACTCTATGAAATAAGTTTGAAGGGCAGTTTCATCTTTCAGATTATTTTTTTGCATAAACTGCTGCGTTTTTTTATCCTGTTTCCACCACATCCTGCTGCATTCATCACCACCAATGTGAATATAAGTTGAAGGGAATAATTCAGTTAGTTCTTTAAACACAGATTTTAAAAACTGAAAGGTGAAGTCAGTTGGAGCAAGTACATTGTTCTGCCGGTTATACATTCCCCAGGTGGTAGCAACATTCCATACAGTATCAGGCTTTGTACTCAGTTGCGGATAAGCTGCAATTGCAGCCCGGCTGTGACCGGGAATATCCAGTTCAGGAATTATGGTGATGCCACGCACAGTTGCATAAGTAACAATTTCTTTGATCTCGGCTTTGGTATAAAAGCCACCATAACGTTTGCCATCGTAGCGGGCAGGTGCATCTTTAAAATGGCCAATCAAAGTGGAATCTCTCCAGGATGCAATGGAATTTAATTTCGGGTAACTGCTTACTTCCAATCGCCAGCCCTGATCATCGGTTAAATGCCAGTGAAACGTATTGAACTTATGAAATGTGAGATAGTCAATATACTTTTTAATATAACTAACAGGAAAAATATGCCGCACCACATCGAGATGCATTCCCCTGTAACTAAACTGCGGATAATCTGTAATAGCAACAGCAGGAACTGATATAGTTGATTGCTTTGTTAATGGCAGTAACTGTAACAAAGTTTGAGTGGCATTTATAAAGCCCCTGACATCTTTTGCAAGAATCAGTAAACGTTCACCCCCACTTTTCAGCATATACATTTCTGCTTTGGTTATGGTGGCAGAATCGTACAGCAACACAATTCCTGAAGCAGGTAGTTTTTTTGTTAGCGGCATTTCCTGCAGCATCAGCCTAACTCCGCTTTGCTTTTGCAGTTCATCACGCAGATAGGTTGCCTGTGCTTCAAAGACTTTATTGTAATGAATAATAGAATTGCTGTTGAGCTGAACAGGTAATGTTTGAACTGTTTCAAATTTTACCGGTGCAGGTATAATAGGATTCACTGATTGAGCAAAAGAATTTGTCAAAAACGAAAAACAAAGTAAAAAAATGGCAAGGTTGATTTTCTTCATACATGTAAGGGTTGAAAACGTGTAAACGTTTTTTGAAATTCTGCTGCAAGATAACTTACTTTGATTTTCTTTTATCTTCTGAAAGTATAATCTGTTTAACATGTTGTGTTCTTAAAGAATAACACAAGTAAATAGACCTCTTGTGCCTGCTTTGCGTTCTTTGTGTTACTTTTTTCTTCGATTGATACAAGAGCACAAAGAACACGAAGATTTACACTAAGTTCACAAAGCTATTACTGAAAATGAATCAACAGTAACAGCACAACATGTAATCGGTTTATTTAAATGCCAATGGAATATAATGTGTATTGATCAGTTTCAGGTGATGCGCCTGATGGCCGATTATATTAAACCCCATACCTGCAACAGAGAGTTCAAATTGCCAGTTGATCCCTGTCAACGACAATATTTCTTCATCAAAGCTTTTGTACATTGCAATCGTCGAATGCCGTACAGCCATCAGCTCCTCAAGAATTTGTTCAATTGTTTTTTCATTTGCTTTTGAATGCCGTGCCAGCAGGTCTTCATCAAATCCCGGCTGTGCTGTTTTTTTTCTTCTGGCAAAAAGCAAAGCACGGTATGATAAAATGCGTTCAAAATCTGCAATATGCTGCAGAATTTCATTGATCGTCCATTTACCTTCTGCATACGTCCTGGCCCCAATTCGTTTCAGTAACGCAAGATCAAGCTGATTGATCTGTTGCAGGCTCATGTCAAACGCATCACTTAATTCAACATCAGCAACAAGGTTAATATACCGTTCAAAAAATCCCGGCTCAGGAGTAATCTCTGATCTTTTCATCCTTGGTTGATTAAGGAATGAAATTAATTCATTCAGCCAAAATTCCTGCAGCTGAAATAAAAAAGCCGGTGTTAAAATAACACCGGCCTGTATATTGAAGAGTTTAGTAATTCGCTTTCACCACTTCGTACCATACTTCACCATTGTCCTGTACAAAAGGTTTATACTGGGCACCATCAACAATGTAATAAGTTTCACCATCAATGGTAACGGTTTCATAACCTGCAGGTAAACTTTCCACTACTGCACCTACCGGAGGTGAAACAACATAGTAGTTACTGTTTCTGTAATCGTAATACGTACCGTTGTAATAGTAGTAAGGATAGTCACGCACATAAATTCTGCTGTATCCAAAAGGCAGTACATTAATGTAAAGACCAATTGGTGGGGTAACTACTCTGAATATATTATTGTAAGGACGATAATATACACCATCATAATACCTGTAACCGTAACCACCAAAATTCAGACTGATGTAAGAAGATGGCAGTGTATTATAATACCTGTTTCTTGCAGGTAAATAGGAATATCTCCAGCTTGGGTTATAAGCATTATAGGCAGGTCGTCTGTAATTATTACCATTGTATCCACGGTTGCCATAACTGTTATTATATCTGCGGTCATTATTACCCGGGCGATTATATCCTCCGTAATCAGGACGTCTTCTGTTATTATCGTAACGGTCATTACCATTTCCCGGTCTGCGGTCATTGCTATTGTTTATTCCACCGCCATTTCGGTCAGGACTGGTTCTGTTTGTATTTGCAGGATTGCGGTTTTCTGTTCTGTTACGGTTTACATTATCCCTGTTTGCATAATCACGGTTTGACTGTCCCTGTCCAAAACGGTTATTGCCATTTTGATTTTGCTGTCCACGGCCAACATCATTTCTGTTTTGATTGTTCTGTCTGATGCCTTCCTGCCGTTGCCTGTTATCAGCTCCCTGCGTTTGCTGACGTGGGCCTTCATTCCTTCCGGTACTTTGCCTTACGTTGCCTTCACGGTTTCCCCTGTTACCATTTCCCTGGCCACGATCCCTGTTGTTGCCTTGTGCCTGTGCATCCATGCTGTAAAAGCCGGCCACAAGCAGTATCAGCATCATTGCTTTTTTCAACTGCCCTTTTAATGCGTCGATATTCGTTTTCATGTTGTGCTTTTTAATTGTAAAAAATGAATCAATACCTATCAGACGTAGAAAGGGAGCAAGAATCTTACCGATTCAACCATCTTCACACAAGTATAACAATGTTTTAGCGATTGCAAAAAATCAGAAAAAAAGAATTTTTTCTATCTGCAGAAGAATGAAAGGGGAAATATTAATTGGAAACTTTTGCGATTTTGCCGGTAGCTTTTCCAACAGCTTTGTTCATGGGTGGGTTTACTGTGAGCAACATGGTATCTCTTGAAGAGAGACCTTTACTGTTGGTTACTTTCAATTCAAATTGGTATACTCCCGCAACGAGGTCGGTAATATCAGTCACCGCTGATTTGGGTGATATAATTCTGTATTGTGCCGGACCCGATATTTTTCTCCATTCGTATTTCAATGGTTTGGGTTGTGTGTTAAGCAATGGCAACAATAAAAAAAGAATAAACTTCATAGTTGTTAAATAAACAAGTACAATAAATTAAAATCCCGGTTTCAGGAAAATGAACTGAATAAATCAAGGGGTACTGACTATGAATTTTTCATTGGGATAGTCGCTGGCCTTAACGTACTAATCTGGCTGTATTGTAAAACTACGCATATAAATCAAAGAGGGATTGCAGAATTGGATAAATAAATTGCATAATTCATACATGTCCGAAGCTGGGATGTAACTGTTGCTTATGTCAGGACCTAGATGTCTGGAGACTGTGAAGAGCAGTTTTATCAGAAACAATCTCCTGTTTAACTTAAACAACCAGTATTTGAATCTCCTCCATATGAGTGGTAAATGTTGCAGGAAAGAATTTCCTGATTGATTCGGTTGGCCAAAAGACGCAACCCCGGGGTGGTTCTTTTGAGCAAGAGCAACAATTACCACTCATGTGGAGGGTATTCAAATACTGGTTGTTTAAGTTAAACAGGAGATTGTTTCTG
>JANOIQ010000273.1:0-1692 GCA_031407835.1 Chitinophagaceae bacterium
ACCATTGGGCAGGGTGTTCCGGAAGCTGCCCGTTTTCCCAATCAAACTGCTGCCTGGTTAAAGCTCAACGGCATCAATCTTACTATTACAGATATTATTGCCACTACTGGCTGGACAACGAACAGTCTGCAAAATGCTCTCAATGTTCAAAACCCGGTAAACCATGATGTGGTGAGTTTGCTCATTGGCGTAAATGATCAATACCAGATACATGATACAACCGGATACCGCCAGCGTTTTACCCTTTTGCTGGAAAGAGCCATTCAACTTGCAAGAGGTAAAAAAGAAAATGTATTTGTGCTTTCTATTCCCGATTACAGTGTAACTCCTTTTGCTGCCGGTTATGATACAGCCCGTATCCGATTGGAAATTGATTGGTTCAATGCAATTAATAAAGATGTAACCGCATCTTACAGTTGTGCTTACTTAGATATTACCCCTTCCTCCCGTGAAGCACGTTATAATCCTTCGCTGATTGCAACTGATGGATTACATCCCTCCGGTTCTGAATATAAAAAATGGGCCGACCGTTTGGGTCCATTGATGTTACCCGTATTGAAATAAAAAAATTTCTTTATTGATCAGAAATTTTCTTCGTGCAAATTTGTGTCCTTCGTGGCCTTCTTTCTACATCAGCGAACCTTCTACCTTAGTTGGTCGCCTGACGAATTAAACTACTTTCTTTTCACTTTGTAACTCCTTAACTCCATTTCTCTGTGTTGATCCTCTTCTTTTTTTTCTATTCAAACATTTCATTCCTGAAAAAAATAATTCTATCTTACTTTTCACTTACAGCGGTGACTATTTCTTATACCTCAAGCTAAAGCCACCTGTTGTCATTAATTCCCCCTATCCCTTTATTTACATTATAAACAACTCAAACAATGAAACAGTTTGCCCTGCTTGCAGCAGTCATCCTTTTTGCTGTTGCCTGTGAAAACGCAGCCGACACAAAAGAAGAAACAACAACAACGGAAACGAAAGCCCCTGCGGCCAGTATGTTTGCAGCCAATTATTCCAATGCATTTGAAATGGGTGATATGGCCCTTGCCGACAAAGCCGTACTCAACAGCTGGAAAAACTGGGAAGCGAATAAGTTTGATGGATTAAGTGATTTCTTTGCCGACACTGTAACTGCATTATGGGCCGATGGTACCACTTTTACGGGAACAAAAGACAGCCTCATCAGTGAATGGAAAAAAGTAAGAGCCGGTATTACCACCGTGGTAGATTCAGTTGATGCATACATGCCAGTTTACAGTACCGATAAAAAAGAAAACTGGGTACTGATCTGGGTAGTTGATTACAGTACCGATAAAAAAGGCGTAAAGGATACAACTTCTTTCCAGGAAACCTGGCGCTTTAATAAAGATGGCAAAGCCGACCTGGTTATGCAATACCAGCGGAAACGGAAAAAATAAAATGATTTGATTTTCTGTATACCCCGGCTCTTTTAAGACTGGGGTTTTTAATGTGTTCCTGTTTGCCAGCTACTCTTCTGTGTTGAAATCCTAAAATTTTCTGCTCCACTCTTTCGTCAATAACTCTTCAATAAATCTTCTTCCGTCGGTTTTCGAACAAAAATAAAGTGCCGGACATAAAGCACCCGGCTGAGTTCACTTCGTTTTTTATCAGCATTTTATTACAAATGACAGATATCAGTCTTTGATATTTTTGATTGTGGTTTTCACC
>JANOIQ010000314.1:0-2009 GCA_031407835.1 Chitinophagaceae bacterium
AACTGCACTCAGTTATAAAAACATTAAAAAAATGGAAGCAGAACTGGAAGGCGCACAGCTGGCCAAAATCCCTGTGTACCTGCAATCCATGGGCATGCAGATCATTCTTTGTGCACTTGCTTTCTTTGCCGGACGAAGTGAGAAACTGACCATTTCATTAACAAGTAAGTTTACTGTAACATCAATCGGAGCTTCTGTTGGGTTGATTGTTCTTGCGCTGGGACTTGCCTGGCTATCGCAGAAATTTTCAACAGAAAAAAATGAAAGCACACTGCATCACATTTTACCCGATACCGGCGTTGAGCGGTTGATCTGGATACTTGCCTGTGTGGTTGCTGCTTTTTGTGAAGAATATATTTATCGTGGTGTGCTGTTCAATATGATTTCAACCATGATCCTGCCTTATACAGTTTATATATGGGCACCTGCTGCTATCTTAAGCGCTATTGTATTTGCTTTTGGTCATGGAACACAGGGTGAAAAAGCGATTATACAGATCATACCATTTGCAATTGGTTTTCAGTTTCTGTACTGGATCAGCGGGGGATTGTTATTGCCCATGATTGCTCACTTTATTTATAATATTCTTGTAGAGTTGTTATTTGGTGAGAAGATTAAGAGAGATGCGGAAAATTGAGTTTGCAATTTATAGTATGGATAGCAATTATCATATTGCAGATAAAATATTCATAGGCTATGTCTTTGCTTCCGGCTGATTTGTGTATTTTCTTGCAGAGCCTTGCTGTTGCTGATTTTTGTGTTAAATTGGTTTGCTCTGTAATGCGGTAAGTGTCACAATCCTTGTGCACATAGTTATCTGACACATCGCTTGTGAACGCTCTTATTTATTCACTCGTCTGGGAAAGTAAGAATCCTATTCCTTATTTATAATGCCTAACAAAAAATTATTTGCGATTGTTTTGTTTTTTTCATTTACAATTAAGGCTAAAAAATAAATGCCATCCTTCCTTTTATTAATTAAAATACTCATTGAAATTGGCCTTGTTAACCCTAATAAATCATTCTTTTTAGAAATATTAATTATTACAGGTTCATTAATTCCGTATTTGAGTGAAAAGTCTTTTGCTAAGAAATTATAGCCTACAAAACTATCAGAAGACACATAAGAGTTACTTGTATTTGAATTTGCAGTTAAAAGTAAATTATGATTCTTTTGACTAGAATTAATTAAGTATTGAAATTTATACAAATTATTATTAATTACATCCGTGTAAATATACCCTGTTGAAATCTTTGAGTTTATTAGGTTAAAATCAACGCCATTCTTTAAAGGCAGGTCATTAGATATTTTCAATTTACATATAAACAACACATCACCCCCTTTCGTTTCAGCGATAGCGAATTCTTCATTATTTTTAAAATAGCAAGTTTGTACTTGTGTAAGCTCTTTTAAATATTCCTTTGTCAGCAAATTTGAATCACGATAGGATAGTTCCTTTTTTATAATTGTTTCCGACAACTCCTTTTGTGCATTTACAAAAGTGTTAAATACAATAAACCCAAATTTAATTATCATTAACATTATAGCTATCCCTAAAACTATATATAACCCTCGTCTGAATACATTTTTCTTCATATTGTTATTTTCTTTTCTCAGCAATGTCTCCGCCTCGGGACATTGCGCAGTATGAAGCTAAGAATTAACTTCCTACCCGTTGCCAGTAAACCAAAACATAACTTTTACTGATAGAATCGTTTCCTTTACTTTACAGTTCGATGCAAAAGATGTCCCTCACCTTTCTGTATAAAAACTGCCCAGATACCAATTCAATAACTCCTCAACACTTGAAAAGGTTGAACAACGGGATAGCCATATTTTAATACAAGGCAAAACACCAGAAACAACCATTTTAGACGGGGAATTCAACAGTAGAATTTCTTTTCCATCTCCCCCGTTTCCATCCACATTATTCCTTTATTTTTGCCCATCTATGTGGGCGATTTGTAAAAAAGAATTCCGGCAGTTTTTCAGTAACCTTACGGGGTAT
>JANOIQ010000379.1:0-3603 GCA_031407835.1 Chitinophagaceae bacterium
CTTAAACCCGCAACAAATGAAGATATAAAACATGAAGAAAATCATTTGTACAATAGCTGCACTATGCTTTTATCTGCAATGTTTTTGCTGGGGATTTTATGGACACCGTAAAATCAATTACCTCGCTGTGTTTTTATTACCACCTGAAATGCTGCTGTTGTATAAACCCAATATTGATTTTATAAGTGAACATGCAGTAGATCCCGATAAACGCAGGTATGCTGTTCCCGAAGAGGGCCCGAGACATTATATTGATATTGATCAGTACGGAACCTACCCGTATAAAGAATTACCACACCATTACGATAGTGCTGTTGCAAAGTTTGGTGCTGATTCCATTAACGCTTATGGCATTGTTCCATGGTGGGTGCAAACCATGCTGCAGCGTTTAACCAAAGCCTTTAAAGAAAAGAATCAGGCTAAGATTTTAAAACTGAGTGCGGAGATCGGGCATTATATTGCTGACGCACATGTGCCTTTGCACGCAAGTCATAATCATAACGGGCAGTACACGAATCAAAACGGCATTCATGGTTTTTGGGAAAGCCGTGTACCTGAGTTGCTGGCTGATAAAGAATTTGATTTCTGGATCGGTAAAGCAGAATACATCAAAAACCCCGGACAGTTTATCTGGGCAAGAGTGCTGGAAAGTGCAGCCGCTGCTGATACGGTATTGCATTTTGAAAAAGAACTCACAAAACAATTTCCAAGCGATCAGAAATATGCATTTGAAAACCGCAATGGCATTACCACAAGAGTGTATTCCACTTCTTTTACGGTTGCTTATAATAACAAACTACTGGGTATGGTGGAGCGGAGAATGCGGCAAAGTATTTATGCGGTTGCCTCTTTCTGGTACACGGCATGGATCAATGCAGGGCAACCCGATTTAAAAACTTTGACCAACAAAGAATTTACAGCAGAAGAATTAAAAGAGTTTGATGAGCTGAACAGTAACTGGAAGAAAGGGAAGGCTGTTGGGAGGGAGCATGAGTGAGATGTGTTTGGTGTTCAGGCGACCAACAAAGGCAGTAGGTTTAATTGGTTGTTATGCTGGCAACAAAAGCATATGTGTGAATTGTGTAACAAATTTAAAAGTTTGTGTAACACTTTTAATTCTAACATGATTCATTTTTGTTGAGTGGTAATTGCATTGTGTAAAAGTTATAAAGAAGTGAACCATAATAAAAAAGCACCTAAGCAGTCAAATTGAAATAGCTATTATAATTGACCAGAGCGCCAATAAAGAATTAATCATTTTAATAGCTATGCCCTTCATTATATTTCTTAGGATTAGTCATGTAAAAATTGTCTGATAAAAGAGGTGCCCTTTGCTCATTTATTCCCCCAAATAATTATTTATGAAAAAGAAAGCAAGCCTTCCAACTGCCGGCAGTAACAAAAAAGACCAGCTTAAAAAGTATATTACAGCAAACGATAATGAAGCTTTAACTACTAATCAGGGATTAAAAATTAATGATAATCAAAACTCATTAAAGGATAGTGAAAGAGGGGCCACACTTTTAGAAGATTTTATTTTACGGGAAAAAATCACCCACTTCGACCATGAAAGAATACCTGAAAGGATTGTACATGCAAGAGGTTCAGCAGCACACGGGTATTTTGAACTGTATAAAAATTTAAGTAAATATACCAAAGCCGGGTTTCTGAATGATACAGCAATAAAGACTCCGGTATTTGTAAGGTTCTCTACTGTTGCAGGTGGTGCAGGTTCTACTGATTTGGCAAGAGATGTACGGGGGTTTTCAGTAAAGTTTTATACACAGGAAGGTAATTATGATCTGGTTGGCAATAACATACCTGTGTTTTTTATACAGGATGCAATGAAATTTCCTGACCTTATACATGCAGTAAAACCAGAGCCGGACCACGGTATGCCACAAGCGGCTTCTGCACATGATACTTTTTGGGACTTTATTTCTTTGATGCCGGAATCTATGCACATGATTATGTGGGTAATGAGCGACAGGGCCTTACCACGAAGCTTGCGAATGATGGAAGGATTTGGCGTACATACTTTTAAATTAATTAACGCAGCAGGGAAATTTCATTTTGTAAAATTTCATTGGAAACCAGTATTGGGAATTCATTCCGTTTGTTGGGATGAAGCCACCAGAATTTCCGGCAAGGATTCAGATTTTCACCGCAGGGATTTATTTGAAGCCATTGATAGTGGTGCTTTTCCGGAATGGGAACTAGGGTTACAAATTATACCTGAAGAAGATGAACATAAATTTGAATTTGATTTGCTTGATCCTACTAAATTAGTGCCGGAAGAATTGGTGCCGGTTACAATAATTGGTAAGATGACTTTAAATAGAAATCCTGATAATTTTTTTGCAGAAACAGAACAAGTAGCTTTTCATCCGGGTCATTTAGTACCTGGTATAGATTTTAGCAACGACCCTTTATTGCAGGGCAGGTTATTTTCTTATACTGATACACAATTAAGCAGGCTTGGAACACCTAATTTTCATGAGTTACCTATTAACCGTTGCATCAATGAGGTACATAATAACCAACGTGATGGCATTATGCGACAGTCAATAAGTAAAGGAAAAGTAAGTTACGAACCAAATACTTTAGCCGGAGGTTGTCCTTTTCAGGCAACGATGAAAGATGGTGGTTTTACATCGCATAATCAGCGGGTGGATGGGCAGAAAATACGAACCAGAAGTAAAAGCTTCATAGACCATTATTCACAGGCTAAACTATTTTTTAACAGCCAAACTTTGCCCGAACAGAAACATATTATTAATGCGCTAACTTTTGAATTATCTAAAGTGCAAACAGCAGCCATCAGAGAAAGAATCGTTGGCTTGTTATTTTTAATAAATAAAGATCTTGCAAAAAAGGTAGGCGATAATTTAGGTATAAAACCAACGAAGCCTCAAAATCCTGTCAATCAAAGTTTTCCAGCAGATGCCAATCCAAATGATTATCAAAGCAAAGAAATTGAAATGACTTTAAAAAAGTCAGATAAGCTGAGCATGGCCAACACAATTAAAGACACCATAAAAACAAGGCAAATTGCTTTTTTACTGGCAAACGGTGCCGATGCAAAAGCAATTAATAATTTAAGTAATAAATTAAAAGCAGAAGGTGCGGTAGTGCATTTAATAGCAAACAGCATGGCAAAGGTTACTGCTGATGATAAAACCACATTTATGCCCAAGCATTCATTATTAAGTACAAGTAGTGTGTGTTTTGATGCAGTCTATGTAGCATCAGGCAAAAAATCTATAGATATTCTGAAAGCCGACCCGGCCGCTATTTTATTTGTAAACGAAGCTTACAAGCATTGTAAAACAATAGGTTTTGGAAAGCAAACTGAATCATTTATTGAATTGACCAATGTAAAAAAAACGATGGAGAAAGACCCTGCAGTACTGCAGGAATCAGGTGTAAATTTTGCGAAAGAGTTTATTGCCTCCGTTGCTAAACACAGGGTCTGGAATTTAGAGGAAGCAAGAAATAACCCAGCTTAATGATAACGTGTTGTGTTATTAAAGAATGACATAATTAAGGGTAGCCTTGTGACCTTTGTGCATACTTTGCGTTCTTTGTGTTACTCTTTTTCTT
>JANOIQ010000127.1:0-2801 GCA_031407835.1 Chitinophagaceae bacterium
TTTTTTGCATAGGTATAATCGCTGGGATAAGGAGGGCATTCATCAAAAGCCATCATAATATCAGCACCAATATTCCGCTGAATATCCATCACGCCTTCAGGCGTGAACAAATGTTTGCTTCCGTCAATATGGCTTTGAAAAACCACTCCTTCTTCTTTAATTTTCCGGTTGCCTGCCAGTGAAAAAACCTGGTAACCGCCACTATCAGTTAAGATTGGTCTGTCCCATCCATTAAATTTATGCAACCCACCGGCTGCTTCCAATACTTCCGTACCGGGACGCAGGTACAAATGATAAGTATTACCGAGTATAATTTCAGCTTTTACATCTGTCTTCAACTGATCAATCGTTAGTGTCTTTACACTGCCAACGGTTCCCACTGGCATAAAAATGGGTGTTTGAATGCTGCCATGATCAGTTGTAATCTCCCCTGCCCTTGCTTTTGATTGGGCATCGGTGTGCTGTAATTGAAATTGTAAAGCCGCCATGGGTGCAAATATAGGCCCCCTTCCGACTTCCCCCAAAGGAGGAAGCCATCAAAGCACAGCCCTTGCCTTACTTAGATAATAATTGATGGCAATATCCATTATGCATTACTGATTCCTGCATTATCATTTTGAATTAATGAATAGTAAGTGGGTAAAAAGTAAACCTGTGTTTGCTGTCAATGCAATAAATTCGCAGCTGCTTATGAGTGTTCAATGGCCCGAAATCATTTTTGCTGCATTTTGTACAATGGCAGCGATACAGGTATTCTATTACCTTTACTTTTTTCTACGTCTTGCTTTTTATAAAGAGCCTGAGAAGGAAAGCTCCATGCAGCATGCGGTTTCTGTAATTGTTTGTGCAAGGGATGAAGCAAAAAACCTGGCAGATAATTTACCGGAGGTTTTGCAACAGGACTACCGTTCTACTTTTGAAGTGGTAGCAGTAAATGATAACTCTTTTGACGATAGTAAGTATGTGCTCGAATATTTATCCAAGCCATTTCGCAACCTCAGGCCTGTTGAATTAAAACAGGAAGCCAGACATATCAACGGAAAAAAGTTTCCTTTATCAATTGGTATTAAAGAAGCGAAATATGAACTGCTGTTGTTAACTGATGCAGATTGTAAACCTGCCGGCAACAAATGGATTGAGCGGATGCAGGATGTGTTTTCAAACGGTAAGGAAATTGCATTGGGCTATGGAGCCTATAATAAAAAGCCCGGACTGCTGAACAAGTTCATCCGCTTTGAAACTTTTTTATCAGCTCTTCAATACTTTTCGTATGCACTGGCGGGTATGCCTTACATGGGTGTAGGAAGAAATCTTGCATACCGTAAAGAATTATTTTTCCGTAACAAAGGGTTTTCATTGCACAATCAACTGGCAGGCGGAGACGATGATCTCTTTATAAACCGTGTTGCTACGAAAACCAATACAGCCATTGTTCTGCATGCAGATGCATTTACGTACTCTGATCCTAAAACAACCTGGAGTACATGGCGCAGTCAGAAAGAACGGCATTATTCAACGGGCAGGTATTATAAAGCATCACACAAATTTCTGCTGGGATTATTTTCCGTTTCACACTTTTTGTTTTATCCATTATTGGCAGCAAGCATTCTTTTCTTTAACTGGTGGATAACACTCTGTGTATTTGGAGTACGTTTTTTACTGCAGGGATTAATCTATTACCGCACCATGGATAAGCTGAAAGAAAAAGATCTCTTCTGGTTTTATCCGTTACTTGATATCTGGCAATGGTTTTATTATCTTTTATTTGCCAATACATTATTTAAAAAACCCCGAAAAAATTGGAAGTAGTATCAACATATTTTTCTGATTTCACCCCTGCACAATTACAGCAATTTCAGCAACTGGAAGAACTGTATAAAGAGTGGAATGAAAAGATCAATGTCATTTCACGAAAAGACATTGACAGCCTGTATGAAAAGCATGTGCTGCATTCACTGTCAATTGCTGCTGTTTTTCAGTTTCAACCGGGTACAACAATTATTGATCTGGGTACAGGTGGTGGCTTCCCCGGAATTCCTTTAGCGATCTTTTTTCCGGAAGTACAATTTCATTTAACCGACAGCATTGGTAAAAAATTAAAAGTAGTGAACGAAGTGGCATCAACTATCGGTTTAAAAAATATAACCACACAGCATACCCGTACAGAAGAAATTGAAAACCGTAAGTTTGATTTTGTGGTTAGCCGGGCAGTAGCTCCGTTACGGGATCTCTGGCGTTGGAGCCTCCCTATCATCAAAGCCAAAGGTCAGGGCCAGTTTGCCATTGCTGATGAGGAAAAAATTTATGGCGGGCTTATTTGCCTGAAAGGTGGTGATTTAACCGAAGAAGTAAAAGAAAGCGGACTTCACCCTATTGTTTGGGAAATTGATAAGCTTTTCACTGAAGACTTCTTTAAGCAGAAATATATCTTATCCGTCAGGCGCTGATGGTAACCGTTCATCCTTATTACCACTTCGTGGTATTTTTCATATTCTGATAATATGTGAATTTTGCTGTATGAATAAAATCTCCGTGTGTATTGTTGAAGATGTAACTGATATCCGCCAGGCGCTGGAGCAGATCATCGAACTAAGCGAAAATTGTAAGTTAGCCGGATCGTATTCATCAGGGGAAGAGGCTTTGGTGAAAATTCCAATAGTGAGGCCTGAGGTGGTGTTGATGGATATTGGCCTGGGCTCTACTAATGGTATTGATCTGGTAAAGAAACTGAAGCCCCAGCATCCCGAAATTCTTTATATGATGTGTACCATCTATGAAGAAGATGAAAAAATATTTGATGC
>JANOIQ010000404.1:0-2180 GCA_031407835.1 Chitinophagaceae bacterium
AGCGATGATTTCATGAATTCAGAGCCCAGCTATTTAGCGGCATTAGATTATTATTATCAGCAGAACTTTCATTTTATTTCATTGGGCGACAGTGAAGAACTTTGGGAAAATACAGTTGGTCCGGTAAAAGAAAATAATAAAATCACAACTGAAGCAGAGAAAAAATTCCTGACAACAAAACGCTTCACCAAAGTATTTGGTAATCATGACACATTCTGGAACAATGATCCGTTTGCAGGGCTGCAGTTAATGAGTATGTATGGCGACCCGGTAAAAATTTATGAAGCAGTTGTATTAAACGTTCATATCAATAACACGGTGCTCCCTTTTTTTCTTACCCATGGTCACCAGGGTGATGGGCAAAGCGATAGCAATCCATTCAGCGCCTGGTTTGTAGGAAGAATATGGGCACCGCTGCAAAGCTATCTTAACCTCAATCCGAATATTCCATCAGCCAGCCAGGAATTAAAAACAGCCCACAACCGGTTTATGTATGAATGGAGCAAACTGGAAAACAATCCTGTGTTAATTACCGGTCATACACATCAACCCGTATTTGCTTCACTGACACATCTTGAATTCCTGTACAAACAACTGATGGAAGCAAGACAAAAAAACAATGAAGCGGCGAGTGTAAAACTGAATGCAGAGATCCGGTTCCGTCAACAGGAATATGATTTTGTAAGCGGCAACTACATCAATATGAAACCTTTTTACTTTAATACCGGCTGCTGCTGTTTCAGTGATGGCGATATAACAGGTATTGAACTGTCAGAAGGAAAGATCCGCTTAATAAAATGGAAAAAGAAAGATAATCTTTCTGTGCGTACTGTTCTTGAAGAAATGAAATTCAGCGATCTGCTTGTATAAAAAATATCTGTCATAAAAAATGCCACGTTGTTACGTGGCATTTTTACTTATCCGAAAAAAAGATTTATTTCTTCCATTTATTATTAGCAGTATTAATATCCGGAAGATGTTTGCCCGGATCAACCACCACTTCACTCACTTCGGCTTTTGTCAATACAGGAAAAGTCCATGTATCACCACGCTGCCATATTTCAACGGGCAGATGAATCGTTTGCATATCGCCATTTACATCGGTAATTTTTACAGTTATTGGCATCGGCATCTTTTCAAGTAACTGAATTGTAATACTTGTACCATTTTTAACGTCGCCCCGGATTGCTGAAACCTCTTTTACTGCCACATCAAACTTCCATGTATTGATTACCCAGCTTCTCCAAAACCAGCTGAGATCTTCTCCTGCAACATTTTCCATTGTATGAAAAAAGTCCCATGCTGTTGGATGTTTAAATGCCCATCTTCTTACATATTCTTTAAACGCAGCATCAAAACGTTCTTTACCCAGCACATCTGTACGTAAAATATAAAGCATCATACCGGGTTTAAAATAGGCAGCCACTCCGAGGTTTTGCTGTTGAAGCACTTCAGGTGTATTTAATAATCCATCCATCTTATCTCCAAACATATAATCTGTCATTCCTCCCACATTCGGATGTTCGTTGTACTCACCATTATTAAATGCTTCGCCCGATAAAATATTGATGAACGTATTAAAGCCTTCATCCATCCATGCATATTTACGTTCATTGCTTCCAACAATCATCGGGAACCATGTATGTCCAAATTCATGATCTGTAACACCCCATAATCCACCTTCTGTTGCTCCTGCTCCGCAGAAAACAATACCGGGATATTCCATTCCACCTACAATACCCGCTACGTTTGTTGCAGCAGGATAAGGAAACTCAAATAAATAGTTACTGTAAAATTCAATACTTGCTTTTGTAAACTCAGTTGAACGGCGCCAGTCGTTCCCATCTTTGCGGGCTGCACTTTCTTTGGCATACACACTTACGGCCATAATTTTTTTCCCGCTCGGTAAATTAATTCTTGCTGCATCCCAAATGAACGCTGTACTTGCAGCCCATGCAACATCTCTTGTATTGAGGCATTTAAATTTCCATGTAGTTAATGGATTGCCCGGTCTTGACGAAGCATTGTTCACTTCATCGGCTGTGCGGATCATCACTGTTTTATCGCTGTTCTTTGCTTCGTTCCAGCGCTTTAGTTGTTCAGCTGTTAAACATTCCTGCGGATTGGTTAACTCACCACTACCCACAACAATCATTTTTGATGGAGCAGTAATGGCATAA
>JANOIQ010000130.1:0-1922 GCA_031407835.1 Chitinophagaceae bacterium
GTGGCAAAGATAAGGGTACGTGGCCAAATTTAAACCGCCTTTTTAGCGATGTGGCTTTTTGTGTAACCAGCTGTTTTACCCGCATTTAGCTGTGGTTGTGTCACTCACTTGTACTCATAGTAATTCTATTCGGCAAACCGGCACTTCCTGCCACATCCTTCTCCGTTCCTTCTTATCTTGCAGCCCATGCTTTCGCTGAAGTCAATTTCATTAACCCAGTTCAAAAATTACGCACATCAAAGTTTTGTCTTTGATCAGCCCATTGTTGCCATAACCGGGGCAAATGGTATCGGCAAAACCAATCTTCTTGATGCCATTCATTACCTCTGCTTTACGAAAAGTTATTTTACCGGAATCGACAGTAATAACGTTCATCATGGATTGAGTGGTTTCAGGATTGAGGGCATTTTAAAAGAAGCTGGTGAAGAAATCAATACCACGATCATTCTGCGGGAGAATGGCAAAAAGGAAGTAATCTGCAACGGATCTGTTTATGAAAAATTTTCACAGCATATTGGCAAGTATCCCTGTGTGGTAATTGCACCTGATGATGTGGAACTGATTATTGGTGGCAGTGAAGAGAGGCGCAGATTCTTAGATACGCTTCTTTCTCAACTCGACCCCGATTACCTGCAGCAGCTCATCATCTATAATAAAGTAATACAGCAACGCAACAGCTATTTAAAAAATGCTGCACAAACGCAAACAAAAAACAATGCTTTGCTGGAGGTATTGGATGAACAGTTAATTGCTGCCGGGAATTTCATTCATTTGAAAAGAACCGGTTTTTTACCAAAGTTTAATGAAGCAGTGATTGCTTTTTACAAAATTATTGCCGGTAAAGCTGAATCCGTTCATGTGCAATACGAAAGCCAGTTATTGCAACAACCCTTTGCACAATTACTGTTGCAAACAAGAGAGAAAGATTACCTGCTGCAACGTACGTCAACAGGCATTCACAAAGACGATCTCCTGTTTGAACTGAATAATGAAGCGTTTAAACTTACTGCTTCACAGGGACAGCGAAAAAGTATGCTGTTCAGTTTAAAGTTAGCCGAAGCGGAAACACTGAAACAATACAAAGGCTTTGCTCCGTTTTTGTTACTGGATGATGTATTCGAAAAATTAGATCAGCAGCGGATGCACAACCTCCTGCATTATGTATGTACTCAACATGGCGGGCAGGTATTTTTAACAGATACACACGAACAGCGGATGATCAAAGCATTTGAAGAGCTGGGGATGAACATGCAGGTGATCAGTTTATAAGTTTCAGCTTTCATTACTGAACGATCGGTTAACTTTACAATATGAGCGAAGTATCCATACAGGAAGCCATGAAACAGTTTTTAGAACAGAGCAAACTCAAACAAAGAGTGCGTGCCCTGGAAATAAAAGATGTATGGGAAGAGTTGATGGGCAAAACAATTGCCAAGTACACGGAAGATATTAAACTCATCAATCAGCAGCTTATTATTACCACCAGCATGGCTCCGTTGAAACAGGAACTTATCTTTCAACGTGAAAAAATCCGCAATCGCATCAATGAACTCTTCAATGAACATGCGGTGAAGGAAGTGATCATCAAATAGCATGCTCCGAGGTCGGCCCATGCCTCATGGTCTGACCGATTAAGCCAGTTTTTTTCAGCACTCTTTTTTATCTTTAAGAAAAACACTCCCATGCGTTTCATTGAAAATGAAGTGTACCACATTTATAATCGTGGAAATAACCATCAACCGATTTTCTTTAATCCCTCCCATTATCAGCATTTTCTAAAAAAGGTAAAAACAAATTGGCACCCACACTGCGAAATACTTGCATATTGTTTAATGCCTAACCATTTTCATTTTCTGATACAGGCTACTCATAAATCATGTATTGAAGTTCCTGCTTATGGTGGCAAGCCAATGCAGATACTC
>JANOIQ010000131.1:0-1583 GCA_031407835.1 Chitinophagaceae bacterium
TTTTTTGCAGAAGATATCCGGTTGTAAACGGTAGATGGTTTGTAGTGTTTATCATCCAGGTTCATTTCATTGATCACCGTTTTCACCACACTCTTTGCATCATCCGTATCATAAATGGTAAAGTTGGAAGGATAACCCATCTTGGTTGCTTCACTCCGTAAGATGCGTGCAAACACACTGTGAAAGGTTCCGATATATAAATTTCTTGCTTCGTGGTTGCCAAGGATATGCTCCACACGTTCTTTCATTTCTTTGGCTGCCTTATTGGTAAAGGTTAACGCAAGGATATTGAATGCATCAACCCCATGCGCCATTAAATGCGCAATTCTTGTTGTGAGCACTTTTGTTTTTCCACTGCCTGCACCCGCCACAATCATCAGCGGACCATCAATATGTTTCACAGCTTCCTGTTGCCGTTCATTTAATCCTTGTAAATAGTCTATCATAAATTGTAAATGCCTTCTTGTTGTCAGGTTGAGCCTGTCGAAACCCTGGTGAAGGGGAAAACAAAGCCGGGCCAAAAGAAGAGAAGCCTGCAAATTACAGCAAGCAAACTGGATAAACTTTTGTGTGAAAAACTATTATATGGAAAAGCAATTAAGCTCCTCTCTGTGCACCACCCACATGCTTACCTGCACTGCTGGATGTTTTGGTATTGGCTTTGCCGCCGCCTTTTGGGCCGATAAACGCCGATTTATTTGCGGGCAGAGTACTTTTCTTTTTATCTTTTTTATTCTTACCTGTATTGAACAATGACATAACTGAGGATTTATTGTTTCTGTTTATACTGATTACTTCTGTAATCAATTCAAAGTTAACTCTTTTCCCTTTGCCTTCATGCCTCGTTGCCTTTGTATTCCCTCTTTGCCTTATCACTTTTGTTTTCCTCTTTCAACTCCTTCTCTCTTTTAATCTCTTAGCCCCGCCTTTGCGCCTCCCTGTCTTTGCGGTTCCCCTTCTTCTTCTTTGTATCTTCGCCCCACATGATCAAAGTTGGAGATTATAACAGGCTGCAGGTACAACGCTTTAACCAGACAGGCGCATTCTTAAACGATGGGAAAGAAGGCTTATTGTTACCCAAGCGCTTTGTTCCTGAAGATGCCAAAGTGGGTGATGAGCTGGATGTATTTGTGTATCATGATTCAGAAGGAAGATTGATTGCCACCACACTTCATCCCAATGCAGTTGTTGGTGATATTGCGCTGATGAGAGTTGTATCAATTACGCCGCAGGGTGCTTTTTTAGACTGGGGATTAATGAAAGATTTATTTGTTCCTAAAAGTAAACAGATCAGCCCGATGCGTTTGGCCGGTGATTATTTAGTAAAGCTGTTTATTGATGAACAAACAGGCAGGGTTGCAGCCACAGAATACATTGAACAGGGTTTAAGCAATGAAGAACTCACCGTAAAAGAACTGGAAGTAGTGGAACTGCTTGTATTTCGTGAAACGGAATTGGGATATGCCGTTATCATCAACAACAAACACCTCGGACTTTTATATTTTAATGAAGTGTTTCAAAATATTACTATTGGTGATAAGCTGGAAGGATTTATCAAAACCATTCGCCCCGATAATAAAATA
>JANOIQ010000549.1:0-4586 GCA_031407835.1 Chitinophagaceae bacterium
AATTATTTCTCATTTGTTCCATCAACAGGAATTTTGAACAAAGAAGCGATTTGAGCATAGCTCATACCTTTAATTTGTGCAACTGTATATCCAGCTGCTGGTCCGCTTGTAATTCTGCCTCCCAATGTACCTCCTGGTATAAGTACATAACGGAATTGATGTCCCCATCCATTAACTGTGGCCAAACCATAAGCAAAGCTAGAGGAATAAGCAATTGTTAAGTTGCCCACAGAAGAAATCCACGATTTTATATAGTTAACATCATAATCATCAACAAATGGTAATTGAGTTACCTGATCAGTGCCTGAAAAAATACCTGAAGTAGTTGTTGATTTCATGTAAGTTAATACGATTCCATTGTCTCTAATTGCGGCAGTAATGCCAGGTGCAGGTCTAACGGAAGTGTATAAAGACCACTGGTTGCTGGAGCCTGGAGTAACTGTTGCAAATGTAGCGGTTGCCCATGCTGAGTAAACTACATTTGTCAAAGAACCTGCAGGACCAGTTGCGCCTGTTGCGCCTGTTGCACCTGTTGCACCTGTAGCGCCGGTTGCACCAACGGGGCCAGATGGTCCCATAATACCCTGCGGACCAGTTGAGCCCTGTGGACCCTGTTGTCCCTGTGGACCAATAGAGCCCGTGTCACCTTTACATGCTGAAAATAAAACGGCAGAAGTAATTAATACTGCCATCAGTTGTGTCATTTTTCTCATAATCATTGTTGTTTTTGGTTGTTTATAAACAGTTGTACAGTCCTATTTCTAAGAAATGATTGTTTCGGTCTTAAAGGAGATGGAATAGTTAATCAGGCAGGATGTTGCAGATAACAACAGCAATATAAAAACGATTTCACAAATGAACAAATCTGAATTTGAAAAAAAGCTAACCTTAAAAGTTATTTATTGAATGCTGAGTAAGTGGTAGAAATGAAAAAAGCCCCAATTTTCGGGGCTTTCAAAGAGTAAAGAATTAACCTCTGCTTATTTCAGCAGACGGAAAGTAAAGTTCATTACAAAGGCAATTACTTAGGTGAACATTAAAAGCGTCACTAAAGCAATTGCTGCGAAAAACACAATAACCAAAACAGTTGTTTTTGCTGTTTCGCTCATGTTTGAAGAATTTGATGCCATAATTTTGTAGTTTTAAAAAGTTAAAAATACTCTTTCACAGGAGGTACGGAATAATCAGGACTACACTGATTTAACTGTTAAATTCACTACAGGCAGGAAGTAATTGGTGAAATTACAAAGTGAAGGTACTACAGAATTTCGTGCTGTCAAAATTATTGACTGTAATTTTCGCTTTGTACACGTCTGAAAATGCTAATTTCGAAATCCTTGTTATACGCCATCACAGATATTGAAACCACAGGAGGTTATGCCTCAGGCCACAGCATTACCGAAATAGCTGTTTACATTTATGATGGGCAGGAGATCATTGATCACTTCGAAACTCTCGTCAATCCCCATCAGCCAATCCCTCATTTTATCCAGGTTTTGACAGGTATTACTGATGAAATGGTTCAGTCAGCCCCTTCATTTGAGGAAATTGCACCCAGGCTGATGGAACTATTCCAGGGAAAGGTATTTGTAGCCCATAGTGTAAACTTTGATTACTCTTTTGTCAATCATCAGTTACAGGAGCATGGTTTTACGCTGAATTGTAAAAAGCTTTGTACGGTAAGATATACCCGAAAGATCTTCCCGAAATTAGCATCTTACAGCCTTGGGAATCTTTGTAAACATTTTGAAATTCCGCTGTATAACCGGCACCGGGCAGCAGGCGATGCAAAGGCGACTGTAGAGTTATTCAAAAAACTGAAGCAAAGTGATGTTAATAATCACCTGCATACAATGATCGGCAAACAATCAAAAGAACAGTTCCTCCCTTTATACCTGAACAAAGAAGATATTGATAAATTGCCGCTAACTCCCGGGGTGTATTATTTTCATGATGTAAAAGATAAAATTGTTTATGTGGGGAAAGCCATTCAGTTGAAGAAAAGGGTGCTGAGCCATTTCTCTAATAATAAACCGAGCCGTCAAAAACAGGAATTCCTCAGAAATATTCATCGAATCTCTTTTCAGCAATGCGGAACAGAGTTAATGGCTTATGTACTGGAGACAATCGAGATCAAACGTCTCTGGCCAAAATATAACAGGGCTATTAAGGGGTATGAAGCCAGCTATGGTTTGTATATGTATGAAGATGGTAACGGTTTTTTACGTTTGGCTATTGATCGTAAACATAAACATCTTGCAGCAGTTAAATTTTTTTACAATAAGTATGAAGGAATGGCTGAACTGAAAAAAATAGCCAATGAGTTTTCCCTTTGTTATAAGCTTTGTTTTATCGACAGATCCTCAGATGTTGAGTGCAATTCAGAAACATGTAATGGTGCTTGTGGGCAAAAAGAAAAAGCGACAGATTACAATGTAAGAGTATTGCAGGCAGTTGAACTGATGAAAAAAGAATTGCCCAGTTTTGCCATCAGGGAAAGATCTTATTTTAACAACCAGGATAGCTGCATTTTGATGGAAGAGGGGAAGTTTTACGGGATGGGTTATGTTGCTCCTGATTTTGATTTTTCCTTAAAAGACGATCTTCGGGATAAACTTCAAATGTATCCTGAATATGATTTTATAAGAAGCCTGATCAAACGGTATGCATTAGAGCAGCCGGATAAAGTTGTGTGGCTGTAAATCAGCTTTTAGCTATTCGCTGCAAGCTGCATGCAAAAAAAGGCAAAAGAAATAAAACCCAAATCAAAGAAACAAATTGCAAAAGTCAAAAACACGCCAACCCGTAACTCACAACTTAACCCATAACTTGTTTTACTGTCTTGTCCATGTATCGGTTCTTCCAATCAGCGAAATGCCGATATAACCACGAACCTTTAATGTGTTATTATTCTCCATTGCAATTTTGCAGGAGTAAGTTTTGCCATTCTTTGGATCGTAGATTTTGCCACCTGTCCATTCCTTACCCGATGTAGAAGCGAAGCCCCACATATTTACAAGCCCCATTACAGGCCGGGTATGATTTTTTTCATCGGGATGATTTTTATCCAGCTTGGGTTTGCCTGTTTCCGGATCGTTCGGTTCTTTTAACCAGGTAATCTTTCCCTGGTACTTTTCTCCATTCTTATAAATTTGAATAACACCTGTTCCTTCTCCGTTTTTCCATGAACCAATGATTGCATCGGCATTGGTTTGCTGTTTGGTAAAAGATAAAAAAGCTGTTACTGTAATAACCGTAATTGAAAGAAAGAGTAATTTTTTCATGTGGCATTTTTTTAATAATACAAATAAAGTTCGGGATCTATTTGCTTCTGAATTGTTAAGCTATGCAAATAAACAATCATTTGTCTTATCTAGGTAAGATTTTGAACAGCCGTGAAAAAAAATTTGATTATTCAATCTCCATACCACATCTTTGCCAAGCAATGAACAAAACAATCATTAATAATCAGTGGTGGTGGCATACAACTCTAAGGGGTCTGTAATGCTATTACTGTGATTGTTCAATCATATTCAGACCCCGGATAATCCCGGGGTTTTTTATTTGCTCAAACTGAAACGATTTTAAGGGTTATGAAGAAAATTGAAATTAAAACAAGTTGTAAAAAAATGCTGGCCGATGTGTTTACCCCGGTAGGCATTTACCTGCGTCTGCGTGACAGATTCCGGGACACCATCCTGCTTGAAAGTACTGATCATCATGCTGCTGAAAACAGCTGGTCATTTATTGGTATCAATGCCATTGCCGGAATGGAAATCAGTTCTTTAAAAAGTATTGAATTCAAGCTGCCGGGACAAAAACCAGAAAGGACTGAATTGAAACAGCCGGGCGAAGTGCCAACATTGCTCTTTGATTTCATGAATCATTTTGAAATAAGCGGTGATTGTAAAGAAGCAAAGTTTGCACAGGGATTGTATGGTTACACAACATATGATGCAGTTCAATTCTTTGATTCAATTAAACTGAATACAGAACGCAAAGAACCTGTTGCTATTCCATTGATGCGTTACCGTTTGTATCAGTATGTGATTGCTATCAATCATCATAAGGACGAACTGTTCATCTGTGAAAACAAAATGGCAGGTATTGAAAGTGATTTTGCAGTGGTGGAAAGTTTGATCCGCAGTAAAGACGTTCCGGTTTATCCGTTTGAAATAAAAGGCGAAGAAAGTTCGAATGTTACAAATGAAGAGTATGTGCAAATGGTGAAGAAAGGAATCGTCAGTTGTCATCGTGGTGATGTGTTTCAGATTGTGCTGAGCAGACGATTTCAGCAATCGTTCAGTGGTGATGAGTTCAACGTGTACCGTGCCTTGCGCAGTATCAATCCATCTCCTTATTTATTTTTCTTTGATTACGGCGATTATAAATTAATGGGTTCATCACCTGAATCACAGATCATCATTAGTAATGGAAAAGCTGTTGTGCATCCCATAGCTGGAACTTTCAAACGAACAGGCGATGATCTCATTGATCAGCAATCAGCTGAACGTTTATTGAAAGATGCCAAGGAAAATGCAGAGCATGTAATGCTGGTTGATCTCGCAAGAAATGATTTAAGTCGT
>JANOIQ010000153.1:0-30467 GCA_031407835.1 Chitinophagaceae bacterium
TAAAGAAGATTTAAAAAGGAATAATTTCATGTCGAATTACAGTGATAAATATGAAGCGGTTGTTGGTTTGGAAGTGCATGCGCAACTTCTCACCAAAAGCAAGTTGTTTTGTGGTGATGAAGCAAGTTTTGGCGCAGAGCCAAACAGGCATATAAGTCCTATTACACTTGCTCATCCGGGTACCTTGCCCAAAATGAATAGGGAAGCCATTGAACTGGCGGTAAAAATGGGGTTGGCCTGCAACTGTGAAATTGAGCGCAAGAATTATTTTGCCCGCAAACATTATTTCTATCCCGATTTACCGAAAGGTTACCAGCTTTCGCAACATACCACACCCGTGTGTAAAGGTGGGTTTGTAAGAGTAAAATCAGTTGATGGAGAACGGAATATTCAACTCAACAGAATTCATTTGGAAGAAGATGCCGGCAAGAGCATGCATGATCAGCATGAGTTGTATTCTGTTGTTGATTATAACCGTGCAGGTGTTCCGTTGATTGAAATTGTAACAGAACCTGATCTGCACAGTGGTGATGAAGCAGCCGCTTACTTAACAGAGATTCGTAAAATTGTGCGCACATTGAATGTGTGTGATGGAAATATGGATGAAGGAAGTTTGCGTTGCGATGCTAATATTTCCATTCGCTTAAAAGGCGAATCGAAACTGGGAACAAAAGTGGAGATCAAGAATCTCAACTCAATCCGTTTTTTAAAAAGGGCCGTAGATTATGAAGTGATGCGGATGATTGAAATGAAAGAGAAAGGTGAAAAAATTATTCAGCAAACGAGAGGATTTAATCCGGATGATGAAACAACTTTTCCCATCCGTACAAAAGAAGATGCAGATGATTACCGGTATATGGTTGATCCTGATCTGCCACCATTTATTATTACAGATGAGTTTGTACAAAAGGTAAAAGCATCGCTTCCTGAAATGTCTGAGCAAAAGAAACAGCGTTTTATACAGCAATACAATTTACCTGCCTATGATGCCGCTTTATTAAACGAGGAAAAAGAAGTGGCTGATTATTTTGAATCAACTGCCACATATACAACTGCATTCAAACAAATTGCCAACTGGTTGCTTGGCCCGGTTAAATCTGTGATGAATGAAGAAGGAATTGAAATGAATCAGCTTGCAATTAAACCAAATCAACTGGCAGAAATTATTCAGTTGGTTGAAGATGGGAAAGTGAGTCATACAATGGCCTCTCAAAAATTATTTCCGGCAATGTTGAAACAGCCGGATCAATCAGCATTACAATTGGCACAACAGTTGAACCTGTTGCAGGAACGAAATGAAGACGCCCTGCAGCAATTAATTACTGAAGTGTTGAACAGCATGCCCGATAAAGTAACAGAGTATAAAAAAGGGAAGAAAGGATTGATTGGTTTGTTTGTTGGAGAAGTAATGAAGAAATCAAAAGGCAAAGCTGATCCTAAAATGCTGAATCAGCTTGTAACTGAAAAATTATCAAATTAAAAAAAGAAGAATGAAGAAAACATGGTTTGTAGTGGTTGTTGCGTTGTTTGCAGCTGCCTGCGAGAGTAATGGCAGTAAAAATTTTACTGTAAGTGGTGAAATAAAAAACGCACCGGCTACAGTGATATATCTTGAACTGATTGCGTACGATAATATGCCCCCACAGGTAATTGACAGTATTTCATTGAAGAATGGAAAATTTTCATTGAAGGGTAAAGCTGCTGAAGAATCATTATTACAGTTACGCTTTCCGCAGATAGAAAAAGCCCCGATGTTCTTTTTAATTAATGACAAATCAAGCATTGAACTTAACGCCTACTGGAATGATACCCGTAAGATTAAATACAAGGGCTCACCTGCAACAGGACGTTTACAGGAGTTTATTGATTCTCTTTCTGCAACGCAGCAAAAGATTTACACGCTTCAATATGAACTGCAGAATGTAACGCAGGGAGATAGTTTGAAAGCAATCAAACAAACAGAAATAAATAATGTGCTTACTGTGTTTAAAATCTATTTGAAAAAAACGGCAATGGGAGATAACAGTCCGATGGTGAGCATGTTTGCAGCTTCTATAAATGGTGGTGGTGATGCGTTAGAAAATGAAGCGATTTATAATAGTCTTGCGCAACGTTTTCCTAAGCATGCAGGTATTCAAACTATCGTTAAACAATTCCGGGAAAGCACAACCAATACACAGCAACAGCAACAACAGCAGCAACCTGCAGGCATTGCTGTGGGAAGCTTAGCACCTGATATTACCATGCCTGATGTAAACGGAAATAATTTTTCCCTCAGCAGTTTAAAAGGGAAATATGTATTGGTTGATTTCTGGGCAAGCTGGTGTGGCCCCTGCCGTGCTGAAAATCCGAATGTAGTGGCAGCTTATAATAAGTATAAGAATAAAAATTTTACCATTCTTGGTGTATCGCTCGATAAAACAAAAGATGCCTGGGTAGAAGCAATTAAAAAAGATGCCTTAACCTGGAATCATATCAGCGATTTAAAATACTGGGAAAGCAGTGCCGTTGCACTGTATGGTTTCAATGGTATTCCTTATAATGTGCTGATCGACCCAACCGGAAAGATTATAGCCGATAATTTAAGAGGTGGTGAGTTGGAAAGGAAGCTTGGAGAAGTGTTGCAGTGAAAAATAAATTTTAAATAACAAAGGCTGCTTTTTTTAAAGCAGCCTTTGTTATTTAGTAAGAAAAAATCTTATAAGGGATTTTGAATAAGTTTAAGATTTGTGTTTATTTCATCTTGCGGAAATAACCACTGCCAGAGTTTATCATTTGCAGGGATGTTTAAATTAAGTGAAATAGTGGCATTTGTATTCGGGGCAAGAGTTCTGTCTAATGGTACATTAGTTCGTTTCAGATCAAACCAGCGAAATCCTTCTCCCCAAAGTTCTATTCTTCTGTTAAATAGAATTTCATCTATCAACGCTTGCCCGGTGTTGGTTGATAAAACATAACTGGGGTTTCTGTTTTTTACCAAAGTAAATAATGCTTGTTGCGCATCTCCATCACGCCCACCCTGCCTTGCTCTTGCTTCTGCTTCTATCAAATACATTTCAGCAGCCCTCATATAAACGACATCTCCAATACTGGTTGCTGCATCAAACGCAAGAAATTTTTGACTTTGATAAGGTATTCTTGCTCCACCTGGAGGAATAGGAACGTTAGCACCTGTAAGATCCCAACATTTTTTACGAATATCAGTTGCAGGAATTGCATTCCAGAGGGCAGAATTAATTGCCTTTGGCTGTGTTCTGGTATTTGTACCGTTAAAGTTACAACCCATATTAGCAAAAAACGACCAGAAGAAAGTATTGTGATCGGCAATTTGATCGCTTCCCCACATCCATTCTGAAACAGCAGTATTATTGAACCCTGATGTGTAGTCTGCATTTGACATTAGAGCAAAACCAGTTCTTGCTTGAGCTGCTAATGTTGCTGCCAGATCCCAGTTTTGTTGTGTTAACGCAACACGTGCCTTTATTCCCTGAGCAATATTTTTATTAAAGTTTGATTTTGCTGCTGAGCCAGTTCTCACATAACCTTCAAGAAGTATAATAGCTTCATCCAGATCTTTATTGATCTGTGTGTAAACTTCTGCAACAGTAGCCCTTGCCTGACCTTCAAGTGAATTTGTAGTTAACAGTGGAACACCTAAACCAGCATTGGGAGTATTAGCCACATAACGCTCTCCCCAAAACTGCACTAATTCAAAATGAGCCCATGCACGATAAACCAATGACTGACCTTTTATGTAATCTTTATCTTTTTGTGGACCGGGAACATTGGCAATACCATTGATCAAAACATTAGCATTAGAAATAAGCCTGTAGTAAAGCCTGTATACAAACCGGGTATTACCAGAGTTTACATTTCTGTGATCCTGCCATTTTAAATGACCGCCAAAATCCTGCCTGCCATTAGCAAGGGTATAGATGACATCTTCTCCCATGAGATCTCTGATTACTGCAATTGCCGCAACACCACCCTGTGGTTGTGCATCATATTGAGTATACATAATTCTATGAATACCATTTAATGCTGCCAATGCATTTTTGGTACTGGAAAGCGCATCTGCAGAAGCTACTGCAGTTGTTGAAAAAGTATTCAGATAGCTTTTTTTACAGGAGCTGTAAAAAAACAGTATCAGGAGTGTTAATGATGTTATTTTATATTTCATATTAAATAATTATAATTTATTACAGATTAAATGATATTCCTGCTGTAATGATTCTTGCCGGAGGATACTCACCACCAGTGATTCCGGAAAATGCATTTTGATTATTCATGCCAACTCTTTTTGAAAAGAATGCAGCATTCTCAACACTCATAAAGCATTGTGCATTCGATATTCTTGCACGGGAAACAAATGATGCGGGTAATTGATAAGACAAACTAAGTGTTCTGATGTTTAGATACGAAGCATCAATAAGCCAGCGGGAAGATGTTGCATTGAAATCATTTGTTTGTCCATTGTCCATTCTTGGCACATTGGTTATATCTCCTGGCTTTTGCCATCTCTTTAAGATATCAACGTGAACAGCACTTCCATAAGTACCTGACGACATCAATGTTTGATAATTAGCATCGTATGTTTTTCCGCCTACCTGGAAAGTCAATAAGGCAGTTAATGTAAAACCTTTAAACGTAAAAGAGGGGGTAACACTACCATATACATCCGGAATAACCCCATCAAAGTATGCGAATTTGCCATTTGCAACAAGTGTACTCACGGTATCTTTCCCCCCTGCTTTGTTGGGAATTAACCTGATTCCTGATGTTGCTGTTTTGTTATCTGCCCAGTATAAAACAGAACCGTCTGTAGGATCAACACCATAATAAGAGCGAAGCCAGTAGTCAAATAATGATGAACCAACCTGATATTTTTTTGTACCACTTACAAACTCTTTGGTTTCATCAGGCATTTTTGTAATCTTATTTTTTACTGTTGAAAGATTAATGCCAAGGCTCCATATAAAATCTTTTGTCCGTACAATATCACCATTCAATTGAAGTTCTAAACCTCTGTTGTACATGGTTGCGGTATTTTTTGTGGTTGATATAAACCCACTGGATAAAGGCGTTGGTACTGCAAAAAGCAGGTCGCTTGATTGGCGGTCATAATATTCAACCGAACCACTTAATCTTGATTTAAACAAAGAAAATTCAATTCCTACATCAGCTTGTGTATTTATTTCCCAGGTTAATTTTCTGTTTTCTACAGCAGTTTGGCTTTGTACAATACCTGGTTCATTTGCATTATTTGCAAATCCGTAAAGTCCCTGATAAGCATAAAAACCAATACCATCCGCTACGCCAACAAGTCCATAAGAAGTTCTCAGTTTAAGATTATCTACCCACTTAACATTTGCCATGAATTTTTCTTTGGCAATATTCCATCCGCCGCCAACTGACCAAAATGTTCCCCATCTTGATTCGGATGCAAAACGTGAATTACCATCTCTCCTTACACTCGCAGTTAATAAATAACGACTATCATAGTCATAACTTAATCTTGAAAAATAACTTTCAATTCGGTATCTGTCAACAGATGAACCAAGAGAATTAATGGTTGTAAAATTTCCTAATTCATTATTACCTGTTAAAGATTGGCCTTGTTTAAATCCGTTCAGGTCAGTATCAAACTGTCCATAACTTTCATGACCAACCAATACATCAATACGATGAATTCCTAATTGTTTATTGTAATTCAACAATTGATTTAATGTTAGCCCGGTAGTTGTACCTGAGCTTTTTTGGCTTCTGCCTGCAGGCGCACCATCTCCAACAAGAGTGTTTTCATAAGTACCGGCGTTATCATTTTGAAAATCAATCGCAATATTATTTGTGAACTTAAAATCTTTAAAGAAGCTAATCTCGGAGCTTGATCTTGCACCAATAGCCCATCTGGTTGACAGGTAATCATTTAAAATTAATTCTGCTGGCGCATGACGTCCTGCTGTAGTACCAGGCCTGTTGAATATACCGTTTGAAATCCCAAACGGATCGTTTTGAAAATTACCCAAATCCCAAACCTTATTACCGTTTACATCAAGTGCAAAAGCACCTGTTGTCATATTATGTGCGTAGTAGGGATAAATTGGGCCAAGGTTTCTCGAAAATGTAAATGGGTTTACAATTCCACCAGCATCAGCGGTAGTATTGAACCTTGAATAATTACTTGATATATTCAATCCGGTTTTAAACCATTTCAGCGGATTTATATTTACACTTAATCTCGCCGAGTATCTTTCAAAATCTGTTTGAGTAGTAAAGCCATCTTCTTTTAAATATCCTAATGAAAGATAATAATCTGATTTATCTGCACCGCCGCTGAAATTAATGCCATAATCTTTCCGAACGCCATTTCTTAACAGCTCTTTGGTCCAGTCAAGGTCATCTCCGTAAATTAATTGGGCATTAGTATTCAATTTTCCATTAACATCAACAATGGCATTCCGGGCAACATTAAAAGGATTGTATGCAAGTAAAGATGCAATACCCGGTCTTGTTGTTAAACCTGTAGCCACTCTGCTGGCAGAATCTAAAGTAATGGCACCGGTAGTACGATATACAAGTGAGTTTCTGTATGCTTCCCACATTAAAGGATAGTACTCATTCGCATTTACTCTTTCATACTCCTGCAAACCTCTTTGTGAAAATCCCTGTGTAAGTCTTACAGAAATATTGTTTCTTCCTTTTTTCCCTTTTTTGGTTGTAATCATTATAACACCGTTACCTGCCCGTGAACCATAAAGAGCTGTTGCTGAAGCATCTTTTAATACGGTAATACTTTCTACATCATTTGGATTAATATTAGAACTTCCACCTACAAACGGAACGCCATCTACAACAAAAAGAGGTTCTTGTGTTGCGCTGAATGAACCAAAACCACGTATGCGGATTGCATTAGAGTTTCCCGGCTGACCAGTTCCTGAAGTTGTAATTACGCCTGGAATTGCGCCTTCAATTGATTTCACTACGTTACCGAGGGGTCTTCTTGCAATATCTTCAGATTTAATTGTTCCGATTGAACCTGTGTATGCTTCTTTTTTTACAGTTCCATACGCAACCACCACCACTTCATCTAAGGCTTTAACGGATGATGTTAGTGTTACTAAAAACGTTGTTTTGGAACCAATCGCCAACTCTATTGATTCATAATTTACAAATGAAATGATCAAGATTTTGGCTGTAGATGGTATACTAAGTGTAAAAGACCCATCTGAAGCTGTTGAAGTACCGGTATTACTACCTTTTATAGTTACTGATACACCCTCCAAAGGGCTTCCATCTTTCTCATCTGTTACCTTTCCGGTAACAGTTTTCTCCTGTGCAAATGTGTGTAATGAACACAGCATCAGCACGAACGCAAGGATTGCAAATTTTCTCATGCTTGTTTGGTTTATAAATAAAAAATGTTTCCGAAAACTGATAGGTGGATCGCAGGCAATTGCTTAGTGATTGGCTAAAAATAAATAATAACAATAGTTAGTGATTAAAAATAGTGATTCCTCTCGAAAATCTAAAAAATAGACAAAAAAAGAAACAGGATGCTGCATCAAAAGGCAAATTCTGAATTTATTTTGAGTACACCCAGCGTTACCTTGATGAAGAAAGCAAAGGAGGGGGGAGCAGGAAAATTACAGTTAACGAGTAAGCGTACTGAATGGCATTAAAAAGTACCTGCATAAAAAAGCCCGGTAGATATCTACCGGGCTTTTTTATAAATCAAATTGACTTTTATCTGGCCATTGTCATAATCCATTGGTCATATATACCGGCAGATGTGTAAAGTTCCATCGGAATAGTAAATCGTTGTGTACAATAAACAAACGTACCTGCACCAACCGATCTTACAAATAATGGCAAACCGCCAACAGCATAAGGAGTTGGTTGGGCTGCGATAGTTATTGTGAAACTACCTGAAACACTCCAGTTCAAAACAGCTTCTGCACTGATTGCGTTATCATAGATATTACTAAGTATAGTCTTAGCTGATTTTGAAGTGATGGCTGTGTTTCCTGTAAAAGCTGATGTATAAGGACCGTAAGAACCATTTTCAAACGTCTTTGTATAATTGCCAAGTAAATCAACCATTGCCATATCTGCCTCAAGACAAGGACCTCTTACAATTAAAGTAAAGGTGTTGCTGAGACTTGGAATACCATCAGCAGCATTGGTAAAAGAGAATTTTAATGTATCAATTCGTGACCCCTGATAAAGAGGATAAGCAGCAGCTACAACGATTGTATCTACAATTTTAGCATTATCAAAAGTAATAGAAGTCTTATTTAACGTGTATTGAGTTCCCTGAACAGCCCCAGTTGGGGAAGTTACAGCAACGGTTATCGTTCTTGCTCCGCCGGGTATTTTTGTTAACCCTAACGGTATTTTATATATCTGCGTTGCGCTGGTCATTCTGTAGATCGCTGATGGTCCGGTTGTAGCAAAGAAAGCAACTTCTTTATCCGGAGTAACCACCCCAGCTTTCTTACAACTGTAAAAAAGCGATGAAATGACTGTAAGAACTGCTATTACTGAAAATAGACCTGAATTCTTTATTTTATTAACCATGTTCATTGTTTTATAATTTAAAAACATACTTATGTTTAAGCATTAATAACCTGGAACCTGCTTTAGGTTGGTATTAAAATTAACTTCCGATTGAGGGAAAGGCAACTGAAAACGATAATCTCCTGCTGCAAGTGTTGTAAACACATAAGGAGTTCCTGTTCCATCAGCTCTTTCCCCTTTCGTAGCATCTCTAACTACCGGAAGATTTCTTCTTTTCAGATCCCAGAAACGGTCGCCTTCAAAAGCCAGTTCCAATCTGCGTTGTAAATAGATTTCATCCAGTAATGCCTGACCGGTTAATGTTTCAGGTACATATCCTGTATACCTGTTTGTTTTCAGAAGAACCAGATCAGCCAAAGCTGCTGTTGGATTACTTGTTGCTGACCTGTAATAAGCTTCAGCTCTGTTAAGCAATACTTCTGCTGTTCTGATAACTTTTCCATCAACAACACCGGCAACACCGCCTGTTCTGCCATTGTATTTAATAACGTGAGTATAGCTTACTCCATTAAAATTACTGGTAGACAGATAAGCAGCGGTTCTGATATCTGTTGCGGTAAATAACTGTTTGAAGTTGTAATCAATGTTATATTCAGATTTACGTTCGCCACCTACTGTTTGGTAGTAGTTTACGCCTTGTGAATTTACATTATCAAGAGTTGTATTTCTTACCTTAAAGAATACTGCGCCATTTGAAGCAGCGTCATCAACCCATATACCAGGAAAAGCTGCCCTGCTTGGTAAATTAGGGGTTGCTCCCAACGCTTCATTTGAAGCAGTGATACAGTTTGCCCAATCACCTTTGTAGAGGTACACTCTTGAAAGCAATGCAGCAACAGCTGATTTATTTAAACGGTATATGCCATTACCGGTTCCAATAAGGGTTTTAGCCAGTTCAAGATCAGCAATTACCTTTCCGTAGAATTGTGCAACCGATTCTTTTTTAGGTAAAATCGTGGGATCTGTTGTGGTAATAAATGGCATAATTGAATCTGTTGCCCCTGCATTCAGAAAGGTTTTGCCGTAAACCCTTGACATATCAAAGTAAACCATTGCTCTGAAGGCAAGAGCCTCACCTTTTGCATTGTTTTTAAATGCTCCATCGGCGAATGCATCAATGTTTTCAAGAACCGCATTTGCTCTTCTGATGATTGTATACCCACCCTGGAAAAGGCCAAAAGTATTCTCCCCCGTGTATCTCCACTCTCCAAAAGTTTTTTGAGTGAGACGGCCTGTCTGGTTAATGATCAAATTATCAGCAAGTACATCGGCTACAATGTTCCAAGTTCCGGATACAAAGTATGAACCCGAAGTTCGTAACCCCGCATACATACCGTTAATTGCCAGGGTAACATCCGGTTCTGTATTAAAAGCCTGAGTTGTTTCAATTTGATTGTATGGAAACAGATCCAGTTTTTCTTTTTTACAGGATATAATTCCAATACCAATCAGAATGAGGAATGTTATATATTTTATTTTTTTCATAATAAGTCAAATTATTTTTTTAGAATCTTACATCAATACCAAAAGTGAAGGCTCTTAACTGAGGTTGTGCATACAGGTTAAATAAACCTGGACTAACCAATCCTGTTTCACCATTTGCTTCACCAACTTCAGGAAGACCTCTGAATTTAGTTCCGATCCATAAATTTGTTCCCTGAGCATACAGACGTACATTTTTAATTCTTAGTTTTTTTCCTATGGCGGCAGGCATTGTATAGCCGATGGTTAAATCCCTAAGAGTTACATAGTCACCTTTTTCAAGGTATTTGTCTGTATCAAACGTTACACGTTGTGATAAATCATTCAGGTTTGCCATGGAAACAATGTCACCCGGTTTTTTCCAATAGTCAAATGCATCAGTCATTTTTTGATCAGGCATACTTTCACCTTCGTCAGCACCAACCTGGTACATATAGTTCATGATGTAATTACCCCCTGAATAGTAAAACTGGGCACTCAAATCAAAATCCATAAAGTTCACTGTTGTAGCAAAACTACCAAAGAACTTCACTAATGGTGACTTGCCTTTCAATAAAACAGCATCACTTGCTAAATATGCTTCTGTAAGTGAACCATCTGCCTTATAAAATAGGTTTTTACCGTTTGCAGGGTTAATACCACCCCACCTGTTCATAAAGTAGGTATAAGCAGGCTGCCCAACCACAAACCTTGACAATGTTTGTGGAACATTATCAGAATAGAGTTTTGTAATTTTATTGTCGTTATTTGAATAACTAGCAGACAGATTAACTGTTAATTTTTTTGTCCTAATCAGGTCGCCATCAAGAGCTATTTCAAAACCTGTATTCTGCATGTTTCCGATATTGCTCGAAAAACTTGAGAAACCGGTAGCAAATGACACATTCTTTGGATAAATCAGGTCATTTGTTGTTCTCTTGTAATAATCAAATGTAGCGTTAACCCTATTCTGCAGAACACTGAAATCCAATCCGATATCATAATTGAAATTCTGTTCCCAGGTAAGATCCGGATTCGGGAGACGTGCAGGAACTGCTGCTGGTAAATCCTGGTACTTGGTAGTAAGAGCATAAGTACCTAAGTTGTCATATAAACCGGAAGGAACCGTACCTGAAGTACCAACTGATGCTCTTATTTTCAAGGCGCTGATAAAGTCTGCTTTGAGAAAATCTTCATTTTTCACATTCCATGTTGCACCTACAGCCCAGAAATTGGCGAATCTTTTATTGGCACCAAACCTTGAAGAACCATCTCTTCTTCCGCTGAGGTTCAGGTAATATTTCTTATCAAAATCGTACACAACATTTCCAAAATAAGATAGTAATGCCCAGTCACTTCTGCTGGTAGTTGCTGTTTGTGCACTACCTGCATTATCCTGAGTTGTTACAGACGCAGTTGGAAATCCTCTTGAAGCCAGTGTATAACTGTAAAACCTGTTTTTTGTAAATTCCTGACCAGCTAAGACATTTACTGAATGTTTTTCAGCAAATGATTTTTTGAAATTAAGCGTGTTGGTAATTACAGTTGTATAATCCTGATTTCCTGCATCTGTTTTCTGGTTAAAACCTAGAATAGCTGCAAGGTTAGATCCGGGTTGCAAATAGTTTTCTTGTGTTAAGGTATTATAGTTGATACCTATCTGTGATTTAAAGATGAAATATTTATAGAATTTGGCTTCACCATAAAAAGAGCTGAAAGTGGAAAGTCTGTTTAAAAGACTTGGGTTTTTGTCAGTTCCTTCCAAAGGAGAATAACCGGTATGCGTTGTATTATACGTTTTTCCGTCGGCTAAATATACGGGCTCGTATGCATTGAACAAGAAAAGAGAAGCATAAGAGTTCTGTGTATTAAACAGAGAGCGTACGTTGTTTTCCTGGCTGTTTGTAACACCAATATTGGTGCCCAGTTTGAACCAATCCAATGCATTGTATTCAACATTCAGGCGGCCGCCGGTTTTATTCCAGTATGAACCATATAATACGCCATCATTGTCGCTTTTATTCAAAGAAAAATAATATTTGAATTTTTCTGACGCACCTGATACAGATACTTCATGACTTTTTAATTTCGCATCCTGCAGTAAATAATCAGCCCAGTTTTTTGCACCTCTGCTTTCAACAGTGTTCCAAAGATCCTGTCTTTGCTGTGCTGAAAGTGTAAACAATGTTGTTCCGGCTGGAAATACTCCGGCAGTTCTCCTGTTGGTGATCATTGAATCCAGGATAGGATTTGTGTAATTACCTTCAAATTCATAACGAAGTTTTTCCTGGCTATTCATCAGTTTAACATTTTTCAGATCCTGCGCTTTGGATCTTCCATACTGAAAAGAATAACGCAATTCAGCTTTTCCTTTACCCTTTTTTGAAGTAACAACGATAACACCATTTGCAGCCCTTGAACCATAAATTGCCTGAGAAGCTGCATCTTTCAAAATTGAAACATCTTCAATATCATTTGGATTCAGCATGCTGTAAGCAATGGCGCTGATTGGAATTCCATCTAATATAACAAGTGGCTCATTTGAAGCATTAATTGAACCGGTACCTCTAACACGGATATAGCCATTTGATCCAGGCCTTCCGCTTTGTCCGGTAACCTGTACACCTGTAGACTTCCCCTGAAGTAACTGAGTAAATGAACCAATTGGTTTTTGAGCCAGTTCTTTACCAGATACTTTTGCTACCGATCCCGTTACTTCTGAACGCTTAACGGATTGATAACCCATTACAACAACCTCCTGAAGACTTGTCTCAGCAGCAGTAAGGGAAACAGTAAAATTGGCAGTAGAACCAATATTTACTTCCATATCTGTGTAGTTTACAAAGGTAAAAACAAGTGTTTTTCCATTTGATGGAACCTGCAGAGTGAATGTACCATCTGCACCTGTTGAAGTGCCAACTTTGGTTCCTTTTACAACTACTGAAACTCCGGCAAGAGGAGCTTTGTCATTTTCATCTGTTACTTTACCGGTAACAGTTTTATCCTGTGCAAATAAGTGCATAGTGCACAACAACAGCACGGACATCATGCTTACAAGTTTTCTCATACTCGACTTTTTTTGGTTTAAAATGATTAATTCTTCATGTTTTTTAAAGTAAAATTTACTTCAATGTGCTTAAGGTTATTCGTTGAAGGTAAAAGAGTACTTGATGTAAGTCAATTGGTTAGAAGGCAACAAATATAACAGGTTCTGTTAAATTTTGTTAACTAATAGACAGATATTATGCGGTTTTGCTGCTTCTGAAACGTTTATTTGACGGTTTTTTTGTTTTTTGAACGGGCAGTTGACAAAAGCATAACCGGTAACAACACAAGATTCGTAATCATTGCCACTAAAAGGGTAAGGGAAGTAAGCCAGCCTAAAGCCTGGGTGCCGCCGAAATCGGAGAAGCAAAAAATGACAAACCCAGCTACTAAAACCAGAGAAGTATAGATGATGCTGATGCCTGTGTGCCGGATGGTTTGCCTTACAGTTTCTTTAATATCATAGTTGTGGATTGGCAGTTCCTGTTTGTAATTGATCAAAAAACGAATGGTGACATCAATGGCGATGCCCAATGCTACACTGAAAACCAGTACTGTACTTGGTTTCAGCGGAATGCCCACCCAACCCATTACTCCAGCTGTGATCACCAATGGAACAACATTTGGAATCAGGGAACAGAAAAGGATCCGTAAAGAACGGAAGAGATAAAGCATACAAAGGGCAATCAGCAAAAATGCCCAAACAATGCTTTCTTTCAATCCATTGATGATGAAGCGGCTGCCTTCTACAAAAGTTACACTGGTGCCGGTTAATTGAATATTTGCAGATCGTTTCAATCTTGATGAATCAATATCGGCTACAGCAATTGTTTTATTGTTGATCTGATTGGTATAGGTCAGGCTGTCGAGGTTAAACAAAGAGTCAGCTTTTGCCTGCACCTGCACTAATATTTTAGGCAAACTGTCACTTCCCACATCGGCCATGTTCACGCTGATCCTTGCCCTTTGTTTACTGCTATCCATGAAATTGCCCACCAGTTTTGCAAAAGTGTTAGTCTTACTGCCTGCACTGGTATCTGCTTTCATTTGCAGGTAAGGAGCCAGAAATGCTAAATCAAATTCATTGGGAATGGTGTACATATTACTGTCGCCGTCGTAATAAGCCTGTCTTGCAAACTTCAAGCCTTCCGTTAGAGCAATGGCTTTACCCATCTCCGGCCTGTTTTGTAAATAAACTACGAGTGAGTCAATACGGTTGAGATTAGGGATACTTCTGGTAACACCCTGTTTGCGTTTGGTATCAACCACAATTTCCAGCGGCATTACACCAGAAAAATGTTTTTCAAAAAATTTCAGATCAACATAGAGTTTATCATTCTTAGGCAAATCATCAACAATGTATCCAACCGTTTTTAAACGAAAGATGCCGGCAATGGCAATCGCCATTAAAATTCCTGTTGCTGTATACGTATATTTTGGATGATTGAAAACCCAGTCTTCAATCTTAATGATGGTTTTATTAAGCCGTTCATTTTCAAGATAGCGGACGTGACGTTGTTTTGGTGCAGGTAAATAACTGAGCACAATCGGGATAAACAGAAATGAAATCACAAACAATACCATGATGTTGATCCCGGCAACAATTCCAAACTCTCTCAGTATCTGACTTTTGGTGAGTGCAAATACTGCAAACCCAATAGCTGCTGCAATATTGCAAAACAAAGTAACAATGCCCATCCGACCCATCATGTTAATAAGCGAAATGTTTTTCTCTCCGCTTTTTTTATACTCTGTATGAAATTTATTGAGGAAGTAAATACAGTTGGGAATACCAATAACAACCATCAGTGGCGGAATCAAAGCATTTAGCAAAGTAATTTTAAAACCAAGCAAAACCATTGTTGCCAAACTGAAGATAACACCCATTATCACAACCGCCATACTAAGCCACATGGCACTAATTGAACGGAAGAACAGTAACAGAATAAATGCTGAAAGTAAAACAGAGCCCAGTAAAAATAATTTCATTTCAGCAGCAATACGAGTACTCATTTCCGTACGAACCAGTGGCAAACCACTGCGGTACATTTCAAGATTGTTCTCCTTCCCAAACTGCACAGTTAACTTCATTAACCCGCCAACAGATTCATTTCTTCTTTTTGAATTGAGCACATCTTTGTTAATACGAACAGCCATCATGTACACTTTACTATCAGGGTTGTAAAGCAGTCCTCTGTAAAACGGGAGATTTTCCAGTACAAGTTTTGAACTGTCTAAGGCAGCCTGTGTTTGAATGTTTTCAGGAAAAACTGGAATAGCTTTTAGTTTTTCAGTAGCAGAATCTTTAACCAGGTTAACAGCTGTGCTGATACTGAGTATATCTTCCACACCGGGCACCTGTTTGAAGTCTTTTTGAAGGGCGATAAATTTTTGAAAAAAATCTAACTGAAACATATCTTTCTTTTCAAAACCAATCACCAGCAGGTTACCATCTTCACCAAATTTTTGCTTAAAGGCCTGGTATTCGAGGAATTTGGGATGATCAACCGGAATAGCTTTTGCAAAATCGTAACTCATTTGCACTTTGGAAGCGAAGTAAGTCATTACACCTGTTGCGAGCAGAACGGCAATTAATAAAGGAAGCCTGTTACGCAACACCCATTTTCCAAGTTGATACCACATGTGTTTCAGATACTTTTTAGATAAGAAAAGCAGCGCAAAGAAACACCATTCCACCCTAAAAACTCTAAAAAATCTGCCTTGACGGAAAAGCAATTAAATTTGATTTGTCATGAAGTGTACATTATTCCTTTCGGTTACCTGTTTGTTTATCTTTTCAATGGCTGCTGCTCAGCTTACACCTGTAGGGCAGTGGCGTGAACATATGGAATACCGTTCAGGTCTGCGTGTTACACTTTCATCCGACAAAGTGTATGCAGCTTCAAAATTTGGAGCTTATTCAGTAAGTAAAGCTGAAGGAGAAATTGAACGGCTGAATAAGGTAACCGGGTTGCATGATGCGGGTATTCGCAGCATCAAATACAATACAGGTAATAATAAATTACTAATTGCTTATAACAACAGTAACATTGATGTTGTGTATCGAAACGACATCATCAACATACCTGATATACTGCGCAGCAATGTAAGTGGTGATAAAAATATTTATGATATCAGTTTCTTGAATGACAAAGCTTACCTGAGCAGCGGGCTTGGTGTAATCGTTGTTGATTTGGCAAAATATGAAATCAGCAGTACTTATTATGTTGGCAATAACGGAGGTAATGTTAAAGTGAATGGATTTGCTGCAGATGCTACCCGTTTTTTTGCAGCAACAGAAGATGGATTAAAAACAGCCAATCAAAATACTTCCAACTTAAGCGATTACCGTAACTGGACTTTGTTAAGCGGAACAAATGGATTGCCTGCAGGTCCTGCAGCACAGGTAATGGTTATACAGGATAAAGTGATTGCTCAATTCTTTACTTCATTGTATGTATTGAATGGAACTACATGGCAGTTACTGTATAACGATGACTGGCTTTGGGCAAATGTAAATGCAAGTGATGGAAGTATATTAATCTGCCAGGAAAAAAATGCATGGGATCAGAGAAGAGTAATTGTGCTGAATACAAACGGAACGATCAGTACAGTTGTTCAGAATAATAATCAGCTTCGTTATCCTTTTCAGGCAGCAAAAAGCGGAACCGAAATATGGATTGCTGATTTTGAAAAAGGATTGGTGAAGGCTGAAGCAAATTTGTTTGAACGTTATGCCATCAATTCACCATATGGAAGCCTGGATGGTGAACTCTTTTTTTATAAGAATACATTATATGTGGCAGGGGGAAGTGTAAATGAAGCATGGAACTATCAATATAATGGCTCAGGTTTTTTTACATTCAATAATGATGAATGGAAAGATTATAACCGTAGCAACCTTTCATGGATGGATTCAGTTTTAGATGTGATCACTCTAGCTGTTGATCCACGTAACAATGCAATCTATGCAGGATCATTTGGTGGGGGATTGGTGGAGTATGAATCGTCAACGAAGTATAAAATTTATAAACAGGGATTTCTCAATGTTACAGTTGGAGATCCGAACAGTTATCGTGTAGGTGGCCTTGCATTTGACGGAGAGAATAATTTATGGATCAGCAATTTTGGCGGCAGTAATAATTTTGCTGTGAAGAAAGCAGATGGCAACTGGAAATCATTCCGTGTTCCTTTTCTTATCAGCGATAATATGGTTGGGGCAATTTTAATTGATGATGCCAATCAGAAATGGATACAGGTACCGCAGGGAAATGGTTTGCTTTGTTTTAATCATGGATCATCCATTGATAATGCCGGTGATGACAGATGGAAGTGGTTGCAGACAGGTGCAGGTAATGGCAATCTGCCTGGTAATTTTGTGAATAGTATGGTGAAAGATAAAGATGGATTCATCTGGCTGGGAACAGATAAAGGGATAGCCATCATACAATGTCCCGGTGAAGTGTTTACTGCAAATGGATGTGAAGCGTATCAGCCCATTGTACAGCAGGATAATTTTGCCGGTTATTTATTTGAGAATGAAGAAGTGAAAGCAATGGCTGTTGATGGAGCAAATCGTAAATGGGTGGGTACAAGAAATGGTGTTTGGCTAATCAGTGCAGATGGAGAAAAAGTAATTGAGCGTTTTACTGCAGAGAACAGTCCGCTGCTGAGTAATGAAATCATCCGCATTGCCATTGATCCAAAAAGTGGGGAAGTATTTTTTTCCACCTTCAATGGAATTTGCAGTTACAGAAGTACAGCAACAGAAGCGAGTGAACATACAGATAAGGTACTTGTGTTTCCAAGTCCTGTACCTGCGGGATATGAAGGAACAATTGGCATTCGTGGATTACCTGAAAATTCTGTTGTAAAAATTACTGAGCTCAACGGACGATTGGTTTATCAAACAAGATCACTTGGCGGGCAGGCTGTATGGAATGGAAGAGATTATAATAATCAACGAGTATCAAGCGGCGTTTATCTGGTACTGGCAAAAGATGAACTGGGTGCAGAAAAGAAAGTGGGTAAGATTGTATTCATCAAATAAGTTTTCATTGAGCAATGTATTACATACAACAAAAGCCGTTATTCTCCGTACAGTAAAATATGGTGAAACAAGTTTAATTGTTTCAGCTTATACAGAGTTATATGGATTGCAGAGTTATATCGTACAGGGAGTAAGAATAAGTTCAAAAAAAGGAGCGGGCAAGGCGAATTACTTTCAACCGGGCTCTATGCTGGAACTGATCGTTTATCATCATGATCTCAAAAATCTGCAACGCATCAAAGAATTTAAATGGAGCTATCTGTATGAGCAGGTGTTTGCAGATGTCATTAAAAATTGTGTGCTGCTGTACATGATGGAGCTATTACAGAAATGTGTAAAACAACCTGAGAATAATCCTGACCTTTTTTATTTTATTGAAGATGCATTAATGGAACTGGATAGAGCAAGTAATTCAGTAACCGCCAATTTTCCGCTGTACTTTGCGCTGCACTTAACCAATTTTTTTGGTTTTCAGTTGAATACGGAAGAGGCTGATAAATATAGCATTCTTGATTTGCAGGAAGGAAATTTTGTTGCAAGTTATCCGCAGCATGTGTATTATGTGGATGGAAAAACTGCAGAGTTGATCCGTGAATTATTAAAAGCAATGCAGCCACATGAACTTACTGAAATACCCATGAACTATTTACAACGAAGGCAGCTGCTTGAAACACTTGAAACTTATTATGCCTTGCATATATCTGAGTTTGGAAAATTGAAGACCTTACCTGTATTACAGCAAATCATGGAGCCATGATTTTTAAAGAGTTGACAACCTTTTATAAGGGTGTCAACTCTTTGGGTTATAGAATCCGTTTGGAATAACTGAAATCATTACTCAACAAAACAACTCCCGGCTTTTTTCCTTTTTCAAAACTTCCCAACTGATCATCCCATTGCAAAGCTTTTGCTCCATTTAATGTGGCCATCTGTAAAGCCTGTTCTTTTGTTAGAGATGTATGTTGTAATAATGCTTCCATTTCTTTCGCAATACTTAACTGCCAGTTGCTGCTGTAACTGTCGGTACCTAAAACAATCGAACAATTGTGTTTCAGCAAAAGATCAACAGGCGGAGTATTGCTTTCTATATACAAATTCGCATTGATGCATAAACAATAGATAAGTTTTAAACCATTCGTTGATGCATATTCATTGGCCCATACAATATCTTCTTCGGGCATGTAAGTATTATGGATGAGAAAGATCGTTTGACGTTTGTTGAAATAAGGAAGATAAGAGCGGATGCTGCTTTTACCTGTTACGGGAAATGGTGATGAATTGATACCAAAGATTTTAAAAAACTTTAAGTATTCTCCCTTGCCGGTTTTATACAATTCATTTTCAGCGGGGTGTTCCTGGTTATGAATAGAAATAATCTCATCAGCAGTTACATCATTGATAAGTTGAAATGTTTTGGGTGAAATGCTATAAGGTGCATGTGGTACGAGAGAGGTACGATGTACGATGTGTGATGTACGAAGAGCAAACTCTAATTCATCTGCTACAGTTTGATAATGTTTGAAATTCTCTGCTGCTTTTGCATCTGTGAAGCTCAGCACTTCAACAAAATTCTGCCAGCGAATCTTGCTTTTACTTTTTATGAATGCGGTATCAGCCGTATTGCCGATATCACCAACAGCAACAATGCCATTATCAAACATTTCTTTTTCAGCATTAATAATTGCTTGTGTTTTTAATTGTGCTGGGTCTTTGAAAGTCCCCGATTTAGGGGAGGCTTGGGCTTCACGCTTGGTTACAACAGAGCATAAAAACTCAATCAATCCTGTATGTGGTGGAATTACATTCTTTAAATGACTTAACTCTAAATGACAATGTGCGTTAATCAGCCCGGGCGAAAGAATGCCTGTAAATTGCTGCACATCATCGCCTGCTTCTGCAGTTGAAACGAGATCTTTCACCACACCTGTTTCATCAGTGATTAACACCTTATCTGTTTCATACAACGTATATCCATCAAACAATTGATCTGCCCTGAACTTCCTGTATTGCATGCGCTTGAATTCTTTTAACTTTGCCGCTCAAATTTAGTACACAAAACTCTCCCTTTTGGGAGTTGGAGGGATAAATGTTAGATAAGTTAGACGCAATAAAAGCAAGATTTGATGAAATTGGTGTAGCACTCACCAACCCCGAGATTGTCAGCAACAATCAGAAATTTTCTGCTTTGAGTAAAGAATACCGGAGTGTTGAAAAAATTGTGCTTGCAAGAAAAGAGTATTTACAGGTATTAGATGATGTAAACAGTTACAAGGAAGCATTGAATGGCAATGATGCAGAGTTGCGTGAAATGGCCAAAGAGGAGTTGCCAGCATTAGAAGAAAGAAAAGAGCAATTGGAGAAGCAGGTCCGTCAATTACTCATTCCCAAAGATCCGCAGGATGATAAAAATGCAATCTTGGAAATTCGTGCTGGTACAGGTGGTGATGAAGCCAGTTTGTTTGCAGGTGATTTGTTACGCATGTACACCAGGTATTGTGAAAGAAGGGGTTGGAAAACAACTTTGGTGAGTGAAAGTGAAGGAACGGTAGGTGGCTACAAAGAAGTTCAGCTGGAGGTAACAGGGGATGATGTGTACGGCACATTGAAATTTGAAAGCGGCGTACATCGGGTACAGCGGGTTCCGGCAACTGAAACAAGCGGTCGGGTGCATACCAGTGCTGCAACTGTTGCAGTTATGCCCGAAGCAGAAGAAGTTGATTTTGAGTTGAGAGAAAGTGATGTGAAAATGGAAACATCCAGAAGTGGTGGTGCCGGCGGACAAAATGTAAACAAAGTTGAAACCAAAGTGATGCTGACGCATATACCAACAGGAGTTGTGGTGATTTGCCAAACAGAACGTACACAGCTGGGCAACCGTGAAAAGGCCATGCATATATTGCGTACACGATTATACGAAGAACAGGTGCGTAAGCATGAAGAAGAAATTGCAAGACAACGGAAAAGTTTGGTTAGTACCGGTGATCGAAGTGCTAAGATCAGGACTTACAACTATCCGCAGGGCCGTGTTACTGATCATCGTATTGGACTTACACTTTATAATTTAGATGCAGTACTAAATGGTGAAATTGATGAGTTAATTGATGCATTACAGTTTGCTGAAAACACAGAAAAGCTTTCTCAGCAGAATTAAATTATTCATGAAAAATTTACGTTTATACAACGTATTTGAGTATAATTTCAACTAATTTAATAGTTCATTTTTTTCACCAAAACTGTTTTTATGCTGGAACAATTATTTAACCTTGTTAAAGAACAGGCAGGTACTGCCATCATCAATAATCCCGATATACCCAATGAGCGGAATGAAGAGGCGGTTGCCGATGTAACCAACAGCGTAGCCGGTGGATTGCAAAATGCATTGGCTGGCGGACAATTCAAGGATGTACTGAAATTATTAGGTGGACAGGGTGGCGATTTGCAAAATAATCCAATGGCCAATCAATTATCAGGCAATGCAATCAGCTCACTCATGGATAAGTTTGGTTTAAACCAGGGTCAGGCTAAAAATATTGTGAGCAACCTGTTACCGGGAGTTTTGCAAAATCTTATCTCAAAAACAAATAATCCCGGTGATAACAGCTTTGATCTGCAGAGTATTTTCAGTTCACTTACGGGAGGTCAAACTGGTGGTTTAGACCTGCAGGCATTGCTGGGAAGAGTAACGAGGGTTGGTTTAAATAAGGATGGAGATGGTGATACAGATTTGAATGATGTGATTAATATGGTGAAAGGAGGCGCTTCGCAACAGCAACAAAACGGCGAAGGTGGAATGATGGATATTGTAAAAGGATTGTTTGGACGATGATGAATCAGTTGATGTCTGTTATAAGTAGTTTATTTCCCGATCTGTATAAATCGGGATTTTTTTTGCAGCAATAAGAAAGATAACTGTCACTATAAGGTCAGTTGGGTAATTTTAGCAACCTTGTTTTGCTGTTGGCATGGTTTTGGAAAGTTAGTATGTTCAGGTGTTTGAAAAGAGGCAGAATGGCTTTTAGAAATTATTAACAACACAGCAGTAAACTATTCAGCGTGTTTAGCGTCTCAATAGTACAAGTTCTTTAAAGCAGTCAAATTTTCTCATAAGCAGTTAGTTTTGGTTACGGTCTCCCGATTCTTCGGGAGACCCTCTTTTAAAAGTTGTGCTAACGATTGCACAGGAAGAAGGGGAACGATACACAAATATTAACAATTGTGTTACGTTTTAAAATGAAAGAATAGCCGAACTTTACACTACAAATTCATATTATAATTTTTTTCTCATAAGCAGTTAGTTTTGGTTTCGACCCCGGTTTCTACCGGGGTTTATCTTTTACAGCAAACAGGAGCCAGCCTGCCATTGCACCTGCTCCATCAGCAACCATATCCCAAACATCAAAATCACGACCTGTCCATAGTTGAACATACTCCATTAAAATACCATAAAACGTTGAAATGAGAGTAACGGCAAACAGTGGAAAAAGAAACTTTAAAGTTGATTTTTTTGTTCGCAGGTAGTAGCCCCACAAAATAACCAGTGTAAAAAAAAGAATGAAATGAATAAGTTTATCAATATGTGTTAACTCAATTTTTTGTTCAGTTGGCAGGTTAATGGAAGGCATTGCCAGTAATATAAAAACAATGACCGACCAAAGAATGGCCGGCCACTTCGTTACAATATATTTCTGAAACATTTTTTTCATTATTCAACTGAAGCCGAATAAGCTGAAGCATCCATCAATGCTGCTACATCAGCAGGATCGTTCACTGTTACCTTTACCATCCAGCCTGCGCCATATGGATCAGTGTTCACTGCTTCCGGTTTGTCATTTAGTGCACTGTTCACTTCGGTAATAGTTCCAGCAACAGGTAAAAACAAATCGCTCACAGTTTTTACTGCTTCCACAGTTCCGAAAATTTCTTCAGCATTCAGTGCTTTACCTACTGTGTTAATATCCACATACACAATATCACCCAACTCCCGCTGAGCAAAATCGGTAATGCCAATTGTTGCAATATTGCCTTCCAGGCTGATCCATTCGTGGTCTTTTGTGTAGCGGAGATTTTCAGGAAAATTCATGATATTTTATTTTGTTGTGATCGCTGCTAAATTGACTGTTTTCTATGAATCAGAAAAATAAAAGTTTCTTCTTCAACCGTATTTTGATGATGCGGACATCTTCTTTTGGCCGGTCGTACTGATCTCTTGCTGCATTAGCAATCTTATCTACCACATCCAATCCTTTAATTACTTCACCAAATATGGTATAGTTCTGATCAAGATGCGGGCTTCCGCCAATTGCTTTATATACTTCACGATGATTGAGAGGGATTTTTCTTCCGCCCAAACGTTTTATTTCAACCTCATTCAAAGTGCTATCTGTAAAACTTTTTCCCTGCACAATATAAAACTGGCAACTGCTGCTTGCTTTCTCAGGGTTATTATCCCTTGCTGCTGCCAATACCCCACGTTTGTGAAATAAGGATGTATCAAACTCAGCCGGAATGGTATACTTCAATCCGCCACTTCCGTATCGTTTTCCAGGTTCAGGTTTCCTGGTATCAGGATCACCTGCCTGGATCATGAAATCTTTAATTACACGGTGAAAAATAATGCTGTCGTAAAATTTTTGTTTCACCAGCGTAATAAAATTGTTCCTGTGTTTGGGCGTTTTATCACTGAGCAAAACCACAATTGTTCCTTTGCTGGTAACGATTTTTACTTTTCTTTTTTTTGCTTCGGCAGATGTAAACAGGCAAATCAAACCAAGAAATAATATGACCCTCTTCATTTAAAGTCCTTTTTGTTCAAAGTAAAGCAATACATGATCTTTAATAAAATCTTCCTGTTCTCTCATTTCAAGTGTGGGCATAGCCTTGAGCTGTTTGAAGTGAGGCCATCCATCAGCGTCAAACTGATCAAACTCAAAATAACCACTTTGGGAAAGTAAAGAACAAACAGCCACATGCATCAGGTCCTGCTTTTGTTCTTTGGTATATTTTTCACGTAATTGTCCATATTCCTGAATTCCTATGAGGAACAGCACCGCTTCGAGATCGGGCTTTTTGCCAAAACGCTCAACCAGTTTCTGCTCCAGGTTCATCCAGCGTACAAATAAATCATTTGCTGCATTCATAAGGCGCAAAGATAGTAGTTACCGATTAGTGGTAAGCCGTTAGTAGATAGCCGATAGCCGTTAGTTAAATCATGAGATGCGAAAGCTATCTACTAATGACTATCGGCTAACGACCTGCCTCAAGTTCGGCCGTATTTTTGCAAAGGAGGAAATGAAATCCTGACAATAACGTTTATAAATTGATTTTCCCTGTTGAGTTGGGGATTGTATTTTCACAATCTAAACCAAGATTACATGTTAAAAACCGCAGAAGACATCAAAATCCTGAATGAAAAAATTCAATATGCCGGTTCTTTTTTAGACAGGTTGCGTGCAGAGGTTGGGAAAGTGATCGTTGGTCAGCAACACATGATTGATCGTTTGCTGATTGGCCTTTTGGGCAATGGACATATTTTGCTGGAAGGTGTGCCCGGTCTTGCAAAAACACTTGCTATCAAAACATTGTCGCAGGCAATTAATGCCAAATTCAGCCGTATTCAGTTTACTCCCGATATGTTGCCTGCCGATGTAATCGGCACCATGATTTATAATCAGCAAAAAAATGAGTTCTTCGTAAGGCGTGGTCCCATCTTCGCCAATTTTGTTTTGGCTGATGAAATTAACCGTGCCCCGGCAAAAGTGCAGAGTGCCTTGCTCGAGTCGATGCAGGAACGCCAGGTAACCATTGGTGAACATACTTATAAACTTGAAGAACCTTTCCTAGTATTGGCTACCCAAAACCCTTTGGAACAGGAAGGAACCTATCCTTTACCAGAAGCACAACAGGATCGTTTTATGCTGAAGGTGGTGATTGATTATCCAAAAAAAGAAGAAGAGTTAATGATCATTCGCCAGAATACACAACAAATAGCAACGCCAACGATTAATCCTGTTGTATCCATGCGTGAAGTAATGGATGCAAGAGATCTTGCCCGTACCATTTATATGGATGAAAAAATCGAAAACTATATTCTTGATCTTGTGATTGCTACCCGTAAACCTGAACAGGCTGGATTGAGTAATCTCAAACCTTTGCTTGCTTATGGTGGTTCACCAAGAGCATCAATCAATATGGCTTTGGCATCAAAATCAGTTGCCTTCATCAATAAAAGAGGATATGTGTTACCTGAAGATGTAAGAATGATTGCTGCCGATGTATTACGTCACCGTATCGGGCTTACATATGAAGCAGAAGCTGAAAATATTTCTGTAGAAGAAATTATTAAACAGGTGTTGAATGCGGTGAAGGTACCATAAGCAATTTGCTGATTTGATAATATGCCAATGTGTTGATGAAAAAATCCAACCTGTATTTAACTTAGAACTCAAAAACTCAAAATTTTCCTTGTTAACTACTGAAGAAATATTAAAAAAAGTAAGGGCTCTTGAAATTAAAAGTAAGCGGCTTACCAATCATTTGTTCACGGGTGAATATCATTCGGCGTTCAAAGGGCAGGGTATGAGTTACAAAGAAGTGAGAGAATACCAACCCGGTGATGATATCCGTTTTATTGACTGGAATGTGAGTGCCCGGTATGCTCATCCTTACAGTAAAGTATTTGAAGAAGAACGGGAGCTGATTTTGTTTTTGTTGATTGATAACAGTGCCAGCATCAGCTTTGGTACACATTTACAAAGAAAGAAAGATTTAGTAACAGAGATTGCAGCAGTACTTGCTTTTTCTGCAGTAAATAATAATGATAAAGTGGGGGCTATTTTGTTTGGAGACAAGGTGCAGAAATTTATTGCACCCAAAAAAGCAAAACAGCATACACTGTATATCGTAAGGGAAATGCTGAGCAATGATGCAAAGTCGAAACAAACAAATTATCGTGATGCTTTCCGGATGTTCAACAATGTTTGCTCCCGGAGAAGTATTTGTTTTTTGATCAGTGATTTTTTAGGTGCCGGTTATGAAGATGCCTTACGTGTTGCTTCCAAAAAACATGATGTAATCGGCATTAAAATTTATGATCAGCTCGATATGAAATTACCCAATGCAGGATTACTGCAGCTTGCAGATGCTGAAACAGGTGAGCAACGGTGGATTGATACTTCCAATGCACAGATAAGGGCTGACTACGAAAAGGATTTTCACAAGCATAATGATTATGTGAAGGATGTGTTTCGGAAGGCAGGTGCCGACCTGCTTCATATGCGTGCAGGCGATGATTATGTAAAAGTGTTACAGAAATTTTTTATTAACAGGAGCAGATGATCAGAAGAGTATTTGTTATATCGGTTGGGTGTATGCTGATGGGCTTTTTTTCATTTGGCCAGATCACTCCGGTTATCAGTTCCGACAAGGAGAAAGTATTCATCGGCGAATCATTTAAGATCACACTTGAACTGAAAGCAATTGACAGGAACTCTGGTGTACAATGGAAATTTCCCGATAGTATTCCTCACTTTGAATATGTAAGTTTTGATACTTCAGATATTTTAAAGCGTGAAATAACCATTACAAGTTTTGACAGTGGCCTGTGGGCCATTGATAACATTTCAGTTGTTGTTCCTTCGAATGTAAACGATAAGCCATTGCTGTTGAAGTTCCCTGCTAAAGAAATATTAATTGAGTATGATACAACAGGCAGCCAGGTGTTGAATGATGTAAAGCCGATTATTGAAGTGGATGGCGGTGAAAAGTGGATTGGTTATGCTGTTGCTGCAGCTGCAATACTAAGTTTAGTGCTCCTGATTATTTTATTCAAGCGATGGAAGAAAAAGCAACTTATTGTTGCTGATGAAGATTCGAATTACTCTCCGCTGGAAGATTTTCTCAGAACCATTGAAAAACTGAAACAGCAAAGCTGGGACGATCAGCTTGAACAGAAACAGAATTTCTCTGAATTATCCCAATCGGTAAAAAGATACTTTGAACGGATTCTCCGTCAGCCGTTTTCCCGTGTTACAACAGATGAGTTGATGATGGACTTAAAACCACATTTGCTGAATGAACAATTAATTTCCATTGCACAAACACTCCGGCTTGCTGATGCTGTAAAGTTTGCAAAGTTCAGGGCATCAAAAGATGACTGCATGATTGCCTTGCAGGGAACAGAAACGATCATTAAAAAACTGGATATAGAAAGGAAGCCAAATGATTAATGAATGGTATCAACATATCGTCTTTGCATATCCCTTCCTGTTATGGTTGTTGTTGTTATTGCCATTACTTATCGGCTGGTACATACTGCGGGAAAAAAAATCTTCCTCTTCAGTCAGGGTTTCTTCTTTGGGTATTTACAGAAAGCAAGGCAGTTCTGTTAATGTCATGCGTCATTTGCCTTTTGTTCTCAGATTACTTTCTCTTGCATTATTAATCGTTGCTATTGCAAGGCCACAAACAAGAAGCAATGAAGAAAGGGTGGAAGGAGAGGGAATTGACATCATTCTTTGTATGGATGTAAGCGGCAGCATGCTGGCAGAAGATTTCACCCCCAATCGTTTTGAGGCAATGAAAAAAGTGGCGGCCGATTTTGTAAATGCAAGAAAAACAGATCGTATTGGGCTTGTGATCTTTGCCGGGGAACCATTTACACAATGCCCGCCTACCACTGATTATGCTGCATTGAAAAGTCAGATAAATGCCTTACGCAGCGGTATTTTGCAGGATGGTACGGCGATCGGTTCGGGCTTGGCGACAAGTGTGGAGCGATTAAAGAAAAGTAAATCAAAAAGCAAGGTGATTATTCTTTTAACCGATGGTGAAAATAACGGTGGCTTAATTCCGCCAAGCACAGCGAAAGAGATTGCCAAAGCTTTCCAGATAAAAGTGTACACCATCGGTATGGCAGCAGAAGGTTTTGTACACATGCCACAGCAAACCAAGGCCGGTATTGTGAGAAGCATGGAAAAGATAAATATTGATGAAAGAATGCTTACTGAAATTGCAAGAGAAACCGGCGGCAATTATTTTCGTGCAAAAGACAATGAAAGTCTTTCGAATATTTACACTGAAATCGACAAGCTTGAAAAATCAAAAATTGAAACCAGCAGCTTTGCCCGGTATGCAGAAGAGTTTTATCTGCTGGCAATTGCAGTTGCTGTATTGCTGCTGATTGAAATGTGGTTACGATATAAGACATTCCGAAAGTTTCCATAATTGCAACAGGATGTTTTCCGTGCTTTCCATGCCTCCGTGGCAACTATTCCTTTTCTTTGCAATCAATGCAGGCACTCATTTATAAATCAACAGGCAACTGGTATGTAGCAAAAACCGAAGAGGGTGATTTTGTGCGTGCAAGAATTAAAGGAAAATTCAAGATCGACGGAATTACATCTACCAATCCCATTGCTGTAGGCGATATTGTAGAAGTGGAAATGGAAAACGAACTGGAGCAAACCGCTATGATCATTGAAATTTATGAACGTAGAAATTACATCAACCGTAAATCGCCTCATCAGAAATACCATCATCATATTGTAGCCGCCAACCTCGATCAGAGTATGTTGTTTGCAACAATGAAAGAACCCAGAACTTCTCAGGGTTTTATTGATCGGTTTGTTATTGCTTCAGAAGCTTATCATATTCCAAGTGTAATTGTTTTCAATAAATCGGATGTATACCGGAAAAAAGAAATGGATCTGTTTGAAGAATGGAAGGATATGTATGAAGCGGTTGGGTACAAAGTTTTTCTCATGTCCATGGAAAAAAATGAAGGTGTTGATGCGGTAAAAGAGATGCTGAAAGGGAAGATTACATTGGTCAGCGGTCACTCAGGAGTTGGCAAATCAACATTTATTAATTCCATAATGCCCGATCTTGATTTACGTACAGAAGAAGTAAGTGGCTGGAGCGGGAAAGGGATGCACACAACTACTTTTGCAGAAATGTACGATCTGCCTCCCGATAGTAATCGGGATGTTGGTAAAATTATCGACACACCGGGTGTAAAAGAATTTGGTTTAGTGGATATCAGTAAACAGGAACTGTCGCATTATTTTCCTGAAATGAGAGTGCTGATCAACGATTGCCAGTTTAATAATTGCCTGCACCTGGAAGAGCCAAACTGTGCCATCAAATCGGCAGTTGTAAATGAAACCATTCATCCGCTGCGATATATCAGTTATTGCGGCATACTGGCCACGATAGAGGAAAAGAAATATTAATCATCACACTTCTGAAGGATCGGCATCTTTCAACGCATCCACCAATTCTGCAATGGCTGCGTTTTCAAAATGTTCGCTTTTTTCTTCCAGTGATGGAAAAACAGAAATGCCGTTGAAAATATTAAATGTGAGAGTAAGGGCAGTTCCTTTGTATAAAAAGTCCCAGTACAAAGCTTCGAAATCATCCAGCTTCTTTGTGAAGGAGATTTTCAGTTTGTCTGCCAGTAAATCGGCCCAGCGATGAAATTTTTCGTAGCTGGCGTCGTCATCAAGGATCGCCTCGCTATATCCAACATGGTTGCGTAATGTGGGATTCATAGTGGTATTTTTTGGTGTTATTGATACAGGGTTAGTAAGCCTGTTACATTCTTTATTTAACTATTAAATTTTTTTGCTCTTTTCACTTTTTCACCACTTAAAATCTTTTCAGCACCCACATTTTTTCCATTGGTTGGACATCCTTCCTTAGGTGTGCGTTTAAACACGTTGCAACTACTTACGATAAAAGACACCAAAAGGATGACGACTGCTGCTTTAGTTATCTGTTTCATTTTGATTATGGTTAATACATTTGAATATTGGACAATGTTCGTACCAGTTTAAATGTTTTCGGTTAAATTATCTTTAAACCAACCCGAATATTTAATATAATTTTCTGCAATTCGGTTAATCTCTCCATGAATCAGTTCCTGGCTGATGTCTTTCACCTTTTTGGCGGGAACACCGGCATAAATACTGCCAGGTTCAACAATTGTGCCTTCCAGTACCACAGCTCCTGCAGCAACAATGGAATTGCTGTGAACGACTGCATTATCCATTACAATGGCTCCCATTCCTATCAGCACATCGTCATGAAGGGTACATCCGTGAACAATTGCATTATGACCGATGCTTACATTATTACCAACGATGGTTTTCGTTTTCTGATATGTTGCATGCAGCACCGCTCCATCCTGCACATTCACCTTGTTTCCCAAACGAATACTGTTTACATCACCCCGCACAACGGCATTGAACCATACGCTGCAATGATTGCCCATAATTACATCCCCCACAATAGTAGCATTGGGAGCGATAAAACAATCGTCACCAAATTGAGGGAAAAC
>JANOIQ010000599.1:0-1984 GCA_031407835.1 Chitinophagaceae bacterium
TTTTCAGTTGCAACCTTCACGGCTTCGTCTTTACCAACCGCCCCGGTTTTTTTCAGTATAACCAGTGCAACGATTACTACAACAAGGATTCCGATGATCCACCAAATTTTCTTACTCATATAATGATGTTATGCCTGTTAATTAATGTTATTGATAGCTTATAATTTTAAACCCAGTCCTTTATAAAACTCAAGAACTTTCATACGGAACACATAATCAAACTGGTCAGAAACATTTTGAATACGTGCCCGGAATAAATTATTCTGGTTGGTGATGAGTTCAATGGTTTGCAACAAACCGGCATCGTATCGTTTTTGCGCCAGCACATTCGCCCGCTCGGATACTTCCAGTGTTTTTTTGCTGGCATTGAAGCGCATCATCGCATTCACGGCAGCATTATACGCCTGATAAATATCATTCTTCAACTGCATATCGGCCTGCTCCTTGATGAGTTTTGCATTTTGCACATCCAGTTTTGATCGGTTGTAATTCGTACGTACCGTTGCACCGTTGAAGATGGGAACAGATATCTGTATTCCAAAATTTTGACTAAAGTTTTCATTTAACTGGGTACCCCAACCCGTCCACATTTGACCAAAATTCTTTTTTGATTGTACGACATTAACGTTGTAAACTTCTACAGGGTAATTGGTGCCATTAATATTTACCCGAGGTCCTAATTGTAGCGTACCATAAGCTCCCGGAGAAACTGTTGTAAAAAAATTCGGGCTTGCAAACCTACTTGACAAGCCTCCAAATGCAGAAATTGATGGATAAAATTGACCACGGATGGATTGAACTGTCGCCTCCAGCGATTTGATCCGCAGATCATTCACCCTTTGACGAGGTTGCGTTTGCAGTGCCATATTATACACCACATCGGGTTGAAGCTCACCAATACTTTCGACAGGAATCATGGTAATGGGCGGCTCCACAATATCGAACGGTTGCGCTGCATCGAGGTTGAGCGTTGCTTTTAAGGTAAGCAAGGTTTGATCGGCCGTTGTACTTGCGTTAATATAGTTGGCACTATCGGCTGCATATTGTGATTCCAGTTCCAATGCGTTTAACTCCGGCAGGGAACCTGCATCCACACGTATCCGTGTATCGGTTAAACGGGCTCTTGTGAGTTGCATCTGCACTTGTGCAATTTTGGCTTGTTCCTTTGCCAGCAATGCCTGCAGATAGGTAGTGGCTACACTTAATGCAATATCATTTTTCGTACTTTCTACACTGGCATTGGCGGCAGCCAGGTTGTACTTCGAACTAAGGATACCATTTTTTACACTATGCCAGTTGAACAACAACGCATTTACATTTAATCCTGGCTGTTGAAACAGCAGCGTGTTTGTTTCAAACAAGTTAGTAGTGGGGTTTACGGCCCGTCCAAAGTTCGTACCAGTAGATACTGAGAAATTAGCATTTGGATACTGCGACAGTTTACCTTGCTTGTAGGTAAGTTCGGCCAATCGTGCCTGCACGTCGGCCTGGCGAACCGATACATTATTGGTAACTGCATACTCTACACAACGAACAAGATCCCATTTATCCTGGGCAGATAGGTGAAGCATAGATAAAAACAGCGCTGCTGTTAAAACCAATGCCGGAACAATTTTTCTCATATAACAAAAATAGGTTCTAAGGGGTACGAATGTATTGAATTTTGATTAGCGGTTTAACACTGAAGCCTTATATTTCCTGAACATTCTTTGTTTTTAACTCTTTTGCCTTAAAAAGCGGTTTCAAAAGCCTGATGAAGATCAGCTATGAGGTATTCAGGATCTTCTAACCCCACATAGATTCTGGCCATTTGATGTTCGGGGTTAGCAGCATTAAAATCCTCATCCTGCAGAGAAGCACACCTTGGTAATAACAGGCTTTCATGTCCGCCCCAGCTCACTGCCATTTGTATATGTTGCAGGCTTTCGCAAAAAGTTACGATCTGCTGCCGGGATATTGCTTTAAAATAAAAGGTAAATAATCC
>JANOIQ010000011.1:0-2572 GCA_031407835.1 Chitinophagaceae bacterium
AAAGATTGTTTTTGAAAAAGCATATGGATATTATACGTACGAACAGACTGAACCAATGACTTTGGAATCTGTATTTGATATGGCATCTGTAACAAAAATTTGTGCAACTAATCTTTCCTTCTTCGTACAGCTTCATAACAGAAAGAGTAGTTGCACAAATTTTTGTTACAGATGCCATATCAAATACAGATTCCAAAGTCATTGGTTCAGTCTGTTCGTACGTATAATATCCATATGCTTTTTCAAAAACAATCTTTCCTTCTTTTACTGCAAGCACCACACAACCAGGCGCAGCTTTTTTATCAATAGCATCTGCTGCAATAGAATCAACTGTTGCGAATTTTGTTTCATCTATTTCTTCAACGGGTAAAATAGCAGCTTTTACTTCAGCGTATTCAAGTCCTGTTCCGAATGTCAATTCATCGCAAACAGTAACAGGCAATTTGCCCATTGGCATCAGTTTACCTGTAAGAATATCAAATGCAGCAGACTGTGTAATGCTGTCGTCTTCATAACAAACCATACTATTCTTTGCTGCGCAGAAATTTTTCATGGCATAAGGATTACCGAATGCAAGCAAAACAGATTTTGGTAATTCCAGTAAACGATTCGTCAGTTGTACAGAAGGAACACTCATGCCGAAATTATTCTGTGGCCGGCGGCTGTAATCATGCACACCAACAACTACCTGTTGATAATTGTTTTTGAGCAGTTCCACCAGTGACAAAATTGTGCCGGCATCTTTTTTGTAGGAAAAGAAGAATATATCAGCTTTCAATTCTTCCCGCATCTTTTTGATCATTACATTGTCTGCCGTTACACCAATCGCCACATAAGCGATCTTACGTTGTTCATTGGTTGCTTTGTTCATGAACGACATGGTGGCTGCGGATAATGGCAACACATTTTTTTCATTCTTCAGTAACGTAATTGATTTATCAGCAATCAACCGTTTCAGGTTCTCTGTATTTGCATTGAGATCATTCGCCAGGTTGTTTGTATCAATAGTCTTCAATTCACCCAGGCCATATAAATACTTTGCCATCAATACACGCTCCAATCTGCTGTTGATATCAGACCAGTTAAGTCTTTTCTTTTTAATGGCATATTTAATTTTCTTAATGGCAGCAGGAACATCACCGGGCAGACAAAGCAAATCATTCCCTGCAATCAGTGATTGTGTGCTTGACTGTCCATCAGGAAAAAATTTTTTTACTCCCTGCATTTCCAGTGCATCTGTAAATGTTAATCCTTTGTACTGAAGTTCTTCACGCAACAGTTTTGTTACATTGTTGTATGAAAGTGAAGTGGCAACGTTTTTTGTATTGTCAATTGCAGGAATATACAAGTGGGCAATCATTACACTACCTACCCCGTTATGAAAGAGTTCACGGAAAGGATATAATTCCAGTGAATCTAATTGCGGTCTTGTTTTATTAATCACTGGCAAGTCAAGATGACTGTCTGTATCTGTATCACCATGACCGGGAAAATGTTTGGCACAAGCCATCACTCCCACATCCTGCATGCCTTTCATACACTGCACACCAAACAATGCAACTTTATACCTGTCTTCACCAAAAGAACGATCGTTGATCACGGGATTGTTTGGGTTATTATTTACATCCACTACCGGAGCAAAGTTTACCTGTATACCCATGCGTTTGCATTGCTCTCCAATCAGCTTTCCGTATTGATAGGCCAATGCAGCATCCTGCACTGCTCCCAGCATTAACTGACGTGGAAGAGAAATTACACTGTCTAACCGCATACCCAATCCCCATTCACCATCAATCGTAATCAACAAAGGTGTTTGTGCAATACTTTGATAATAGTTTGTGAGATTAGCCTGTCGAACCGGACCTCCCTGAAAAAAACAAAGTCCGCCAACATTGTACTTTTTAATTTGGTCGGTTACCTGTTTTACATGAGCCGCCCCTAAATTACTATGTGCCCGGATGATCATAAGCTGTGCAATCTTCTGATCATTTGTAAGGGTTTGCATCACACTATCGGCCCAACGTTTGGCCAGTTCCTGTTTAGTTTGTGAAAAAGCGAAATAACAGGAAAGCAATACGGCAGCAGATAAAAGTATTTTTTTCATTCTTATTTTCTTCATTACGAATCAGCTAAAGATAACGAATTATCCTTCGATGGTTGGTTGAAGAGCCGTATTTTTGCCGCTTCAAAAGGAGAAAGTGTAAGTGCCGGATATCATTCAATTATTGCCCGATCATATTGCTAACCAGATTGCTGCTGGAGAAGTAATTCAACGACCCGCCAGTGCGGTAAAAGAATTATTGGAAAATGCTGTGGATGCAGGTGCAACAGAAATTCAACTCATTATTAACGATGCCGGGAAGCAATTGATCCAGGTGATTGATAATGGTGCAGGTATGAGTGAAACGGATGCCCGTATGGCTTTTGAACGCCACGCTACTTCCAAAATCAGAGAAATTGATGATCTCTTCCGCATCAAAACAATGGGTTTTCGTGGTGAAGCACTGGCTTCCATTGCAGCAGTTGCACAAGTTGAAATCAAAACAAAAAAAGCAACAGATACAACAGGAAC
>JANOIQ010000018.1:0-3519 GCA_031407835.1 Chitinophagaceae bacterium
ATACATTGAAGCAGTAAAGAAATCAACTTCTGCCAGGAAGATCATTGATGAGCTGATACAGAAAGAAAACTTAGATGCCATTGCAGGTACAAGTATTGGTTTAGCCTGCTGCATTGATTTGATCAATGGTGATTATGATACGGGATTTTATTTTTGTCCGCCAGCTGCTATGGCGGGTTATCCGCATATTACTGTGCCGATGGGTGTGGTGCATGAACTGCCTGCAGGGTTATCGTTTATTGCGGGTGCATATAAAGAAGGTGAATTGTTTGCACTTGCTTATGCATTTGAACAGGCAACGAAAAAACGGACTGCGCCGAAGTTTTTGAAAACGGCGGGGGTTGTGTGAATCATAATAAAAACCTCTGGGGTTTTAAAAACTGTGTGAAAGAAAGATGCAGTACCGCAATAAACCCCGGAGGTTTAGCGACCTGCTAAGTATAAGATTTCTCACCCACAGATTCGCCACTGCGTGGCCCTGTGGATTCGAAATGACGATTAACGAGGGTGGCCGTCATTCAGAACATTGTTACGAAGAAGAAACTCCCAAACAATCGTCATTTCGAAAGAGCAGGGTTCGCCACAAGCGAACGAATCTGCGACTGAGAAATCTCGTTGTTATGGATGGCATACTAAGTGTAAGATTTCTCACCCACAGATCCGCCACTGCGTGGCCCTGTGGATTCGAAATGACGGTAAACGAGGGTGGCCGTCATTCAGAACATTGTTACAAGACGAAACTCCCGACAAAGGAGGAACTAAAAGAAAAGAGGAGCAGCTGCTCCTCTTTTTTAGTATTGTTTATTTCCGTTCGTTTTTAATTCAGCTTTTCAAAATGAATATCCAGTCTTTTATCTTTTTTATAATATTCCAGCATCAGTACCTGTCCCTGCTTGCCGGGTAATACCCAGGTATGAAAGGCAGCTGTTTTTGTATTGATTTTATCGGTGGTTATTTTTCCTTCATTAAAACTGATGGAATTAAAGGTTCCTCCCTTGTAATCTTTACCTCTTACATAATCGCTGTAACAAACAGTAAAGGAAGAAAGATCTTTATTGGTTTGTGTGTAAGAATAATCGAAACCGCCGTAGTGCCATTTAATCAGTTTTCCCAGCAGTGGTGTACTCATAAATTCTGATCCATCCTGAAGCAGAATGTTGTTTGAGTTTTTTTCATAAATCTTTGCTTCCTTCACATTAAAGTCTTTATCAAACTTAATTAACAGCATATCAGTGATCACTATTTTTACGGTACTGATTCCGCTGTTACGTGTAAGTAATTTAGCAGCTATACCCAATGCACTGGCCGCTTTTTTATAACCTTCACCAATGGCATAAATACTTCCATCAGAAGCCTGCAGAATATTATGCAGATACATAAATCCAAAATCATCAATCTTTCCTTTGGAACTTACATTGAGGAACTTGCCTAATTCCAATCCCCATGAGCAATATTTTTCACTCAATATTTTCCCGGTTTCATCAATGCCCCAGAAAGCAAAGCCAAGCGATTTGTCTTTTGAAATATTTCCATCAACATCAAAATACTCTCCATAGATATAAGCCTTACCCCCATTCATCAGCGACATACTTGCCGGGTAGAAACGATACTTTGCATCTGTTGTTTTTTCAAACAGCTTTTTTCCCGTTTCAAGATCGAGCCCAATCACATAAGAGTCGGGTTTTTGATCAAACACACCACCAAAGCGTAATACCTGTATATAAACCACTCCGTTAAACGAACCGAGATAATCGCCAATAAACCGCTTTCCCCCTTCCGTTGGAATATAGGTCCATTGCTTTCTTTTTTCGGTAGAAAAATAATCAATCTGAAAGGTGTAGTCTTTATCCTCCCTGCTGGGCATATTCGAAATAAATCCTTTTCCTTCGATGGGATAAAGTCCTTTATAAGTTTCCTCATCGTCTTGCATTGCCAGGTAAGTGGTTGACAGGTAAGCTTTTTCTTTCCTGGTTAATTCCCGCATGTAGGTAAAGGTTTTTTTATTGCCATCGGCACCATAAACCTGGTACTCAAATGTTTTTTCTTTTGAGTCATAAAACAGGAAAATCAAATCAGACCCATTAAAAGATGATTCAAGAATGGTTGTATATTTTGAATCCTGGAACGTGATGTCTTTTAAAATTTTTAAATTGTTGTCTGTAATACGTAAGTTGTATTCGTTTGTGCTCTTATCAATTTTATCACTGACGTAGAAGAAATAATACCCTTTTACTTCAGCGCCTTCTTTAATTACGTCGGACGTACGCATGGCCGACCTTCGGATTTTTTCAATGGACATTGTTTGTGCGTTTACAAACAGAATGGTGAATAAGAAAAGCGCACCGGTTACTAGTTTTTTCATTTGATGGTTTTTTTGTTTTTTTTTGACAGGTTTTAATTAATATGTTGTTTTGCTTTTTTCATTTCTTCTTCAAAGCCTTCGTAGCCTTTCATCTGTTCTTGATAATACGAACAAAAGGCAAGGTTCAGCATGGCAATTTCATCCAGCTTTATCCGGTCGAACATACGAAGCAGAAGATTGTAGTCTGCAGGATATTCCCTCCCTTCCTGTTCAATGAGCTTACCAATTTCATGATCTTTCTGACTTTGCCAGGCCAGGTTTAATGCTCTTGCAACAGAGTAAATGGCAAAGGGAAGCTGCTCCCCTTTTTGAATCAGCAGCAGGTTATAATATAAATTCCGTGTAAGATGTTTGTCCCGGTATTGCTGCTCGATCATCTCTATATAAAAATCTTTTTTGAGGCGGTTAAACAGGGCTTCACTCACAAAAAAAGAACTTCCTTCTGTTTTTTGCTGAATGGAATCTTTCAGTAGCAGAATTCTTTTCTCACAATCAGGGTGTGTCTTTAATGAATCTTTTTCTTTTTGTGAAAGTGGTGATTCCTCTGTTTCCATCTGGCCAAAAATGGCAGATTCCTTTTGTATCCATTTCTTCTTAAAGGGGTATGTTGTGAAATGAAAGACCTGTTCAAGATGAAGTGGTTCAGATAAAAGAGAGTCGTCAACATTGTCGAGCTTTTGCAAACAGGTTGTTATTCCATTGCAACTGTATCCTGTATGTTTCATAAAGAGAAAAGCCTGCCTGTCTGCTTCCGCTTCATTAACCCTGCTATGGTGCCGGCTGTTAAAGATGAGATCTTTATACAAGGTGTCTAATTGCCGGCCCACCTTGTATTGTTCTTTTGATAAGCGTTTTATTTCTTTTTTAAAGGCCTCACTATTTACCAGTTCTATATTTCTCTTAATTGTTTGATTACTGTGGTCTAAATAATAATGCGACAGTTCATGGCAAAGCACAAACACCAATTCTGCTTCATTCTCTAAAAAAACCAGTAAGCCTGCATTCACTGCAATGGTACCTTCTCCCATACTGTAAGCATTGGGCCAGGAGTCCCTTGTAAAAATCAAACGGATATTCAGCGGTTTTAATTCTTCATTTACATCAACGATCTTTTTTAATAAAGACTGGAGGTATTGCTGTGCTTCGGGAGAAGTGAC
>JANOIQ010000047.1:0-4867 GCA_031407835.1 Chitinophagaceae bacterium
TTTACTGTTAGAAACTGTAAAACGTACCATGACCAAACAGGTGATTGTAGATATTGAACCAAGATTCCTTACTGCTGAAATTGTTGCATTTGTAGAAAGGAATGTGAAAAAGAATCCCGGTAAAAGCAATCTCAAATTCAACCTCTATGAGCCAAAAGAAAACTGGAAGATTGGCATGTACACGGTTGAAAAAGGTTTTGAAATGAACGATGAAATGGCTGAATTCCTGCTCGACAGGCCGGAACTGGGGGTAAATGTGATGACAGCATAAGATCAGCCCGGAACTGAAGAAAATGCAGCTTTGTCCTGTCTCAATGGCAAAACTGTCGCCCTGCTTACATTTCAGAAGATGTAAACAGTTGTGGATAATGACAAATCATCATGTGAGGCGATTGGACTTAAATTTGCCATTCTCTAATAAATTAAAACAAAAGGAATTTAATATGGCACTACAATTCACCGATTCAAATTTTCAGACTGAAGTTATCAGTTCAGATAAATTAAGCGTTATCGATTTCTGGGCAGAATGGTGCGGCCCCTGCCGTGCAATCGGACCCGTTATTGAAGAGTTATCAAAAGAATATGATGGCAAGGTTAAAGTGGGTAAAGTAAATGTGGATGAAAACCCGCAAATCAGTATGAACTATGGCATCACTTCCATTCCTGCAATCCTTTTCGTTAAAGGCGGTAAAGTGGTTGACAAACTGGTAGGTGCCCAGCCAAAAGGCAACTTTGTAAAGAAGATCGAACAGCATATGTAAGATCATTCAAGCTTACAGTAAACCCGTTTCAGTTTTGAAACGGGTTTACTGTTTAAAACTGATTTACAAGTAATCGCCACTTCTATTACATTGACAATGGTAGCAACACATGGCAGAATAAATTAAGCTGGAAGACAATAACATAAAGTTTTATAGTATTATTACTTACCACTTTAGGGTATTGCAAATTTTACAATAAGTCTATACCTTGTACTTAAAATTTACCTAACCTTACATTATGAAATATGCCATTTATACCCCCCGCAAACATCCTTCACAGGATAAACATCCCGCCATAGCAAAATCTTGAGGGCTATATTCAATTTTTTTATAATGATAAAAAAGCATAATGAAAAACAAACACCTTCTACTTCTACTTCTTATTGCCCCCTTATTTATTAATCTAAAATGCAGAAAGGACGACACTCCTAAAGGATATTATTTTCAATCCAAATTAGATGGCACTCTATATATACCTGATGGCTTTTGCGGGAATTGTAAGGATGCTGTTATATTAAATGACACAACATTATTATTATCCGGCAAACGTAGTATTGAGATTATTGCAATTGGAATAAATGATGGGAGTGGAATAAAACAGACAACGTACCTACTCAATAATATTATTGGTAGGGGGGCTACTTATAAAAATAGTTTTACAACAGATGACAGATTTGATACGGATGTATTAAGAACTGGTCAACTAGTAATTACCCGTTTAGATAAAACAAAAAAAGAAATTGAAGGTACATTCTATTTTCAGGCTTATAATCCTGTACAAAACAAAACCGTAAACGTTACCGAAGGTAAATTCAGTCTTAATTACAAAGACTATTAATTTTTCCAAAATTTAAACACTGCAATATGAAAAAACACTTCCAACAGGGCATACTATTGTCATTACTTTTTCTGCTCATTTATCAAACAAATTTATACTCGCAAACTAATAGCTGGGATACTTTGCCTTGGCGTGACTATGCTGATTATAAATTCCAAAACTTAAATAAAAGCCTTATACCAAAGGGAGTATTGTATGATAGAGTATTTCCTTTTGCTAATGTTCATGCATATGAAGGAAGCCTCTCGTTTACTGATACTACTTATACCAATCATTTCATACAATCGTATTATGAAATGTATCAAGCATCATACAATACAACAGGTAAAAAGTTGCCAGAAGAGTTAGACAGCCTGCTTAATACAAATTACTCAGCAAACGAGCATCCAATAGGCCTTTTGTTTTATAAGTTTAATACTATTGACAGTCTTGCATTACAGGATCATTTGTTAGATACAGTATCAAACGGACAGTATGTCGATGTAAACAATCCACCTCGCAGCCCTTACTTAACAAATACCTCATTTATGGGCAGCCCATTAATAGCAGAAGGAGAATACTTTCCAATCGGCATACACAAATTTTACATTGATCCTGATTTTTTTGTTACAAACGAACAGGTAACTATTAAAAGAGTTGAAATTGATTTTGGCGATGGGCAGGGCTGGCAAGTAATGGATTTTACCGGTAATTTACAACAAAGAAGCTTGGGCTTTTTTTCTTTAAGTATTTTATCGCCAGCTCTCCTTTTTGGCAGAATCAAAGTAATTTTTTTAAACATTGCCTTACAGGAAGCAATTTATGGTGGCGTATTTAAGATAAGACCAAAGGCTGCAAAAACACCGTTTGTACCAACACCCTGCAAAGGAGAAAACTATTGGATTGTTGATGCAGATCAGGCAGCATTGAACCAGGTAAGTGCCACATATAACAATCCCTCTATTGATTATAAAGGCAAAAAAGACAGTGCGTTTTTCTTTTATGCCGGTAATGGCAGCAGTTGTGGCAATACTATACGAAGGCCTGTTATAATTATTGATGGATTTGACCCAACCAATACAAGGGATATGGGAACAATATGGAAAGACAACATTAATGTACAAGTAACAAGAAACGGTAACCCTTTAACTTTTTTTGGAGATTATATGTTGAACGAAGGTTATGATTTTATTATATTGAATTTTAAGAACGGCAACGATTTAATGGAACGGGATGCCTTAACGCTAGTTGCATTGATTGAACGGTTAAATCAAACATATGGCTCTCAGTACTTACAGGATATTACAGTAATGGGTCCAAGCTCAGGAGGTCTTGTAGTACAATATGCACTTGCTTATATGGAACATAATAATATGGCACACCATGTAAAAACATTTGTTGCATTTGATACGCAATTCCAGGGCGCAAACGTACCTATTGGTTTTCAATATTTTCTTGAATACCTTTCTTCAAAAGGGATTTTATTTGCCATTAACAAAACCCGTAATTTATTAAGCAATGGTTTGTATAACAGTTACGTTTCTAAACAGATGCTGGCGCATCATCATTCTACAGGTTCTGTTACCCCGGCACCCCATCCATACAGAACACAGTTTTTAGCCAATCTTGCTGCTGTAGGTGAGTACCCCCAACTATGCAGAAAAGTTGCCATTATTAATGGTGTTAGTACCGGAGCACCGAATATAAATATCACTCCCAACACAACCATGTTAAATATTGCTGTTTATAGAAATGGTATAGCGGGGATTTGTAATGGCAATCTTTGCAAAAAACTTGACTGGACATGTAAATCAACAAGTAACTCAGGCACAAATACTATCACTCAAATGTACACAGTAGCGCCTGCGTTTAATTTATTGCTGCAACAACCTTTGGGTTATAAAAGCTGGGCTGCCGGACCTGCCTGGAACAATAGTTCACTTGACAATGCTCCGGGAAGTACGTTTGTTGATATATTCGGGAACGACCCTGACGAAGTAAATGAAGACAAATTTGTTTTCTTACTTAGACAGGCAATGCATTTATTAACCGGTTCACAAGACGCAACTTTTACACAAGGAATCAATAAATTTACGATCGTACCAAGCTATAACTCTGCTGATTTACGCTATCCTAATAAAAATCTTTACTTAAACTGGTCAAATGATTACCTGTGTGGAAAAACACCCCTTGACTTTGTTTATGCTGCCGGGAACAATCAAATTCATGCTGAAAGAAACAATACAAATCTCCAGTATTTTGAAAATGAAATAAAATGCAGCGTTACAAGTTTGCCAACATTTATTGGAGATTTAATTATGCCTGCTTCTTTTTGTATCGGTACTACTATTGCAAATGTTGAGCAGTGTAAAACCAATACAACTTATACTTATACATGGACAAGCAGTAATACCAATGTTTTACAGATTGTTGGCTCTGGAAGACAGGTAACACTAAATAAAGTGGGAAATGGTTCCGTTACTGTTACTGTTAACATTGTTGGTTGTGGAGTAAATATTACACGTCAAAAACAAATTACTGTCGGTACGCCAACACCTGAGGGTATTAACGGCCCGGATCATGATTTATGTTATAATGGCAGAACATCAGAAATTGGGCAATTTCGAGTATTCAACCCAATCAGCTCATTGACCTATTACTGGCAAATTGATGGAATGGGGGCAGGAATTGGTTCAACTATTTCAGTTAATGCTTTTACCTGGGATGTGGGAACCCATCAAATAAGGGTTAGAAGCTATTCAGCAGCATGTGGGTATAGCAGTTGGTATACAAGCTCGTTTATAATAATTGATTGTAGTGGTTTTCGTGTTTCTATATCACCCAATCCTGCAAGTACGAACATAATATTGCAGGTTGATGAGCTATCCATGACTAAAAACATCTATAATAATAATAACTGGATGCAGATAAGAGAAATCAAAATCTATGATAAATTGGGTGTTCTGAAGAAAAAAATACAATACGGCGCAGGTACAAAAAGCGTTGTATTACAGGTATATGATTTACCCAATGATGTTTACAACGTAGATATTTCAAATGGGGTACATCATGTAATTAAACAAATCATTATACAACGATAGGCCTCATACGCTTTTTAATACCCCAAAAACCCGTTTCAGCATTGAAACGGGTTTTTTATTATCCAATCATTTATACACAATCATTCAACATTGCATTAAACTATTGTTATTATTAATCATCTATTATTAATTTCATTACTTATACACTTAAAACACATTCATGAGTACAACAACCGCTGCAACAACCA
>JANOIQ010000084.1:0-10777 GCA_031407835.1 Chitinophagaceae bacterium
TTACATGGCGATCACTATTTTGGTTTGATAGGCTTATTGAACAGTTTTGCTTTACTTGGGCGCATTCAGCCTTTGCATGTTTATGGATCAGAACGGTTGAAAGATGTACTTGATCTGCAATTCAGCCTGTCAAATACAATTCTGCCATTTGAATTCACCTTTCATCCAATCACTCAGGCCGGTATGTTGCTTGATGCAAAACATTATACTGTTGAATGTTTCCCTACCAAACACCGTATAGAATGCTGGGGTTTCCTGGTTAGAGAAAAAAGAAACCTGCGAAGAATAAATGTTGAAAAAGCGAGAACACACCAGGTGCCACCCATCTTCTTTTCAAAACTGCAACACGGAGAAGATTATATTTCACCTGATGGGAAAACAATAAGGAATGAGCTGCTGACAGATGAGAATACTAAAGCAAAGAGTTATGCTTTTTGTGCGGATACCATTTACGATGAAACGCTTGTGGACATCATCAGGGAAGTGGATCTTGTATATCATGAAACCACTTATCTCTCTGCACTGGGCGATAAAGCTACCGAACGTTTCCACTCTACAACAACACAGGCTGCCACAATAGCTTTAAAGGCAGGGGTTCATAAACTAATCATCGGGCATTTCTCAGCCAAATTTGAAAGCCTGGAACAATTTGAAAAAGAAGCAAGAGAGGTGTTCCCAAATACAGAAAATGCCACTGAGGGTATGACCTATCTTATTTGATTGGAGAAAAGCCACCTGTAAAAACTATACATTTCCTTTCGCCAGAAATTTTCATTGTGCCTCCCCTCTTTCACCTGTTTGTAATAAAGTTTCTTCAGGCCTTTCTTTTTTAACTGATCGTACACTGACTTCATATCAGTGACCATTTCTTTACCTTCCAATTCACCACATACAAAATAAACAGCTGAGTTAAGATGACTGGAGCTGTCAATTTTCTTCTTCATATCCGGTGCAATCCAAAACGCAGGAGAAAAGATACCTGCCCCACCGAAAACAGAAGGATATTTCACCACTGCATATAAGGAAATCAATCCCCCCATTGAACTGCCTGCTGTAAAAGTTGATTCTTTCGTTGGCTTGGTACGGAATGTTTTATCAATATAAGGCTTTAACGTATTTACAAGAAAATCAACATAGGCATCCCCTTCTCCCGGCCCAAATCTTGATGAGTATGGATTGTATTCCGTCAATCGTTTTGTATCACCGTGATCAATACCTACTATAATACATTGTTTTCCCATGCGAATTGAATCCATCATTTCATCTACTCCCCATTCACCATACGATGAAGTTTGTGCATCAAACAGGTTTTGTCCGTCATGCATATACAGAACAGGATATTTTTTTTTGTTGAATGCATAATCTTCCGGGAGATAAACCCAGATTCGCCTCTTTCTGTTTAGTTGAGGAATAAAAAAAGAAGTATCAATTACAAATACATTTTTACTTCTAGTAGATACAGGTGGCCTTCCGGGAAAATCATCGGCCCATGCTTCAATGTTGATGGAGATAGTTGTATCAGATTTTATCTGTACAATTCGGTTACTGATGGCATCACCATTTTTTGCTGATTCAACCGTGGACCATGATCCACGTGTAATTTTAAATTCTATAATGCCTGTAGGAATCCCCTTAATTTCTGCATATTGAGTTCCCCCGGGAGCTGTTTTAAATGAAAATATATTTACGCCGGGGTTCCAGCTATTAAAGGAACCGGCAATGTATAAGCTATCATTCAAATGACTGCCTGGTTTACCTTTCAGCTCAATCCTCAGGGAATTTTGTGCTGTTGAATTATAACTTTGAAATACGGCAATACCGAAAAGAAAGAACAGTTTTATAAATTGAATTCTATGCAACATCATTTTATACTTACCTGCTCTTACTTATTCTTTTGCAGATAATTTTTTACACTGGTATGCAGCCCTGCGGATAATGGAACAACGGGTAATCGAAGATTATTGTCGATTAAACCCAGCTCCACCATGAAAGCTTTTACACCCGCAGGATTATTTTCAGCAAACAACAGATCATATGCTTCGAGCATTTGGTCATTCAGTATTTTTGCAGCTGCAAAATTCCCTTTAAGAGATTGGCGAATCATTTCACTGAATTGCTTTGGTAAACAATTCGCTGCCACACTGATAACACCTTCCATACCACAGGCAATCTGCGGCATCACCAATGCATCATCACCACTTACCACGAGAAAGCCCGCAGGTTTATCTTTTAATATCTGCATGCACTGAAGCATATCGCCTCCCGCTTCTTTTATACCTGCAATGTTTGAAAAATCATTTGCAAGTCGCAAAGTTGTTGCAGCATTGATATTTCTTCCGGTACGGCTGGGAACATTATAAAGAATAATTGGTTTTGGACTTACTTCTGCCAATGCTTTATAATGCTGGTAAATTCCTTCCTGCGATGGTTTATTATAATAAGGGCTGGCACTTAATACGGCAGCCGCTTTCTGTAAAGGAAATGTTTCAAGATCCTTTATTAGTGACAATGTATTGTTGCCGCCAATACCAACCACAACAGGAACCTTTTCAGCAACTGTATCAACTGTAAAATGAATCAGTTCAATTTTTTCTTCCTTACTAAGGGTTGGAGTTTCGCCGGTTGTTCCAAGTGTAACAACATATTCAACTCCGTTACTGATTACATAATTGATGACTTTTCCCAGCGCTACAAAGTCAATCTCCATGTTCTTTTTAAAAGGAGTTACCAATGCAACACCTGTTCCCCTCAATTGATCTCGTAAACTCATATAATAATATATACTTAAGGTCTTACTTTAAAAATTACAGCTCATCCCAAAATCCCATTTTACTGTATCGCTCAATCCGTTGATTAATCCGCTCATTCGCATCTATCTGTTTTAATTGCTGCAATATAGGAATCAATTCTTTTTTCAGCATTTGAGCAGCTTCATCATAATCCCAATGGGCACCACCTGCCGGTTCAGGAACAATTCCATCAACAATACCAAACTTATTCATATGGTCTGGAGTAAGTTTTAATTGCTCGGCTGCGATTTCTTTTTTATCCCAACTGCGCCATAAAATTGAACTGCAGCTTTCAGGCGAAATAACGGTAAACCAGGTATTTTCAAGCATCAATACTTTATCACCAACACCTATGCCTAATGCCCCGCCACTTGCACCCTCGCCTATCACCACACAAATGATAGGAACTTTCAACCTGATCATTTCATAAATATTCCGGGCAATTGCCTCACCCTGTCCTCTTTCTTCTGCTTCAAGCCCTGGGAATGCCCCTGGTGTATCAATTAAAGTAATAACCGGTTTATTGAACTTTTCTGCAAGTTTCATCAACCTTAATGCCTTTCTGTAGCCTTCAGGATTAGCCATTCCAAAATTCCTCAACTGACGCATTTTGGTATTAATTCCTTTTTGCTGACCTATAATCATTACAGTCTCCCCGTCGAGTTGCGCAAATCCACCTACCATTGCCTTATCATCCTTAACACCACGGTCACCATAAAGCTCCACGAAATTGGTACACATTTTATCAATATATTTCAATGTGTATGGCCTGTCGGGATGGCGGCTCATCTGTACTTTTTGCCAGCTGTTCAGACCTTGTGTAATTTCTCTGCGTTTATCAAGGATACTTTGCTCTAATTGATCAATTGTGGCTGAATAATCAACCTTGCTATTTTTCTCCGCCATTTTACGGAGTTCCTTTAACTGATCAACCAATTCTTTAATTGGTTTTTCTATTTCGATGAATTGACGGTTTTCTAATGATGGCATAATACAGGAAGTATGAAGGGTAAAATTAAGCGATTGATGTGCAATATTAATGAAAAAAGGCCGCCTCTTTTGAGACAGCCTTTTTTAGAACTATTCAGAATTTAAATCTACTTAGGACTTTTAGTAGGAGCACTTCCTGATAAAGGAGTATTAAAATCTAATTCATTTTGAGGAACATCCCAATAAGTGAGATAAGCATAATTAATCTGGCAGTTTGTATTCACTACACCATTCGCATCTAAAACAACACAACCTGAACGGCCGGTTCCACCATCATCTACGCTAATGTTCATTCCTAATCTGCGTAAATCATACCAAGCCAATCCTCTTAAAAAGAGAGCACACCTTCTTTCCTTACGCAATTCTTCTTTAGCCTGAGCATCTGTTAATCCTTTGCCGCTTACATCAGCCAATCCTGCACCCTGGAAATTTCGGATAGCGTCAATAATTGCCAAGCCGGCATCTCTTTGCCCCGTATTTATTAAAGCTTCCGCCTTCATAAGCATATTTTCTTCATAACTACCGGCAATGAAATAATCGGTAGCACCAATCGTAAAATCAAAGTAGGTATAGGCACCGTTTCCAGACCCTCCATCAACAAGATAATAACGAGTGCCAAAAGTAATACCACGACCTCTGATATTAATAACTGCGCTGGTCCGTAAAGCAAAATTATTGCTCAATCTTTTATCTCCTGCTTTATAATCCTGAATCAATCGTTCGCTTGGAAAATAGGTAGGATCGTCAGTTGCTGCATAGGAGCCAGCACTGCCATAATCCTTATCAAAAATAGATTTTGAGTTGTCTGTAAATGTTTTAACCAAAAAAGGATAATCAGTTCCACTGGATAAACCTGCATTGGTAAGTGTAAGAACCTGGGCCCAATCGGCCGCTGTCATATCACTTGCTTTTTTATTTACGAGCAGGTTTCTCGCTTTCATGGTATTGATATTCTTTACCCAAATAGCCGGGCTTGGTATACCTCCATAATTTGTAGGTTGCATATAACCTGGAATAATCTGCTTAAGAACTTCGTCGTAGTCTCCACCAGAAGTAATCCCAGTTAATAAAGCAGCCGCCTTATCCAGGTTTTTATTCGCCTCTGTAATCATAACAGCCTTATCAACAAATGCTCCGCTTGTTGAGTTGGCAGTTTCTGCAATTACACCAGCTATATACATTGAACCTATTCTTGAATATGCATAACCTTTCCACCAATAAGCCCAAGCCTGTAATATTTTTTTCTTAAGTGCAGCATCACCAGAAAAAGTAATACCATCTACTTTTGATAATAATACGTTGGCTGAATTGTTTAAAAAATACATATACGTCCATTCAGGCAAAAATTGATTGGTAGCACCGTAAGCTCTTTCATTACGAAGTTTCCCTTCATATATTTGTCCCTGTCCGATAGGGTTGCTCACTTTTGTACCATTATCTAATTTTACCCATAATGGATTATCCAGAAATTTGAAATTGTTATTCCCCCACGGAACAAAAATATTATCTCCCATTCCTTCATGCATTGCCTGAACAATTAAAAGCATGCCATAGCCCAAACCGTCATCAAGAGAACCAACACCCTGATCGCCAAAACCGATTTTATAAAATCCTTTTGCATAGGCATACATACCATTTTCATTTTCCAATACACTGTAAGAAGGCTGATTGAGATTTTTGGTTTCAAGTGAACTTTTCTTACAGGAACCGATTGCCATCATTCCAATAAGGAAGAGCAGGCCAGTTTTATTTATTCTTTTCATATTGATAATATTTTGTTTGTTTAAAGACCAATATTAATACCTACCTGAATAGATTTGGTGTTAGGGAACGACCAGTAATCCAATCCCTTTTGTACAGATGTTTGAGTTGTTCCTGTACTTCCACCACCGGTTGTATTTTGATTGGCCTCAGGATCCATACCTGTGTACTTTGTAAACGTGAGTAGATTTCTTGCACTTACAGATAATTGCAGCCTGTTTGTAAATGGAATTTTAACAAGCTTAGCCAAATCTAATGCCAATGAAATATTTCTGAGTCTAACAAAAGAAGAGTTTTCTAAAAAGAAATCTTTTGTTCCATTACTTTCAATTGCATCATAAAAGCTGCGATAGTAAGCTGTCCAGTTACCTGTTTGACCATTGATGGTTACAGGTTTATCAAAGTCTCCATGTAAACCTTCTGAGTACATCCATTCTTTTGTTTGATTATATTGTTTTGCACCTGCAACCCAATCGAACTGGAAACTAAGGTTCAAATAATCCTTATAAGAAATTGTATTGGTAAAAGACATATTGAATTTTGGATTTGTATTACCCAAAACATATTTATCTGGTGTAAACTGAACTCTTTTAGAAGCTTTTTCTACTACTCTCCCATCAACAATTTCATAATTCCCTTTCAAGGCAGGATCAATATACGGATTACCAGATAGGTTTTTTTGATCTAAACTGGTTAAAGCTTTGTATCCGTAAATGGTACCAAATCTTTCGCCGGGGCGTAACGTGTATGTAGCAGCACTGCTCCAAACCAATGGTATATCAGGAGTTCCTACGATATAATCAGTTTTGGTTTGTGATGTCCCAAACACAGTAAGGAAATTCCAGTTAATCGTTTTATTGTGAAAAACAGTTGCATCAACACTAAACTGAAAACCTTTAGAAGAAAGACCTAACACGTTAGATCTTATTTCAGAAGCACCACTTGAAATTGGCAGTGGAATTGTCCAGATAATATCTGAACCTTTTCTCATCCAGTAAGTAGCGCTGACTGCGATATTAGAAAGCCAGTTGTTCTTTCCTGGTTTCATTGTCATATCTAAACCAATTTCTGTTTCTTTTGAACGTTCAACTGTTAATAAAGGATTGGCAACTCTAGCAGGGTTGTAGAAAAGAGGCCCATTATCAGCAGTTTGGCTGCTCAATGTTACAATTCGATCAAATGTACCCGGTTGAATTCCTGCTTCGCCATAAGCTGCACGTAATTTAAACTCGGGAATGTAGCTACTTATACCATCCCAAAACTTAAAAGAACTTAATCTTACATAAGCATCGCCACGGGGAAAAGTTTGTGGCTTTTTCAAGTCGCCAAAAGTAGAAGAATAGTCAGAACGAACACCGGCAGAAATTCCTCCAAAATCACCCCAGTCAAACCGCTGGTTTACAAAATACCCATAGGTAATAAATGTTTCATCATAAACATCCAACACACTTTTTGTTTCTGCCTGATTAGCATTGGCCGGATATTTTGGCAATCCAGTATACTGTAAATCAGTATAGGTTAAAAAGCGCTTTCTCCAGTCATAAGCCGCAGTAGTGGTAGAAAGCAAAGGAATTTTTAAACCAAAATCTTTATCAAAATCAAATTTTAGATTTGCGGTTAACAAAGAGTTTTGAGAAGTGGTGCGACTGATGAAATTCCTGATTGTTCCTTTGATACCTGCTCCAACAAAATAATTATTGGCTGCCGAAGATGCATTATCCTCCTGATTAGCATCAGTGCGGGTATAATCATCCCTGTTGATGTTGATGCCATATTTATAGTCCAAGTCCAGAAATTTTGGAAATTTGTAACTCACATTCAGCGTCGGAATAATGTCTGTTTGCTTATCAGCATATTTACGATACTGACGGAAATAATATGGGTTTGAGTTGTTAACGCCTGCACCACCAAATTTATAAGTTGAGTTCCCATCAGCATCTTTAAACGCAAGATTTGCAAATGGATATGTATACATAGCAGAACTGATGTTCTGGTTACCTGTAGAATTTTCAGTATAAACCAATTGATTGATAGACCTTATTTTAAGATTTTTAAAAAGTTCAAATCCAAAATTAGCTGTTAAATTAGTTCTCTCTAATTGACCATCTATAATACTTTCCTGTGTAAGCCTTGACAATCCAATTGCATAATCACTCTTATCTTTTCCGCCTGACATATAAAGATTATAGTTTTTTGTCATTGCACTACGGAACTGCTGTTTTAAATGATCATAGTAAGTTGTATTATTTTTATAAGGTTTATTGTTCTGATCATTTGCCCCGCTTAACCAAACCGGGTTACCCCAGATTCCTAGTGAATTTTGCGTTAATAGTGTAGAGCCTGACCCCTGCGTTATGTCGCCATTCGCATCCACCTTAAATGAATGAAATTTCGGTTGATGCAGATTTCCTTCGTTAATATATTCATCCCATGAAACTCTCGCAGAAAAGTCTAATTTAGAAACCCCTGGTTTTCCTCTTTTTGTAAAAATCTGGATTACACCATTTGCACCCTGTGCACCATAAAGAGTTGCTGCAGCAGCACCCTGCACTACTTCCACTCTGTCAATTGCATTCAAATCCAATGTACTCAAGGCAGAAGAACTCATTTGAACACCATCAATTAAAATCATTGGCTGTGATCCTGATTGAATGGTATTAATACCTCTTAACTGAATACTAACAGGACTGCCTGGGTTACCGCTGGTTGAATTAATTTGAGCACCTGCAATTTTCCCAACCAATGCCTGATCAATTGAACCGGCAGGAGTAGCCGGCAATTTATCAGAAGTGATGGATTCAACAGAAACAGCTAATTTTTTCTTACTAGTTGCAGTACCAGTTCCGGTTACAACTACTTCGCTTAATGATTTACTATCCTGCTTAAGAGTAATGGCTAAGTTGGAAGAAGCTCCAATTTCCTGATCAATAAATCCAACCCCACTGATAACTAAAACTGCATTTGATAAGATTGATTTTAATGTAAAAAGGCCATCCTGAGTAGTTACGGTAGCTGTTTTCTTACCTTTTACTTTTACAGTGATATCAGGCAATGGGGTACCTGTCTCATCGATAACCTTACCTGACACATCAAGCGTTTGGGCCGATGCAAGCTGAAAAAGCAGCATGAACATCCCAACGAGGGTTGCTAATTTTTTTCTCATGTTGATTGTTTTAAATTAAAATAACATTCTCAATTTAAGCGTTTCCTGACTATTGCCAAAAAAATGTTAAAAAGGATTATCGGTAAATTGAAATTATGACAACCCTTATTTATCAATTGCTGCATTGGAAAGAAAAATCCCTTATAATTTCCACAAAAACTGAATTTTTATTTCAGTACGCCTGTTGCCGGTTATTTCATCCAATCCAGAACCAATTGTCCTTCGATCATTATTATTATATAACAACTGCGACCAGCGAAACCAAAACGTCAGTGTTTTTGACACATCATAATTAATGTTTATGTAATATTTATAACCCTTGTCAGAAAAAGCAGGAATGGAAAACCCGTATAAGACATCGCTTTCATATGCATAAATCCGGCTGTCGTAATTATTTGTTTCAAAATATTGCAGCCTTATGTTAGCTGCAAAGGGTTTAACCATCGACTTGTAAAAAATGTCGAAAAAGGTAAGGAAGCCCCTGCTTTCCAGAGGACCATTTACGTCGTACCACATTGCATCAATACGGTAACGAAGCGATACAGATGTAGTGATTTTATATTGAATCTGTGTTCTCCAGTTCGTTCTTGAAATGGGGGAAACAAGAGCAGTATTTAATTCCCCATCAGCGGTAAAATTCAAAGCTTTGCTTTCCTGCCGGTACCGGGTATAGATTTCAATTTGTTTGTTGGGCCGATGTGTCAATTGAACAAGGTAATCAGCTCCGTTTGATGGTGCGTCAACTCTGAACTTAAGAAAAGGGAAACGGTAAAGGTCTACATAAGCATCCAATTTCCACTTTGAGAATGGTTTGACAGAAACTCCTGCAAACAGCCCCTTTTCATTAGCCGGGAACGTACTCTCTGTAAAAGCATTTCCAAAAATGGACTGATAGCCGGTTTGAATATTTCTGTACACAAAAGACAGATCAACCTTTGGATCAACACTCAGCAATAATCCGCTCATCAGTGCATAGTACTTGCTGTTATGATTGGCTGCTTCACCAAACCAATGCAGGTTTCGCCAGGTGTAAGACCAGTCAATACTCAGATTGGTCAACTTCTTACCACGAAAAGCGAAGTTGTTATAAGGCTGATCATCCCTGTTATAGGGTGGATTGAATTGAAAGTGAACAGCGTTTACTCCAACATGCAGGTTGTTATTATTGTAGCTGACGTTGCCGCCAAATGAATTCATTTGCACTGCATTTTTATCAGCCTGTTCATTTTTTGTTCTGTGTAAGCCGGAAGTGATCAGTGATGAAAAATAATCTTCTGCATTTACTGTATCAGCCAAAATGTTGCCACTTACTTTCCGGAAAGAAGCAAATCCCGTTAATTGAAAATGATTCTTTTCAAGTGTTATACCTGCACCACGGTTAAAGAAATATTCACTGGTTGAATTGAATGGACGAAGAATAGAAGCCTGCCGTTTTATATTTGTAATCTCTACACTTTTCCTGAATGCAAGGGATTGCCACTGCATTAAACCCTGCCCCATGTTTACTGTATAATCACCAATCGCCAGATTTTTAATGATGCCGGCATTACGGACAAACAAATGGGCAGAGTAATAATCAAACCCATATTTCTGTGCTCCTTTAAACCATTGTTCACCGGGGTCTTTTTCTGCGGTTATTCCATATTGCAGCAAATTCCTGTAGATATATTTATACCTGAAGAGCAGCCTTTCTCTCTCACCTGGATAAAAACTCGTTGCTGAAGTATCGTTCTTTCGGCGAAAACCTGCTGATTTTTCTAATACATAAGTAAGTCTTGATAAAACAGAGTGTTCTCCTCCTGTTAATCGTTGTTTAAAATCCTGTTGTACCGACAAAGCAGAGCCAATCATTATATAAGGAAGGAGCTTTTGAATGGTTTCATTATCCCAGGAAGGAACCGCCTGCAATTCATACAGGTTAATCAACCTGCCGAACAGCTTACGGTAGTTTAAAAAATTACTGATGTGTAAAGGAGAAAGAAACGAAAACTCTTTCAGTTCAGTTTCTGTTGCAGCATTCAGATTCAATTTATCCCTTTTATAATGTTGCAGCGATTGGAGGTACGAATCATCT
>JANOIQ010000085.1:0-27177 GCA_031407835.1 Chitinophagaceae bacterium
TCATTGAATTTATCGCCACCTGTGAGGCGGTAGCTGAAAGTGAGTCCAAAGAAATAATAATTATCTTTCTGCGCCGGGCTGCCTCTTTTCTCCAGATCAAGCGGATAAGGATCGGTTGTATGATTGGGAAGTTCTGGAGTGCGGTACGACATTTCAACTGCTTTTGGTCCACGCTGTGACAGCAGCAAAGCCTGATCAATGTAAGAACGGCTTACATCATCCATATAATCAGTAAATGTTTTACGATAGCCAAATTCGGCTCCAATATCAATTCTGTCGTTTACCATCATTCTTACACCCACTCCAAATGGAACGGCCATTTGCATAAGATTATAGGGTTTACGATCAGGATATTCTGCAATTCCCTGTCCTTCGGTTGAAAGCGGTTTCAAAAAAACCTTGGTTCCGGCAGCATCAAATGCATAAGGGTTATAACGGAAAGCTGCCAGGCCTCCGAATACATAAGGTGAAAAAACTCTTGTATCCATGCCGAGAAAATGATACTCTGCAGCTGCCTGTAATTCCCAGATATTTGTTGCAAAGCTAAGATTACGTAATAGGTTCAACGGCTTTGACTGAAACTTGTCTGATGCATGAACATTTGCATAGTGCAATCCGCCCCGCAGCATTATTTTCGGATTGAGATCATAACTCACCCATGCTCCTAAAGCATAACGTGCCTGCTGAAATGTAATAGCCTTTGCCTGCAGATCGCCACTGTAATTGGCCAGCCCACCAAATACATTGATGCGGAAATCCTGCGAATGAAGTTGAGTTGTTGCAACAGAAGCAACAAATAAGAATGTAAGTTTTCTCAGCATGATGTTCATTTAACAAAAATAAAGCCAGTCTTACAAAGGTTGGGAATACTTTCGAAACGCTCAAAAAAGGCGTATCGTATACTAATTCTTTAAACTTGTTCACTCCTTATTCCCACAAACTGCGGTTTACAAAAAAATGTTTTAACCTTGCCGCTACAACCGTTCAATTATGAGTGATAACAATGGCCAATACTACCCTTCTTACTTACGACTCGAAAACATACTCGACAGTCAGCATCCGTTAAGCTTTGCTGAAGGGCAAACACCAGCACATGATGAAATGCTGTTCATTATTATTCACCAGGCATATGAGCTTTGGTTTAAACAAATCCTGTTTGAACTTGATTTTGTGAAAAAAGTTTTCAGTAAAGACAAGGTAGATGATAACAGTGAAGATCTGAATTTATGCAGGCATCGTTTAAAACGTGTATCACGGATTCTTGAATTGCTGAATCAACAGGTAACTATACTTGATACAATGACGCCGCTTGATTTTCTTGCATTCAGGAACCTCCTCACTCCTGCTTCCGGTTTTCAAAGCAAACAGTTTCGATTAATTGAAGCAACACTTGGTTTGAAAATGGAAAAACGTCATCAGCAGGAATATTATAAACGTACCAATGAAGGCGGTTTTGATAAGACTGACTTTGATGAGATTAATTCAATTGAAAGTTCTGCAACTATTCTGCAGCTAATCAATCAATGGCTGGGCCGTATGCCCTTCTTTGATGAAAAATTCTGGATAAGTTATACTGCGCAATATCCTTCAACAGGTACACATGCATTCTGGAATGATTACAGAACGATTTATCAGCAAAGTTTAACCGAACGGGAACAACATAAGCTTGCCGACTTTGATGCACAGTTCATTGAACAGAAAAATGAAGAAGGCTCATTCAGTGATGCAGCTATGCGAAGTGGATTGTTTATTATGCTTTACAGGGATTTTCCGGTATTTCAAACTTCTTTTCAAATATTAGATTCGTTAATTGAAATTGATCATTGGCTCGCAGGCTGGAGACATAAACATTATGTAATGGTGAGGCGCATGATTGGTATGCGTGTGGGAACAGGAAATACAACAGGTGCCGGATATTTAGAAGGTGCTGTGCAGCAACATTATATTTTTAAAGATCTTGCTTCGCTTTCCACTTATTTAATTGAACGCAGAAGTTTGCCAAAGCTGCCTGATGAATTAATAAGAGCTTTAGGGTTTAGCTAAGAGATCGAAGAAGAGGAAAATAAAATAAACTTCAAAAGAAAAAGAGATGACAACTTTACATACTGTCATCTCTTTTCTCTTTATCTTTTTTTGAACTCTTAGCTCAATAACTATACACCAGATAACCCCATGGAGCTAAAGAAAAATTTTGTCCATCAGTTAATTTTTCTGTTTTACCGGTAAAGGCATTCAATGGTTCGCCTTTAATGCTTTCTTTGAGCGTAAATGTTTGTGTTTTGTTTGATAAGTTCAAAACCACCAATACTTTTTTGTTATCCTTTTCCCGTGTGTAAGCAAATACAGCATCATCGTTACTCGATTGAAGCTTTGTGTAGTTTGCATCAGCAGCCAGTGCAGGTGTTTGTTTCCGCAGCGTCAATAATGTTTTATAAAAAGGAGCCCGTTGATATTTACCAAACGCAATGGTGTCTTTATAAAAGAAAGAAAGTGAATCAAGGAAAGGTTCTTCCTGCCCGCTGTAGATCAATGGTAATGCATTGCGCCATGTTTGTGTTAACACAGCAAAGGGAGCATGTACTTCGCCGGGCATTGTTGCGTAATCAGCTTTGTTCCATGTATTCTCATCATGATTGCTGGTGAAATACAATTTAATGGCATCGGGTGGAAATGTATTATCAAAACGCATCATGGCAGTATCCAATGCTCTTGCATTTGCCTGTCCGTTTGCCACTTTTTTCATTGTTGCAAAAAAGTCCCATGAATAAGATGCATGAAAACCTGCATCGTGCAGCCAGGCAACATCACCCTCACCCAGCATAAAAATATCGGGTTTTATTTTTTTCAGTTCAGTAATTGCATGCTGCCAGAAACTACGGGGCACTTCGGGAGCAACATCACAACGGAAACCATCAATCTTCGTTTCAGTTAACCAAAACTTCATTGCATTGAGCATGCTGTCTTTCAGTATTGGATTCCAGTAGTTGAGATCTCTTGTATCACTCCAGTCGAAAGCAAAAGCAAATTTCCCGTCTTTATCTTTTACAAAAAAATCAGGATTGCTTTTCATCCAGCGATTATCAGCTCCTGTATGATTAGGCACCCAATCAGTAATTACTTTAAGGCCCATATCATGTGCTTTTTGTACCAATGCTTTCCAATCGTCCATTGTTCCAAACTCAGGATTAACAGCGGTGTAATCAGCCACTGCATAATAACTTCCCAGCACACCTTTGCGATCAACCTGGCTGATGGGTGTAATGGGCATAAACCATAACATCTCCACTCCCATTTCTTTTAACCGTGGAAGAGATGCTTCAAATGCTTTGAATGTTCCTTCAGGCGAATACTGCCGGACATTCACTTCATAAATATTTGCCTGTTTAATGTAATTTGGAAAAGAAGAAGTTGCTGCTTGTTTTGATTCTTCTTTTGGCATGAGTTTGCATGAGAACAAAAGCATACTGACAGCTGAAGCTGAAAGTAATAAATGGCGAAGTGTCATAATCGTAAATTTAAAATGGAAAATTATCGAATAATCCGGTTCAGACATCAAAAAACCCTGTTGAGTTATTAATTTTTCATTTATAAAAAATCAATTTCTAATTTTTACGCACTAAAACTGATTTATGAAACAATTTCTACTCCTTTTATCTTCTCTCTTTTTACTTATGGGCAAGAGCAATGCTGCAACATTTGATATTGCTATTGTGGGATTTGCTTACTCTCCATCAACTTTAACGGTAAATGTTGGCGATATTGTAAACATAGAAGCAAGCAGTTTTCACCCATTGGTCCAGGTAAGTCAAAGCTCCTGGAATTCAAATGACAATACACTGTTATCAGGAGGATTTAATTCAACAACAACTTTTAATCTTACTATCACTGCCGCCATGGCTGGCACAACAATCTATTACGCCTGCAGCAACCATGCCGCCAGCGGCATGAAGGGACAAATCAATGTGAATGTTGTATCGAATATTCTTGAAAATAAAATTCGTGAATTTAATTTCACTGCTTATCCTAATCCTGTTGTATCAAAAGCATGGATCAATGTGAGTGTAAAAAAAGCCGGCATCGTTTCACTTTCTGTTTATGACCAGAATGGAAAATTTGTAAGCCTTATTGCAGACAGGAATACACAGCCAGGCGAAATTACACTGCCCTTTGATGTTTCCGTTTTACAAAAAGGAACTTATATCCTGCAAATGCGAACCTCGCAGGGAATGATGCGTAAACGTATTCTTATACAATAGCCCCGTTTTAAATACTATCGGCAGCATTTTCACCTGTAACAACTGCTCCTTCCATTGATGCCTGCAGATCTGCAATATGTTCACCTGCAAAGAATGTATTGATAAATGATTTCTGCAGTGCCGGCCTTAACCTGAACCATTGACCCGGCCGGTAAACTGAATAGGCTCCTTTTGAAAATTCATCATCGCCCCAATAATAATTAAACTGTTTTTCAATCATTGGCTTAACGATTCCGAATGCAGGCTGCAATGCCTGTTGCATTAACAGTGATCTGCCATTCTCATTTTGTTTTGCAATCACTTCTGCTTTATCTCCAACTGCGTAAGAAATCAGCACCCCTTTTGCAGAAGCCTGGCTCTTTGTACCATGGTAAATAAAATGTGATGTTGTATCAGTAATAATATCAAAGCTTTCATCTTTCCAGAAGCGCTTGTTATACAACACTGCATTTTTATTCACCCTGCTGTATTGCAGTTCATTGATTGCATCAACTTTTTCAATTGGTAATCTTGGTAACCATTCAATTGTTTTCATTGCCTGTGTGGGCACAGTGCAGATAATTTTATCTGCTTCAAACACTTCACCATTAAAGCAGGTTACTTTTACATTAGCACCCTGTTCTATTTTTCTTACACGGTAATTTGTTTTGATTTTATCTCTTCCGATCTGATCAGCGAGTGCTTCAGCCAGGCGGCCGTTGCCCCCAACAATTTTATAAGGAAGTTCTTTTCTTTCAGCAACAGTTGTAAAATGACTTAAGGCTGTATAAGCAGATACCTGGCGGATACTTTCACCAAAATCAATACTGTCTATCAAACTTTGCAAATCAAGATCAGCACCATCGCATCCGTTATTTAACAGGTAACGCCACCAGTCGAGTTTATCCATTTCAGTCTGATCATCCATACTCAGATCAGCAAAATCCATTTTTAATTTTGACAGTTTCTTCATCCAGTCCTGGCTCATACTCCATTCATTCGGTTTGGAATATTTATTATTATACAGCAAATGAGCCTGTAAAAGATTGTCCTGTAATGAGAGATTCAGTTCCTTACAAAGCCCGAGTATCCTTTTTTGTGAAGCAGATATCCACTCACCACCCAATTCTACATTCAGCTTCTGTTTTGCATCCATGTTATAAGTGAATACCCTCCCTCCTAAACGGTTTCTTGCTTCAAGAACAAGAACATCAATTCCTCTTTTCTTAAGTTTATAGGCTGCCGCTAATCCGGAAAAGCCAGCACCAATAATAATTACTTTTGATTTTTGTCCGATATAAAACGATGAGAATCCATTGGAAACAATCGCCAGACCTGTTGACGTCAACAAGCCCTCTTTGATAAATTGCCTGCGGGATGACATAACAAATTTTTATCGAAGTTGCAAACTAACGACTGTTAAAAACATGACTATGGTCAGATGAAAACATGAGACTTTACATCATATCCTTTAACTTATCAACCAAGATGTCTGCTTCTTCTTTTGTATTGTATTTGCTGAACGAGAACCGAACCTGCACCTGGTTAGGGTTGGTATTAATTGCCCTGATTACATGAGAGCCTTGCTGAGCACCACTTGTACAGGCGCTGCCACCCGATGCACAGATGCCCTCCATGTCGAGATTAAACAACAGCATCTCCGTTTTTTCAGATTTAGGAAAACTGACGTTTAAAACAGTGTAATTGCTCAAGCCCATTGAATCGCCGTTGAAGCTGACCTCTTTTATATTTTGTTTCAGCTGTTCAATTAAATAATACTTAATTCCTCTTATATAAGCACTGTCTTCGTCGTGTGAAGCAGTTGCCATTTCTAATGCTTTTGCAAAACCAACAATGCCGTAAACATTCTCTGTTCCTGCACGCATATTTCGTTCCTGCCCGCCTCCATGTATATATGGTTTGATCTGTACATTTTCATTGATATAAAGAAGCCCCGCTCCTTTTGGTCCATGAAACTTATGTGCAGAACCACTCAGGAAATGTATGGGCGTATTCCTGAGATCAAATGGAAAATGCCCGATTGTTTGCACTGTATCAGAATGAAAAATGGCATGGTACAGTTTACATAAATTGCCAACGGCGTGGATATCTGTAATGTTGCCGATTTCATTATTGGCATGCATTAAGGTTACCAGTGTTTTTTCTTCACTTGCTGCCAGCAGTTGTTCCAAATGTTCGAGATCAATGTGGCCGTTTGGTAAAATCTTTACATAACTCACCGTTACTTCATCCCGGTTATCTAAATATTCAACCGTATGAAGTGTTGCATGATGTTCAATAGGTGATGTGATGATATGCTTGCATCCTAAATCACGAACAGATGCTGTGATGGCTGTATTGGAACTTTCGGTACCGCCGCTGGTGAAAAAGATTTCTGCAGGATGAGCATTCAGAATTTTTGCAACTGTCTTCCGTGCATTTTCAATTGCCAGTCTTGTTTCCCTTCCAAATGAATAAATAGAAGAAGGGTTTCCAAAATTATTCTGGAGATAAGGCAGCATTGCCTCTACTACTTTTGGGTCAATTGCTGTTGTAGCAGCATTATCAAAATAAATCCGGTTCATTGATTATTGTTTACAGCGATACAAAGATACTGAGATAGCTTTTTAAGCGGCCACTCAGCAATTTTTATCACATCAATTCTTTAATCTTATTTATAACGTCCAATGCCAACGCATCCGCTTTTTCAGTTGACTCAGCTTCTGAATATATGCGGATAATCGGTTCTGTATTGCTGGTCCTTAAATGTACCCAGCTTTTTTCAAAATCAATCTTTACACCATCCTCTGTGTTCACCTGGTAAGATGTGTACTGATCTTTTACTTTTGCAAGAATAGCTTTCACATCGGTACCCTGTGGCAGATCAATTTTATTCTTGCTCATGAAATAAGCAGGAAATGTTTTGCGCAGCTCAGCTGTTGTTTTGCCCGATTGTGCCAGTTGTGTAAGAAACAACGCAATACCAATCAAAGCATCCCGACCATAGTGTAAAGAAGGGTCAATAATACCACCATTCCCTTCACCGCCAATTACAGCATTTACTTCCTTCATTTTTTTTACCACATTCACCTCTCCTACTGCACTGGCAAAATATGTTCCACCATGCTTTTCTGTTACATCACGCAAAGCTCTGGTTGATGAAAGATTGGAAACCGTATTGCCTTTTTTATTGGTAAGAACATAATCTGCAACAGCAACCAAGGTATATTCTTCACCAAATAAAGAACCATCATTGCTTACAAAACACAAACGGTCCACATCCGGATCAACCGCAATACCCAGATCAGCTTTTTGTTTTACCACTTCACTGCACAGTTCCACCAGGTTTTCGGCTAAGGGTTCAGGATTGTGTGCAAAGTTGCCATGCATTTCAGCATTCAGCACTGTTACATTTGTTACGCCCAATGCAGACAATAATGCAGGAACCGCTTCTGCTCCCGAACTGTTGATGGCATCCACCACCACTTTGAATTTCTTTTCAGCAATCTGCTTTTTATTTACCAATGGATGAACGAGGATCGCATCAATATGTGTTTGTAACAACGTATCATCACATGAATAGGTTCCCAATTCATCAACCTGTGCAAATTCAAACTGTTCTATTTCGGCAATTGCCAGCATCTGCAATCCAAGTTCTGCACTAATGAACTCTCCTTTTTCATTCAGCAGTTTTAATGCATTCCATTGTTTTGGATTATGTGAAGCTGTGAGAATAATTCCTCCTGCTGCTCCTTCAAACTTCACCGCCATTTCAACTGTTGGTGTTGTACTTAAACCAAGGTCAATTACATCTAATCCCAGTGCTATTAATGTATTCACCACCAAACTGCGAACCATTTCACCACTCATGCGGCCATCTCTTCCTACAATTACTTTCTTTCCTTTGCCCAGAATGGTGCCATAAGCTGCTGTGAATTTGACAATATCCACCGGAGTAAGATTATCGCCGGGTTTGCCCCCAATGGTGCCACGAATTCCGGAGATCGATTTCATTAAAGCCATAGAGAAAATTTGTGCGAAAGTAATGCTAAATGCGGAATGCCAAATGCGAAACGCTTAAGGCATTCAATCCTCAGCATTTGGCAAACAACCTCATTACATCATCATCTTATAAATCATTTCTTTTAATAAGGAAGCATCTTCCGTTCCCACATCATTTACACCTACGCTTCTTAAATTATAATGATGCATCAGCAGTAATGCCGACTGAACTCCATCAAATCCATAAACAGTTGCGCTTGCCTTATAATCTTTCAAAAACCATGCGTTGATGCCTGTTTGTGCAGCAACTGCTTTATCATCGCCCTGTACACCAAATAACATAAACACTTTGGAGAAATAACTGTACAGAGAAGGCAATACAAGTTGAATGGGCGCAGCTTTCGGATTCCCTTCAAAATACTGAATGATCTGCATGGCTTTCACGAGATTCTTCTTCCCCACTGCATTCTGCAATTCAAATACATTGTATTCTTTGCTGATGCCTACAAAATTTTCAATATCGTCTTCGGTAATAGTTGTGCGTTTACCCAAATTAAGAATCACCTTATCCACTTCATTGGCAATACGGCTTAGATCATTACCAATATGATCAACCAGCAAGTGAATTGCTTTTTGCGATGGTTGATAGCCTTTACTTTCAATGAACTCCTGTGTCCAGGAAGGAAGTTCGTTATCATACATTTTCTTGGTGCTGAAAACCTCTCCTTTTTCTTTCAGCAGTTTGGCCAGCTTACTTCTGCCATCCACTTTTTTTTCTTTATGGGCCACTACAAAAATGGTAGAGTCAAGCGGCTTATCAATATAACCTTCCAATTTATCCAGGTCTTTCATTTGCTGTGCCTCTTTCAGAATCACCACCTGCCTTTCAGCATACATGGGATAACGCATGCATGCGTTTACCACATCGGCCCAACTGGCATCCTTGCCGTAGAATACAGAAAGGTTAAACCCTGTTTCTGCTTCATTTAAAATGGCATGTTCCGCTGCATCTACTAACTGATCAATGTAAAAATCTTCTTCCCCTTCAAACCAGTAGATGGGTTTGAATTTTTTCTTTTTCCAGTCGTTTAAAATTTTCTCTGTGCTCATACTAGGGAGTCAAGGTATGCCATACCTTTTCGATATTTCAAGATTCGTTTCATTGATAGAGGTATGGCATACCTCTATTCTGCTATAAAAATATTTTCCTGCGGCAGCAAAGGTAAATTTTGAAAGCGTAGAAAAATCTGTGCTGCTGCAATTACATCCTTTTGGCAATATTCAACAATTCTTGGCAGATTCTTTTCTTTGTAATACACTTCTTTCACCTTGCTTCCGTCAATATCATCTTTAGGTGTTGCAATACCCAGGCAGGCAGCCAACAGCTTCAATGAAGTATAATTTTTATAATCACCAAATTTCCACAACTGCATGGTATCAATCAGGTTGGTTTCCCAGGGCTTCTTTCCGCTGAATTGCAGAAAAGAAGGTAAGGCAAGTTGATGAATAAGCATCCGGCGGCTGATATATGGGATATCAAACTCTTTAATATTATGCCCTGCGAAGTTGAAATCAGGGACCGCTTTATAAAAAACCTCCACTTTCTCCGAAAATTCAACCAGGAGTTTTTTTTCATCATCATGTGCATAAGATTTCAACCGAAAACACAAGCGACCTGCTGTATCTGAATAAAAATAGCCTGTACTGATACAAATTATTTTTCCGAATTCAGCCTGAATTCCAGCCCTTTGTTCATACATTTCGGATGCCGGAAAAATTTCTGGCATGGTTTTGGAAATTTTGTCACTCCAGAGAACCTTCCATGGTTCCGGCAGCTCTTCAAATGATGAATATTGTGGTACAGTTTCAATATCGAGTACCAGCAGATGTTCAGGTTTGTATGATTGTTGGTTAGCCATGAACTAAAAATAAAAATTTTAAATTCTAAAAACAAACATTATGTCTTATTCAAATTATCCTTCCGCAACTCCACAGGACACCCCTCCTTCAACTCCTAAGCGTGACAGCCGTGGATTGATTTACGGGTTATTGATTGCTGCCCTGCTTGGTACATGGGGTTACATCATCTGGGACAAGTCAAAATCAAAAGAAATGACTACCCAGTTACAATCACAACTGACCAACAGTGACAGCAGCAAGAACGCTGTTCAAACAGAGTACAATGCAGCATTGCAGCGTTTGGATGAATTAACTACAATGAATGCCAGTATGGACAGTCTTGTAAAAACAAAAAACTCTGAAGTATCTAATTTAAAGACCAGAATTCAATCATTATTGAACAAGCAGAATAAAACTGCTGCAGACATGGCCGAGGCAAAACGCCTGATTACTGAACTGAATTCAAAAGTTACAGGTTATGTGCAGGAAATTGAAGTGCTTAAAGGCGAAAACTTACAGTTAAGAACTGAAAAGCAGGAAATTACAACGCAGAAAGAAGCGTTACAGGTACAGTATGATCAAACAACAGTTGAGAAAAAAGTAGTAGAAGAAAAATTAGATGTTGCTTCTACACTCAATGCTTCCAACATTAGTATCGTTACTATTGACGAAAGAAAAAATGGTAAAGAAAAAGAAAAAGATGTTGCAAAGCGTGTTGATAAAATCCGTTTAACCTTCAACGTTTCAAATCGTGTTGGTGAAGATGCTACAAAAGATGTGTACGTTGTTATTACTGATCCTACAGGACAGGTTGTAAGCAACGAAGCATTGGGTAGCGGTCGTTTCACTACAAGAGAAGAAGGTGAAAGAGTGTTTACTAAAAAGACAAGTGTAAACTTCAGTGCAGGTAAATCAGCTCCCATTTCAATTGAGTGGAAGCCCGGAACTAAATTCGCAGAAGGAGTTTATAAGGTTGAAGTTTATAACAATGGTTTCAAAATTGGCGACGGTTCAAAAACATTACGTAAAGGCGGCTTATTCAGTTAAGCGCTACAGTTGATAGGTTCAGAAGAAGCGGTGGATATTTATTCACCGCTTTTTATTTTTTCCACTCCTCAACTTGAAGCGACGTTATTAAAGAATCTTTTGAAATAGTGAAATATAAATTCTTTGTATAAATAGGATCAATGTCATGCCCGTAATCAATAATAATTGCATATCCCAGAGAATTCTTGTCAACAAAATTTGGTTTTCCCAGTATTTCTATTAATTGAGAATATTTCAAACCAACAAGCTTATAATTTTTTGTCAAATCAGGAAGCATTTTATTACGATAAGGTGGTGTAAAGCCTAAGTCAGGCTGTTTATCCCATTTTGTTTTATCAAACTTTATTTCATTAGTACATGAACTCAAAAGAAAAGTCAGTAAAACAAAGAGGATTATTTTAGAACAATATTTCATATGCTATAAAAATATTTAAAACAATGCTCTTACACTTGCCCTGCCGGTATGAATGGCTTTTGCTTCACCGGGTTTTCTTCCTTCATATTGAAAATTAATTTCCATATTGTTTGATAGGCGGCGGGTAAGATCAAGATTCCACAAAAAATTCTTACCTGGCAATAACGCATCAAGCATAATAAAAGCAACTGTAGTATTGGTTGCGCCGTTGAAATTGATATTGCTGAACTGAAATTTTCCATTGATGGTACTGCTCGACAAAACATTGTACCGCATTTCTGTTATGATGGAATGAATAGCTGCTTTTTCTTTTAACCCCTGTTGATTTTGTTTCTCTTCAAACTTGTAGTTAAGTGAAATCCTGTACTTGGTTCCATTCTGATAACTGAGGGATGGCTCTGTCATCCATTGCTGTAAACTGAAATTCCTGTTACCAAATTTAGGCGTCTCCAATTGATTGCGGATTGATTTTACTGTTACAACAGCAGCAAAATGTTTATCCAGGTTCCACCTCAAACGGGATGACAAATCTCTGAGTATTCTTGTTTCAAGACCGTAGGTTAAAATTGAACGGTTCACATTCTGAATATGCGTTAAATCAAATCCCCACACACTGCTTGTACGGTTAAAGAAAAAGGTATTGGTGATGATTGAATTGAGGGAGATGAGACTTGTATCTGCTGCGGGCTTTGAAAATGGATTTAAGTTGATATTTTTTTGTGAGATCTCTTTCTTGAAAATCTGCATACTTGATTGCAAAGAAACTCTCGTCAAAAATTTTCTTATCCCTGTTGCTTTGTTGATATCAATCAAAGCTCTTGGATTCAGATTCAGGCTGTAGTTAAACTGATTGTAGTTGGCACGGATGAAATCAAGTGTTGGAGTAAACACACGGATATATCTTGCCTGGTCCTGGTACAAGGCAACTTCAAATTCATTGATCTGCGGAATGCCATCAGCATTATAATCATTCCAAACATACTCCCCCTGCCCGGCAGGTACTTCCAGGAAAGAATAATCACGGCGTTGCTCCTGTCCGCTACCCACTTCATATAATACATTACCCGTCATCATTCCTTTCCATTCATTCACGAAATATTCAGCACGGCCCAATACAGTACGTTCTGGTTTTTGCCCGGTTAATTGTGAATTAAAAACTTTTAATTCTCTGATGGTTGCATTTAATCGAAACTGGTGATGTTCATTGTTCATCAGTTCAACGTATCCATTATAGTTAAAGCTTCTGTCAACCTGTTCTAAATTTTTTCCCAATGGTAATTTGTCCCTGCGGGTAAAGAAATTTACACCCCATTTGTTGGCAGCTTCTTTTGAACGGAGAAACAAAGTCCATGTATCCCACATAAATGTAAGCCCACCCAACGTATCTGTTCTGCGGTTTCGGATTTCGCTGTGTTCAAGATAATATTGTCCGCCAATTTCTATCTGATCGAGTTTATCGAGTCGCTTTTTTAAGTCAACAGTTGGACGCAGAAAGAAACCTTTGTTGCTGCCACTGTCTGTTGTTGCATAATTCATTGTTCCATTCCATGTCCATCCTTTTTGTGCAAATGAATGTTGTACCACATTTTTCAACCCGGTAAATAAATTTCCACGCCGGTAACTTTGAATGGCATAACTGAACTTATGTTCCCTGCCACGGTTTAATTCTAACCCTGCATTAATGATTTGTTCTTTTTCCTGCTGCAGAAAAATGGGTAAGCCCCACTCCCTTGTAAATTCAACAGGCCGTAAACGTTCCAATGCACGGAAACGGTCCTGCACATATTCATAACCACCTGTTACTTTATATTCCAGAGGTTTCTTCGGGTTGCCTTTAAATTTGTTGCTGTATTGAAACAGCATTCTTCCGGCAAAGCCATCATCGTTATTTTTATCTTTTCCTGAAAACGTATTTACATCGAGCCGGCTGATGGCCAGTTCCGATTTCAGCAATAGATTTTTATTGACCTGGTAATCGCTTCCGATTGCAATCATCTGTTGTGTTCTTGGTGCAACCAAACGAACTGCCGGAACAAACCTTCCTTTCCTGTTTCCATTTTCCGGAGCAACCCATTTGAAAGTTCTTCCATTGGCACCAGATACTTCCTGCACATAATCTCCATTGCCTTCACCCGCATCAATAAAAGCAGCACTGAATACCTGCGGCTGATCAGTTGTTGTGTACACCAGTACCGAATCATAAGTAATACTGTTCACAACAGAATCTACCATCCGGTAAACAATACGGTTTGTTGCAAACGTATCTCTAACAACAGATGGATACAACGCTGTTTCCACTTTATCGCCCACATCAAATAAAAATTGTTTCTGTTCGGTATTCAGCACCTGGTTAACGGAAGTATTCTTTGAATCAGAATTGGAAAAAGCATTCACCCGAACAGTGAACTTTTCATTCACCTTTAATTCATTGCCGACAATAAATTGTGAGTTGAGAAAATTCCTGTCGGCATATTCAAACTCCACCTGTATACGCCGATCTTTTGTGATCATGCGTCTTGGTGTAAACGTAATTTCAGCCGTATTATAATTGATCACATAATCCTGATCTTCTCCTCGCTGCATCAATTCGCCATCAATAAAAACACGCTCTGTTCCTGCCAATACAATAAAGAACAATTCGCCATTAGGGCCTTGTAACCGGTAAGGCCCCTGGTTTCCTTCTAATCCCTGGAACACATGCCGGTTAAACTTTCCTTTTGCAATTGCTCCTGTTACCAATGATGAATTTTTGCCATTCTTAAACACATTGCTTTCATTCTGAAAAGAAATCCCCTGCATGCGTTTAAAGAAACTCAGATAGTAAGAATCGTTTCTTCTTACATCAATATCTCCAAGATTCAACTGCCATCCTTTTTTCTTGAGTTGAATCCACACACGATCAAATTCATTTAACTGCTGGGTATTTCCTTCAGCCTGTATGGGAATATTATTATCGGTTAAAGCAGCCGAAAGCATCATGCTGTCGCCAATCATTCCGTTAATCTGCAGATTCAGCACTCCATTTACTACTGCATCCTGGTTATTGCCGAATGATATACCACGGCCAAAGCTTCCGTTATAATTTACATTCCCAAAATCAAACATGCCTTTCCCATTGCCGCCTTCGTTATCAATGGTCATGGGTTTGGTCATGAAGTTATTTTTGATATCATCAAACTTCATCCGGTTTACCTGTGCATTCAGTTTATAGGGAAACACCCTGTAAGTAATGGTAATAGAATCAAAGGATGGTGCATTGATCCATGTAAGATGGGCATTGATGGCATCAACCTGGTAATCCTCTTTGGTTAAGCCTGCAATAAACACTGAATTGGGAACAATACTCAATGAATCAATCTTAACCGGGCTCTTCTTTGTGCTGATCTTTTTTGTACGGAGATTGGATAATGAGGGAGTTTGCTGCGCATGTGCCAGCAGGGAAGAAAGCAAAACAGTTATTAAAAGGATGCGTTTTCTGATAAGACAGTGGTTTTCAGGATAAGAATGTGTAAAAATAGAATTTATTGTGTGAGAAAGCGGTTTCATTCAGATTAACCCTGAGTTTCAAGTAAGCGTAGCTAAAAGCGTGGCTGTTGATTTCAGCTACAAATCAATCAAGGCTAAAGCCAAATCCTTTTTATCTATTGCCCCCGACTTGAAAGTCGGGGTTATAAATGTAATTCTCATTGCTGCAAAATGTTTTGTACACTTTCCCTTCAGATTCAGAATAACCCTGACTTTTAAGTCGGGGTTATAAAAATTGAAGCTAACGGCTTTAGCGATGACTTTCAAGTCCAAATCCTACCTATTTGTGATTGTAATTTCACTGTATTTTATTTCAGGTTCCGTTCAATCCGGATATCAGGAATAAACCAGATCATGGCAACAATAATATAGCAGGCATATCCAAACCAGGGATGAATAAGGATGCTTAAAAGAATGCCTGTCATATACAAGAGTAGGGAAATAAAACCTTTTGCATCATTCCCGATTGATTTCGCCAGTACAGAATCCTTCCCTTCCACTTTCACTAATGCACGAACGAGGAATGTATAAGCGATTGCCGCCATAAACAATACAACACCATACAATGCAACAGGGAACGCTTTCATCTGTTGCTCCCCAATCCAACCCGTAACAAAAGGCACAAGCGATAGCCAGAAAAGCAGGTGCATATTATGCCACAACACATTTCCTTTGATTTGTTTAACCGATTGAAATAAATGATGATGATTGTTCCAGTAAATGCCGATATAAATGAAACTGAGCACATAACTTACCAATGTATGCAGCAGTGGTTTTAACGCTTCAAATGTAGATCCCTCCGGAATTTTTAATTCCAATACCATAATGGTGATGATAATGGCTAATACTCCATCGCTGAAAGCTTCCAGTCTTCCTTTGGTCATAGTTATTATTTCAAATTGAAAATAATAATTTTTTCAGCGAAACAGGCCTTCTGAAAGTTTCAAACATAATATCTGCAGTTATATGGCATGGAATTATTCCGGGGCCTCACTATCAGATGCTGCCGATAAAACATTCTCAGGCGATGTCTCTGCTCCCGGCTTTGTGCGTTGGCCGCAGGACTCGACGTTGCTGATTTTTTTTACTGATGTTGATCTTACTCTGCATTACGGCGAGTGCCACAGCCCCAACTCACATAGCTATCTGACACATCGCCTATGAACACTTTTATTTATTCACTCGGCAGAGAAGGAATGGTGATGATGATGGCTAATACTCCGTCGCTGAAAGCTTCTAATCTTCCTTTGGTCATAGTTATTATTTCAAATTGAAAATAATGATTTTTTCGCTCTGCGAAGTCTGGAGACTTTGAAGTGCGATGCTAAAAATCTCCTGATTTTTCTATTCTATTCAATATCCTGTCAGAGACAGGATGCATAAAACTTAAAATCCGATAGCTATCGGATCGGGAGACTTTGAAGAGCGGGGGAACACTATGGATAGCTGAGGCATCACCAATGATAAATTTCAGATGAATCTTTTAAAACAAACTCATTATAGTTTTTCTTATACAAAAAAATTCGATATGAATTTGCAGGTTTTACTATAGAATCTCCAAGAGATAATTTATCAGAAATTCCAGTCAAACTCAATGTATACTTTTCCCTCGAACCTTGTATTAATACTAATCGTTTTGAACCTTTACTCCCTTTATTTATTCGTAAAATCTTACCATATACAAACTCTTTATAAGAAATTTTTTGATTAGAAAATCCAGTTATTATGAAAAAAATTATAAGACAAATGAAAAATAAAAAAAATATCACTTCAATAATTTGCTTTTTTTTCATTAAACCTTATTTAAAAAATCCCTTTTTTCCAAGCAATGTCTCCGCCTCGGGACGTTGCGTGTTACGAAACTAAGAAATAACTTCATTCCCAATGTTGGCAAAGCGACCACAGTTTAGTGAAGGAAAAAAATCAAGACATAAAAAAACCTCCCCAAAAGGAGGTTTGTATTTGAAAAGATTCTTTTCTTATTTACTTGCAGTAAGACTTGCCAATGCATAATCAGCATTCAGTCTTGCAATGTTGGTGATTGAAATTTCTTTCGGACAAACTGCTTCGCATGCACCGGTATTTGTACAGGCACCGAAACCTTCTTTATCCATTTGCGCCACCATATTCAATACTCTTGTATTACGTTCAGGATGTCCCTGTGGTAATTGATTCAGGTGAGCTGCTTTTGCACTTACAAACAGCATGGCCGAAGAATTTTTACAGGCGGCAACACAGGCTCCGCAACCAATACAGGATGCAGCAGCAAAGGAAGCATCAGCTTTATCTTTATCAATTGGTAAAGAGTTTGCATCAACAGCATTACCGGTGTTAACACTGATAAAACCACCAGCCTGGATAATACGATCAAATGCTGAACGGTCAACCATCAGATCTTTGATTACTGGAAATGCATTGGCTCTCCATGGTTCAATCACAATGGTTTCACCATCATTGAAAGCACGCATATGCAACTGGCAAACAGTATTTGCTTCCCATGGTCCGTGCGGACGGCCATTGATAAACAAACTGCACATACCGCAAATACCTTCACGGCAGTCATGATCAAAGGCAATGGGGTCTTTACTTTCCACGATCAGCTTTTCATTCAGCACATCCAGCATTTCAAGGAAACTCATTTCCTGTGAAATATCTGTTGCATCGTAGCTTTCAAATCTACCTTTCTCTTTGCCATTCTTCTGACGCCAAACTTTCAGTTTTACATTTATGTTTTTATGCTCCATAATAACCCTTATCCCAAAAGAGGGACTTTTAAGTTAATAATTATTTATAAAGAACTTTCTTGTTAAGTCGTATGCCTTACCCCCTTTAGGGGCTGGGGGCATTACTTGTAGCTTCTCTGACTTGGTTTCACCACATCATAAACGAGATCTTCTTTATGCAGTTCCCAGTTATGCTCACTTTTCATTTCCCAGCTGGCTACATACATAAATTTATCATCATGACGTAAGGCTTCACCTTCTTCCGTTTGATGTTCTTCACGGAAGTGACTACCACAACTTTCTTCACGATTCAATGCATCAATGCACATCAGCTCGCCAAGTTCAATAAAGTCGGCCACACGGTTTGCTTTATCCAGTTCAGGATTCATTTCATTGATTTCACCGGGAATACGCACATCACTCCAGAAATCCTGTTTTAACTGCTGAATTTCTTTAATTGCCAGTTTGAGACCTTCCGCATTACGGGCCATACCACATTTTTCCCACATAATTTTTCCTAACTGCTTATGGAAACTTTCTACCGTTCTCTTTCCCTTAATACCAATGAGCATATGAATGCGGTCACGAACCTTGCTTTCTGCATCAGCAAAAGCAGGGTGATCAGTTGGGATAGACTTTGTCCTGATTTCATCAGCCAGGTAGTTACCAATGGTGTAAGGAATCACAAAATATCCATCGGCTAAGCCCTGCATCAAAGCACTTGCGCCAAGGCGGTTTGCACCATGATCGCTGAAGTTGGCTTCACCTAAACAATATAAGCCGGGAATATTTGTCATCAGTTCATAATCAACCCATAAGCCACCCATCGTATAGTGCACAGCAGGATAAATCCGCATCGGCAATTCGTATGGATTTTCTCCTGTGATCTTTTCGTACATATCAAACAGGTTACCATATTTTTCCTTCACTACTTCCTTACCCATTTTTGTAATGGTATCTGCATCGGCTTCTATTGCTCTTTTACCAGCTTCAATTTTTCCATAACGCTGAATGGCATCAGCAAAGTCGAGATAAACTGCCTGCTTACTTGTACCTACACCATAACCTGCATCGCAGCGTTCTTTTGCTGCACGGCTTGCCACATCACGTGGAACGAGGTTACCGAATGCAGGATATCTGCGCTCTAAGTAATAATCTCTTTCTTCTTCAGGAATATCAATTGATTTTCTTGTTTCGCCCTGTTTCTTTGGTACCCAGATGCGCCCATCATTACGCAATGATTCACTCATCAATGTCAGCTTACTCTGGTGATCACCACTTACGGGAATACATGTTGGGTGAATCTGCGTAAAACATGGGTTGCTGAAATAAGCACCTTTCCTGTGTGCTTTCCACGCAGCAGTAACATTACTGCCCATTGCATTGGTTGATAAATAAAATACGTTACCATAACCACCTGTGCATAATAAAACAGCATGACCGAAATGGCGTTCCAGTTCACCGGTAACTAAATTTCTTGCAATGATGCCACGGGCTTTATCATCAATCATTACAATATCCAGCATTTCATGACGTGAATACTGAGTTACATTACCCAACGCCACCTGTCGTTCTAAAGCCTGGTAAGCTCCTATTAATAACTGCTGACCGGTTTGTCCGGCAGCATAAAAAGTACGTTGTACCTGTGTACCGCCAAATGAACGGTTGCTGAGCAAACCTCCATATTCTCTTGCAAAAGGAACACCCTGGGCAACACACTGATCAATAATACTGGAGCTTACTTCTGCCAAACGATGAACGTTTCCTTCTCTTGAACGGTAATCGCCACCTTTAATGGTATCATAAAACAAACGGTAAGTTGAGTCACCATCGTTCTGATAATTCTTGGCGGCATTGATACCACCCTGTGCTGCAATAGAGTGAGCACGGCGGGGGCTATCCTGGAAACAGAATGTTTTTACTTTATAACCCAACTCGCCTAATGAAGCTGCGGCCGATGCACCGGCTAAACCGGTTCCGATCACAATAATTTCGATGCTGCGTTTGTTGGAGGGGTTTACCAGTTTACAGGTAGATTTATACGTATTCCATTTGGAATCTAACGGTCCTGCAGGGATTTTTGAATTCAACATAATTCAATTTGAAAATTTGAAGGTGTGCAAATTTTATAATGAAACCTGCACTATTCGAAATTATAAATACATTTTTTGTTTATCAACTGTTGTTCATCAATTACGCTTTTGTTGCCACGCTCGCTTGAACAGCATCAACAATATTCAACACACATCGTACTTCGTACATTTCATTACTCCACCCATTTCAGGTACATAGCAATCGGCATCAAAGCAAATAATAAACTTACGATTACAGAAAATCCAATACCAATTGTATTCAGTAATAATAAATAACGGTTGTTACTTACACCGACTGTACGGAAGGCACTCTGGAAACCATGCATCAAATGCCAGCATAAAGAAATACATCCCAATATATATACAATCACCACCCACAATTCACTGAAGGTTGTTTTCATTAAGCCAAACATATCATGCATCAGCACGCCATTGTAGTCAACAGGTACATCCAGTCCGGCTTCTGTAAAACGGGCAGGCACCCAGAAATGGCTAAAGTGTAAAACAAGAAATAATAAAATCAACGTACCCAGCAAACCCATGCTGCGGCTATACCATTTACTACCGGTGGTCATTGGCTTATTATAACCAATGCTTCTGCTCCTGCGGTTTTGTGCAATCAGCATAAAGCCCTGAATGATGTGTAAAAGAATACCAGCCATCAAACCAATTTCCAAAATGCGGACCAACACCATAGAAGCCATGAAGTGAGCGCCTTTGTTGAACATCTGGCCATTATCCTCTGGGTTAAATAAATCTGCAAAAATGCAGGCATTGAGACTTACATGTACAATTAAAAAGGTAATCAGGAATAAGCCGGTAAGACCCATCACTAATTTTTTCCCAATAGAAGAAGTAAACATCTGCTTAAACGTCATATCAAATAGTTTTGAGAGAGCAGTTGCAAATTTAGGGTATGAACAAACAAAAAGTTCAACCAAAACATATAATAAACGAAAAGCTGCCCGAAAGCAGCTCCACGTAAAAAAACAATTAATTACCTATGATATGTATCAGCCGTTTAAAATCTTATTCCTAAAGTAAGTCCACCACGGATACCGACCCATGGTCCGCTCAGGTTAACGGTTGCTCCATTTGCATTTACAGTGGATTTGATTGTTCCAACAGGCAATGAAAAATCATCAATCGTTTGTTTAATTTCTGCCTGTTCATCTACCGTTAAAGCTTTACTTGAAATACCAGTGAATACTCCTTTATTACTTCCATAATGCGCCCCGCCAATCCACCAGTCGAGTGTTACAACTTTACCTAAAAACCATTGAGCTCCTATCATTAAACCACCACTGTTGGTTTTAATATCACCTTTCAGTGTAATGGTTTGTTGCTGGTTATTGTCATCAGTATATCCAATTGGAAGTTCATCCGATTTAAAACTGGCATAACGGTAATAGGGTGCAATGTAAAAACCTCTGCCATATCCTTTTTTACTTAGGTACAAACGCAATTCAGGTGTTATGGCAAAGTTGCTCATCTTAAAATTGTTGATGGCATTTGCAGCATCCGGATCAGCTACATCAGCAATAGCGATGATTCTGTCTTTAAAGGGAATACCTGTATTGGGCATAAACCTGGCCCCCAATGCAATTGAAAAGTGTTTTGTAATTACCCGTTCATACTGAAAGCTGAAATTCTTGATTAACGCAGCAGGAAGCAGGTTCATCTTCACAATATTCATTTTCCTGCTTTTTGTTTCCTCTTTGGGTGAAGTCTTTCCTTCTTTGTCAAGCGATGATTGTGCATTGCTGAATGCAAAAGAGAGCATGCAGATGCTGAATGTGATAAAAGCAAATTTTGGGTTCATGCGTATAAATTTTTTACTAATGTATACTTCGTTTGTGTGAATAAAGAAGCCATCAGCATTTATTTACAAAAAATACCCACTTCTACGTAGGTACCCATTAAACGGAAAGACGGAGATTCAGTTCGCCGTCAATTTTTTTGAACAAGTGGTAGGGTTTGTAAATGCGCCAGTTATCGAGCTGCATTAATTCCAGGTATCGGTTCAGCTTTAATTTCTTGAAATCATGCTGGGTTTGCTCGGGCATATTCAATATAATGGTCCAGCCATTTTCATCAGCACAGTTTTCATACCACTCTTCATAATAATCTTTATCACTGCTGTGAAAGTTGAGTACATTTTCAGCGATCAGAATAAATTTATAAATACCCTCCTTCATCAACTTGTCAATCACTTCACGCTTCAGTTCCATAATGTCGTTTTCAATGGCATCATTCCACTCGCCCAACAACTCAATAATGGCATATTGCTCGGTATAGTCAACCATCAGCAACTTCAGATAAAGTGTGCGGCTGCCAAATTCATCCCATTGCGGATGGATATAAAAATTGTAAACAGTTTGCGAAAATTCAAACTCAGAATACTCTCTTCCAAAGAAAGGAGAACGCTCATCTTCTTCACTTACGTAAATGTGGCGCCAATTGTAGAAAGGTTCAATATCATGCATATGAAAAATGCCCGGCCATTAGCTGGTTGTACAAATTTCAAGATTGAACCGTAGAAATAAAAAATAAAATTTAACCTGTAACCCTTATTGTCAGTTATTTCTCTCCTCTTCAAAAAAACCAAGGGAAGAAAGAACAATACAGGGTGCTGTGTAATTCAGTAAAGAACCCTTAAGAACATGAGTTAAATCCGCCTTACTCATACAATAAGCCTCTTTGTTTAAAGAAAGCTTAAATGAATTGATTTTGTGAGAAGCAAAACGGGCGGTTTGAGCAGTATAGTCATCTTCCAGACAGAACTGTTCAGCGATATAAGCCTTGTCGTCAAAGAATAGATTATTCATGGATATTGGTTTGAATACAAATATAACGCCAGAAAATGAAAATAATTATGACGGCTGACAGTTTTTTATCTACTGCTGAGCAGCCTCCATTGCAAGCTGCTCTGCTGTAATGGTTGATTCAGTCACCATCATCTGTACATCATGCACCTCTTCAAACACCTGCCCATCTTCATAACCAACAGAAACATAAACAGATAGGGTTTGTTTTGCAATTCCTTTGAAGGTTCCTTTTATCGGGGTGCAATCATTGAAATTACGTCCGGCCGCCAGTTTTACGTGGTGGGTGGTTGCCCAAACATTATTTGTTGGATCAATACCCGTCCAGCCAAGTTTCGGTATCCAAGCCTCAACCCAGGCATGAGTTGCCCCTTCGCCCCGCATGCCATTTTTATTGGGACAGATATATCCGCTTACATATCTTGATGGAATTCCCATTGTACGCAGAAGTTGCAGCAATACATGTGCAAAATCCTGACAAACACCACTACGGTGCTCGAGTATTTCATCAACAGTTGTTTCAATATTGGTGATGCCTTTGATGTATTTGAATTCTTTGAAAATATAACCTGAGCATGCTTCTACAATCTGCATGATGGTTTTTTCTTTGTGTTGAAAGGAATCAATGATTTCCCTGAGTGCGGCATTTACTTTAACCTCATCCGGCCTGGTTAATTCAAGCAGATAAAAATTTTCTTCAACATTTTCTGCCAGTTCATCCCAATTGCTGTCTACCAGCGTTATGAACTCCTGACCCATTGTGCGGACAATCATCCGGCTGTCGATCGTCAGTTCCTTATGCGATTGCAGCAAACTGAAGTCGGCACAACGGTTACCCCAGTAATCAATAAAAAAAAACAGTTCCGGGTCGGTTGTTATATTCACTTCATGCTTTAGTATTTCCTGCATATCAGAAGCAATTGGATAAATCCTGATCTGGTTCACACTCTCTTTTACCGGCCGGTTGTAACTGTATTTTGTAACGTGTTGTATTTTAAAAACAGGCATTGTGATTTCTTACTAAGCGTACGAGAAAAATTGTTGACCTAACACATGTGAAAATTTCAGCAGGTCATGTTTGGTTTCCTGCAGAAAGCGCTGCAAAGTAATTTGTTTGATGGAGCTTTCATCGGCATATTTTACACGGCTGTAAATGCGGCCAAATTCACGGTAAAGCATATCCTTTTCAGGCGGTTCATTTTCTTCGAGGATATCTTTTAAATATTTCTCTAACCGGGCAAGTGAATACATAACTGAACGTGGAAAATGAGAATTAAAAACAGCCTGGTTTAATACATTGCTGTTAATATCACTGCTTCTGTAATTCTTTAAATGCAGTTCATAACCGGATAATGAAAGCAGCAGATTTCTCCAAAAAAGAATATCCTTATTATCATCCAGATCAAAATTTACCTGCTCATAATGTTTGCAGGTAACATCAGCTGTTAACACACCCCTTTCAATAAAACGGCCAACACTCATAAAATTCCAGCCCATTCCACGGGGCATGGTTGTATCAGTAACGCCAACATAGGTTAAGCAGGATTTTAGTAATTGATCCAATGTTGCCAATGCTTCGGCACCTGCTAATTTCTTTTCAAGTCCGGGGTTATTAACTGTATGATAAATGAGATTTACTTCTTCCCAAACTTCTTTGGTAATATGATCCTGCATGCCTCTTGCATTTTCTCTTGCTTTATTTATGAGATTGCGCAGAGAGTTAATATTTTGTGGTTTGGTGATGAGAAATTGCAGAGTTTCGGTTGTGTTGTATTCCAAATTACTGATCTCTTCATCTTTCAGCGTGCTGAACATCTCCAGCACAGGCTTCCAGGAGTGAACTCCATAAGGTCCTTTATCAAACGACAGTACATAGTTTGTATACAGCACACGCAGTAAACCCTCTGCCCGTTCCATATAACGGTTTAACCAAAACATCGAATCGGCAATTCTACTTAGCATAAATATAAATGAGGCCCCCTTCCGACTTCCCCCAAAGGGTGAAGCCATCAAAGCACAGCCCAAGCTTTTTTAAGTTAATAATATATTTCAAACAGATTTATTTTTGGAGCACATTGTAATAACAACTATCTGCTAAACACTGATGACTAACGGCTTTCTAATCTATCACCCATGTATCCTTACTTCCACCCCCCTGCGATGAATTTACAACAAGAGAACCTTCCCGCAAGGCTACTCTTGTTAATCCACCCGGAACAATTTTGATTCCATCAGGTCCGCATAAAGCGTAAGGACGAAGATCAACATGACGTGGTTTAAATTGTCCATCAATAAAACAGGGAACAGTTGACAATTGAATAATAGGCTGAGCAATAAATTCTCTTGGCATTTTTAAAATCTCTTCTTTAAACTTGCTGATCTCTTCATCACTTGCTTTATTTCCCATCAGCATTCCATAACCGCCACTCTGGTTGGTGCGCTTCACCACCATTTTATGCATGTTTTCAAAAGTATATTTCCGTTCATCTTCATTACTCATCTGATAAGTGGGAACATTCGGAAGAATAGGTTCTTCATTGAGATAATACTTGATCATATCCGGAACATAAGCATATACCGCTTTATCATCAGCCACTCCATTACCAACTGCATTTGCTAATGCAACCGTTCCTTTTCTGTATGCACCCATAATACCGGGCACACCAAGAATACTGTCGGGACGGAACAACAACGGATCGATAAATTCATCATCAATACGCCGATAAATAACATCCACCTGTTGCAATCCGCTGGTTGTTTTCATGAACACTTTGTGATTATCAATCACCAGGTCTCTTCCTTCCACCAGTTCAATCCCCATCTGGCGTGCAAGGAAAGTATGTTCGTAGTAAGCAGAATTATAAATACCCGGAGTTAACAGAACAACAGTTGGACTTGAGATTTGCCTTGGTGATAAGGCCATTAAATTCTGATGCAGCAGTAACGGATAATTATTCACCATCCGTACATTGGCACTTGCCAGTAAATCGGGAAATAAACGTTTAGTCACTTCCCTGTTCTCCAGCATATAAGAAACACCTGAAGGTGTGCGCAGGTTATCTTCCAGAATATAAAAGGTTCCATCCTGTCCACGAATCAAATCAATACCAGATATATGTACATAGATATCATGCGGCACTTTAATACCTGAAACTTCACGTAGGTAATGCTGGCAGGATGTAATCAACTCACCGGGAACAATTTTGTCTTTGATGATTTGCTGCTCATTGTAAATGTCTTTGAGGAAAAGATTCAACGCTTTTAACCGTTGCTGAATTCCTTTTTCCACATGATCCCATTCAGCAGCAGTAATGATGCGGGGCAGAATATCAAAAGGAAAAATCCGTTCAATACCTGCATCATCGCTGTACACAGTGAAAGTAATTCCCTGGTTCATGAATAATTCACCGGCCAGTTTATCTTTCAGGTGCAGATCTTCAACATTGTGGTTGAGGATTGTTTCGACCAGCTTTTGATAAGGTACACGTACCCCATCACCATTCTGCATTTCGTCAAATAATGCAGAGCTGGTCTGATAGTTTTTTATCAGAGCTTCGCTGTTCATATTAGATTTAAGTGTTATTAAAGCAAAAAGAGTTGTTACGTACAGTTTTAAGTACGGCAAACAACTCTCGTTCTAAAAATAAGGAAAAAGAAGTTATGTTGATGAAATTAACACGGCAGACTTCAAAAAAATACATATTTAAATTACTGCCATGCTTTCCTGATTAGATTAGAAAAGTGACAATAAGAAAAGACCTATAAAACTGTTTTTAAATAATCTTTGAGTTGTTCATATGATGCGTCAACAATAGTTGATTTTTTTGGCAGATCAATTATCTCCTTCACCGCTGCCGGCAATTCAATTGTTTGATTTAATACGGGCTCAACCACATCATAAAACTTAACGGGGTGTGCTGTTTCTAAAAAAAATCCTTTCAATCCTGCTTGTTCGTGCAGGTATCTTTCCAAAGCAAGATATCCTACTGCTCCATGCGGATCAAGAACATATCCCATTTCATCAAACACACGTTTCATGGTTGCTCTTGTTTCATCATCGCTGATACTTACACTGCTTAATTTTTCTTTCAGCTGAGGAAACTGCTGATGAAATAATTCAAGTATACGAACGAAATTGCTTGGATTACCTACATCCATTGCATTGGAAATAGTTGCAACCGCTTTTGATGAAATTAAACTGGTGAGCGGAGCGGAGCCATCTGTTTGCATAAATCTTGTTACCACATCATTGGCATTACAGGCAGCAATAAAATGTTTCACCGGCAGTCCGCTGATATGCGCCAGTATTCCTGCACAGATATTTCCAAAATTACCACTGGGTACAGAAATAACCGGTGCCTGCCCACCCACCCCTAAAGGGGAGCTAATCCATTGTTTGTATGCAAAGAAATA
>JANOIQ010000104.1:0-15600 GCA_031407835.1 Chitinophagaceae bacterium
GTACATGCTCCGCTTACAATACAACGGTACCGGTAATTATTCTGTGCAACAGTTGCATTGGTTACAGGATAGCTGTTTACAATTGCTCCATTGATATTAGTAAAAGTTGTACCGCCATCTGTACTTAACTGCCATTGATAAGTAAGCACATCTCCTGTTGCTGTTACAAAAAATGTATTACTGCTTCCCTGGCAAATATTATTTGATGATGGCTGTGCAGAAAATGCCGGTGTATTTTGTACGGTAAGTATGGCCGCATTGGAAGTGGCGTTACTGCACCCTCCTGAAATTACACAACGGTAACGGTAACCGGTTTGTCCGCTTGTGACTGCTGTAAGCGGAAGTGTTGCATTTGTTGCTCCTCCAATATTATTGTAAGAAGATCCACCATCTGTACTTTCCTGCCATTGGTAGCCAACAACAGATCCTGTTGCTGCAACAGTAAAGCTTGTATTGCTATTTGAACAAATAGTAATATCTGCCGGTTGATTACTGACTGCAACTGCATTGAAAACATTCAGCGTTGCAGCGTTAGAAGTTACGGCAGGAGTGCAGGCACCACTGACAATACAACGGTAACGGTAATTGTTCTGTGTGATGGTTGCAGCTGAAACAGTATAACTGTTTGTATTGGCAGCACCAATTGGATTAAATGTTGAACCCCCATCAGTACTTAACTCCCACTGATAACTCAGTGAAGATCCGCTAGCAGACACAGTAAATGTTCTGTTGCTGCCCGCACATATAGTTGCAGAAACAGGTTGAGTTGAAACAACAGGTGCTGTTTGTACGGTTAATACTGCAGCTGTTGTATTGCTGGTATTACATTGCCCGGTATATACACAACGGTAACGGTAGTTATTTTGAATAGCCGCTGCTTCATTAACTGTATAACTGGTTCCTGTTTGTCCGGCAATATTACTCCAAGTGTTACCAGCATCAATACTTAATTGCCATTGTTGTGACAACGCTCCTGTTGCAGCTGACGTAAATATTATATTACCTCCTGCACATATTGTTTGAGAAGATGGGCTACTTGAAACAGCAGGGCTCGTACCCGGTTGTATTGTAAAACGGATAACTCTTGTTTTTGTAATGGAACCCGATACACCCTGTATGGTGATATCATAATTACCGAATGCCAGCGTATTTGTATTGTTCAATGTTATATCAACATTAGTACCGGGTGTTACAGAGGTTGAACTAAACCCTACAGTAGTTCCTGCAGGAACTCCTGCAATAGCTGAAAGATCAGCGGGAGTAGTATACCCAAGTATGGAAGTTACACCAAGTTGAACGGTTGCAGATACAGATGATGCACATGATACAGTTGCAGCTACAGGTATATTAAAATCAAATCCGGGTGTGGAAGCAACGATTGTAAAGTTTGCATTATTAATATCAAAGAAAATATTTCCAACTGCTCTTACTCTGATTCTTGCCTGTGCTGTTGGATTATTTGGAACAGATATCACTTCACTTCCATCATTTGCTGTGCTGGCAAGTATGGTGATGGGAAAAGTGAGTCCTCCATCAATTGAAAGATCTATCGCAACATTGGCGCAGTTAACCGGTGCTGAAGTTGTATTCGCTGCATCCCAGGTAATTGTTTGTGTTGAACCTGCATTCCAGGATATGCCGGTTGTATTAGGAGCAGTAACTAAAAAAGGGCCTGAAGTATTGGTAATCGTCAATACCATATTATCACTTTGTGTTGCGCCTCCATTTAAATGATTATCTCTTACGGTCAACCTGAAATTGAGTGTGCGGTTAACTGAAGGAAGTACTTCCCATTTTTGTCCATTTGCCCCAGTTAGTATTGTTGCTGATTGAGGAATTGTTCTTGCGGGAGTTAGTGTTGCAAGGAACGAGCGGAATTGCGGACCAGCAGTAGCTGTGGCAGATGGTACAACTGAAGATCCTGTTGCCCTCGCATCAGTTTGCTCCCAGTTATAAGAAAGAATATCACCAGCATCTGCATCACTTCCGCTTCCGGTTAACACAAATGGAGTGGAGCGGGGAATGGTGTAATCAGTTCCGGCATTTGCAGTTGGTGCATTGTTATTTGTATTTATGATTGTGGCACAGGTACCGGCTCCATTAATTATATAGTTTGTTATTTGCTGAATATTTACTGCATGAAAATAATCATCACTGTGCGGCTGCACATCATTTACAGCACCTGTAATTCCAGCATAACCCATAATAGTACTGCCGCTTCCCGGCTCTACTTGTGCTATTGTTCCTTCATTACTGAATGTAAATGTATGGTTGCCTCCAAACTGATGCCCCATTTCATGTGTGAGATAATCCACTACAAACCAGTCAAAATTATTCAGATTATTATACGAGGTAAATCCGCTTCCTTTTTGACCTGATTTACAAACACAACCAATACAACCCGCATTACCGTTATCACTGGTTCTGTGTACCAAATGGCCAATATCATAATTGGCATCACCAATTTGTGCATCTATAGTATTTTGTGTGGTAACGTTTAGCTCCCCGTTCCATGGATCACTGGAAGCATCTAAATAAATGATGAGATCATTATTAGGAATCAGTACCATACGGATTGCAAAATCCCTTTCATAAATTCCATTTGCCCGTGTCATTGCAGCATTCATTGCCACCAGCACTTTTCCCCTTCTCTGTACGTCGGTAGTTTCTGTTCCATTTAACCAAAATTGTGAAAACTCGCCTGTTGAAGCGAGTGCAAGACGAAAAGTTCTCAGTTTACCATCCGTTGCATTTTGTGCTTCGGGCATTTCATTTAAACGCTGCATTGTATTTGCATCATCCGTGAAACATCTAAACTCATTTTTATAATCAATGATTTCTTTTCTTGAAACAACCAGGTACAGTTGTTTTTTTTCATCAGATTGATCGATATAAATTGTTGGCCGGTCAGCAGAAAGAATCATGCCCTGAAACCTGCCCATTCCCATACTGAAACGGATAGTGGAATTGGGCCGATCAATTCCTTTCCCTGCATAAGAATGAATACCGGGATATTTTGCTGCAAGATCGGGGTGCATCACAGGGGCATTCACAACTCTATACCGTTCTATTACTCCTTCAGCATTTGGAACGGAAACAATAAACGAAGAATTTGATGCAGATACATTTTTTTCTGATGGAGCCCGTTTCAGTTCTTCTGCCATTATTGATGACTTCAACTGAAATACTTTATACGCTTTGGGTTTAGCTCCATTTGGAAACCGATCAGCCGAAAGCAAATTTTCATCCATTTGCTGCCATAGGTTTTGCTGAGAGTATGCAGCAACACAAATAAATAAATAAAAGGAGAAGAGTAAAGATTTTCTCATGTTACGTTTTGGTTTAAGCAGAAGCATTCAAGATATAAAAAAAATACCTATGCAGGGCAATTGTAATGGAGAAAAAAGCACCCTGATTTGTCAAAACAGAGCTGATGCAGGGGAAATTCAACAGAAAAGACTACGAACTATTTCTTTAACAGGAACAAAACAGGTATAGATAACAGCTTATCCATATATATTAAATACAGCACAATATTGCAGTTTAATTAAGATTTCAGTTGTATGGAAATTGAAAAATGGCGGGTATTTGTTAAGAATAGCAGATACGCATTAATTGCAAGTTTTTCTTAGCGTATATTACTACTCATTTTCCGTTGCCTTATGTAGCTGAAAGTAGAAGGTTGTTGCCCTATGTTGCAGTGTATAGCATCATTTCGTCATTTGTTGCTTTGGCAACAAATTAAAAAACTAAGCATCAATCTGGCAAAAGATATACATAAAAAAGGATGGTCAGGCAATAAAAAACAACAAAACCTATTTACATAAGTAGTTTAAAGACAGATGTATAATTAAGAATGGCAGATTAATTACTTTCCGATACAAAAAATAGTGAACCCTTATATATCAGGGCTTTCCGAAGATTGGGCAACAAATAGCCAACAACAACTGATTAAGCAAGGGAAAACGCTACACAAAGAAAAGAAAAATCTTTGTTGATGGTAGGGTGTGCTGTGCCTTATCATAGACAAAAGCAAAGATAAGATTTCTACTTACCTAAGTTGCTTTGCAACCGTCTCCGATTGCAAGCCCATGTACTGGCAAAACTCATCAACAGTAACAACCTGGTGCTGCTGCTTCTTGAAGTGATCTTTAATCTTCTTGATGAGGTTTCTTCCATACCTGTCGCTTCTGCCTGTGATTACCTGAATGTCCTTCGGATAAATGCACAGTCTATTCATTATTTCAATTATACTTCTTTATACACTATCCATACCGATGATATACTTCAAATATGAAAGTGATACTGCAAATATAAATCATTTTCATAGGCGGTGAAAGTGTGTTTGTTGGAATAATGCGGAAGAAACGGAACGGATGACTTTCAACTTTTGCATAGCCTAAATACTGCTTCTATTTTTGTTTTCAAATGCTGATAAAACAGCTAAAAAAGAAACGGTTTTACTAACTCATAAAAATTTAAAGCAATGGCAAAATTAAAAGGTATTCTAAAAATTGAAGGGACTCTGGATGAGTTGACCTTCTACAAAACACAAGATGGTCACTTGGTGAAAACCAAAGGTGGTGTTTCTGCTGACCGTATTGCAAATGATCCAAACTTTCAGCGTACCCGTGAAAACGGTTCTGAATTTGGAAGCTCCGCAACTGCCGGTAAAGTTCTTCGCAATGCAGTTCGTAATTTGATGATGAACGCTGCTGACAATCGTGTTACCAGTCGTTTGACTCAAATCATGACGCAAATCAAAAATTACGATGTGGCTTCTGTTCGTGGTGAACGTACTGTTGCCGATGGTATTGCTGATCCTGCTGCATTGACTTTGTTGAAAGATTTTGATTTCAATGACAAAGCTCTTTTGAGTGGTGTAATGTTTGCACCGTTCACCGTTGTGCCTCTTTCCGGGGTAATCAACATTCCTGCGTTTGTGCCGATTAATGATATTTCGTATCCTTCAGGGGCTACACATATCAGCATGAAAGGTGCTTTTGCAAATGTTGACTTCACCAACGAAATCAGTGCAATTGAGTACAGTCCTGTTACCAACTTGCCGATTGATGGAACCAACACTCCTGTAACACTTACTCCTGCCGGTGTTCCCGCTGGCACAGGAACAAAGTTTTACCTGATGCTGATTGAGTTCTTTCAGGAAGTGAATGGCATTCAGTATTCGCTTAAAAATGGCTCATATAACGTGCTGAACATCGTTGATGCTGCGTAAAAATTGTTCGTTCTTTCAGTTAGGAAAAAGCCCTGCCGATTTGGTGGGGCTTTTTCTTTTAAGCAAAGCCCCTAAAAGGGCAATGCTGAAAGCTGGCGAACACCTGATGGATAACGCCAAAGGCAACAACCGCAAGGAAGGCGATAAACCTTAACACCTGTGTGATGCTGGGCAATGATAGCCGACCTGCGAACATAGCGGCTATAAGCATGAGGTGAAAGCTGCAAGAACTGATGAAGGACCTGCGGAGTAAATGGGCAAATGCCTGGATGGCTGCCGGAACTGATACGTGGATGCTTTTGCATAATAAATAAATTTTATGTGCATCTCTCAGCATGGCGGATAAAAAAACCAAAAGGAAACGGAATAAATGATAGCCTTGTGCGGTGGGTCTGTGTTTATGCCGTAGTCTTTTGGTTTTTTTAGGTTGGCTTTGTGCGTCTGCCCGCCATGCTACCTTTGCACATGAAAATTTATTTATGCAACGAGCAGTATCATGTAAGGGGCTGCCCTACATTTTGCTTTTTAAGTGCCGGTAAATCATGGCTCTTTTCAGGTCATTTATTAAAGCCAATTGCTGCCGGATATTCTTTTCCCTTTCTTCCAGTTGTTTGATTTTATCAACGGTTGCGGTGTATTCGCTTTCCTGTGTGCTTACCACTGCTGCCTGAGTGCTTACCTCTTGCTTAAATTCAACAATCCGAATAAACGGAATAACGGAACCAGTGAGCAACTGATGAAAATGCTTTGCTTTCCACAAACCGAATAGCAGCCAGAAATAAAAATCCCTTTGCTTTTGATTTTTGCAGATGCAAACAAATGAATTTGGACATGGTGCAGTAAGAGGCTTACCGCTGTTTAATCCTTTACAAAGGATGTAAAACTCAAACTCTGTGGCTTGATTTTTTGGGCTGTACGTTTGAAACTTTGGACTGTGCATGATTGTAGCTTTAAATTTTAAGCTGCTTTGAATCTTTGCAACTGCCCTGCTTCGCTTACGCTACGCAACACATATATAATTTGACAAAGAAAAAAAACAGAAAAAAAAAGAAAGCAATTGCAGAGGTGGCGTGGCTAAAAAACCAAAAGGAAACGGAATAAGTCCCGAGGGTGAAAGGCAAATACCAATAAAAAAATAAACAGATTATTTGCCTTTCATTATGCCGTAGTCTTTTGGTTTTTTTCAAGCGTTGGGCTGTGCCAGCCACCTACCTTTGCTGCACTTTTTATTTTTATTTTTTTCAGGATCATCTTTTCAATTTCTATTCTTCTTTAGAAAAAAGAAATCCGAATTGTATTTCTACAATGCTTATCAATCGCTATTAAATTTCAATTGGAACGGAGATGTCTTTCGTGGGTCGGCTGGGGTAAACACTACGCAGGAAAAAATAAAGCATACCGCTTTCAATCGTGCGGTGGGTCAAGAGCAAATGCAATGACTGAACGGAATGGAGCAAACCGGGTTGGTGGCTTGGAGTGGCATGAGCAGTTTGCTTAGAAGCATTGGCGGCTTTTGTAACTTTTCAAAAAACAAAAGCCAATGTGGCGAGGGATAAGCAAACGCCATGACACGGAAAGCCTGTGTGATGGCTTTGCGGAATGCAGAGAGGGAATTGCTTTTGCTGTGCGGTGCTGAGGTTGGTGAAATGAACGTAGGCGGAATGTAGTGAAGGATAGTGTAGAGAATGAAGCGAAGCGGAAAGAACGGAACGCCTGAACGGAATGGAGATGAAGTGAATGAACCTACCGCAAGCACATGGCCATAAAACAAATCATGCTTTATTTTTTACTGCACCATTGAAAGGGTGGCGGGGTGTGTGGCTCTTGGGGGGTGCGGTGGCAAAAAGCACGGCTTCATCCCGTTTTTCACGGGATGCTATGGTGTTGGCTACTTAACATAATGGCGACTTATGTGACAGCCACTGCGGTGGGATGCTTGCATAAGCGATGGGTGGCTGTGCGAAGCGAACACATAAGACCGCATTATGTTTAAGTATGCTTCCGCCAAGTTTTATACTGGCATAAGCGAAACGGTGGTGGTGGTTGGAGTGCAGCGTCTTTTTGTTGCTATGCTTGTGTTGGCTTGGCTCTTTGGCTGTGTAGCGAAGCGGAACAGGCAATGTGCGAAAAGCGTTGGCTGCATAGCCACAAAAAGTATGACAGTTAAAAATGGCGGCAACACCATAGATGCGGTGGAAGGGCTGGCTTTGTGGGTTAGCCACTGCATAAGCCGTGCTTGTGGGCTGGCTGGGGGGGGGATTAAGTATGAATTTGATTAAGGCAAGTTTGTTGATTTAAAACTACAGTGGATTGCAGGCAGCTCTCGCAAGCGATAATTTTATCTGCATAGATAAAATCACCACTACCTCTAAATTTTTTCAAGGTTTTTCTTTTGTCGCCTTGACAACCGAAATCAGGTTTTGTAAATAGAATTTTCAAATACCATGTGCCACATGCAATTGCTAAATCCGGATTAAACATATCGGCATACTCAAAATGAACACCTGTAGGTGTATTTGCATTAACAGTATCAACTGCACCTTCATTCATCATCATCAATCCCTTTGAAGTTGAACTACCTGCGACACTATCTGGTTTGAAGCTACTTTCAGCCCAACAAATAGCAACAATTAGCTCTTTCAAAAAGGGGGAATTATTGTTTGAATTAATCTTAGTATAAATCTGCTGTAACGATAATTGATTTGTTAAAACATCTTGTAAAATAGTCTTTCCTTTTAGTTTAGATAAAGACTTATATTCCTTTTTTAGAATAACATGTTTTTTACTCAATCGCTCCAAGAAAACAGTATGACTTAGGATATTTAGATCAACACCTCCATTAATACCTTGCACTAAACCTGTTTCGGAATATTGCCATAAAAAATATTGAGACCAACCTGTCGGCAAAGGAGGGGCGGCAACGTTATTATAATTTGCAATCCATAATGGAAGAGCTCCAAGGCCATGATTTGCTGGAAGATGGGCATCAAGATATGGTTTGTTTGAATATATCAAGCAGGTTATACCTGTATTTGAGTAAACCTGACTAAGGAACACCTGTAACCATTTCAAATATTCCGTCTTATTTAATGGTGTATCCCATCCGTTACTCATTTTTTCCAAGTCCACTGCAAGCCACTTGGGAGATGGCATTTGCCCTGCCAGAAATAGACTTGTAAAATAATCTGCCTCTTGCTTAGCATCAGCTTCCAAAGTACCTGGTCTTTTATCTGGGTAGGCTAAGTGATAATAACTAACACTTAAACCCAGTGAAACTGCGTCTTTCGCATATTTTTCAACCATAACATCTTTATCACCGTAGCCTAAGGATAAACGAATAATTACATCTGAAACTCCATCGTTAACAACCTCATTCCAGTCAATTTGCCCATTGTTGGACGAAACATCAATAATTTTGTTTGCCATATTTTTATGTTTTATATGTTAGTTAGACATTTTAATTCGCATCAGTTATCCTGTAAGCCGACCCAAAAAATTGATACCATTTAGGTTCTGGTTTAGAACATGACCTATTAGTTGTATGAGCATATATAGTTATATCGTCTGTATTAGCTGCTGGTTGACAAATCATAAAAGCATGGGTAGGTTTAACAACTGGTATTTTAAAAAACCCATAGTCACCTATTATAGCATCATCAATACTTATTTGCTGGACATTGTTATATGATTGTGAGAGCTTTTCCAAAGCGGAAGTTAACTCTGCAACCCTATAACATAAGCCATCTTTGCAAATTGAATAATCAGAGTTTTGAGCTTTAATTTCAATGCCTCCGTTACTTAAACAATGGGAAATAAAATGAGCACAATCACTCAAATTTGCAGAAGGATTATTGTTATAAATGCCACAAGAATTATTGTTCAAACCAGCATACTTTTTCGCATATGAAATAGCATTGATGTTTTTATACTTAATTGTGGAAGCACTGGCCTCATAAAAAGATATTAGAATATTTGATTTATCCCTCTTTAAAGAAGTTGAATCAGTTGTAATATCCACTTCCAATTTTACAATTTTCTTTTTTGAACATGATGAGAACAAAAAAACAAGAAAAGTTAAACCCATCCAACTAATAGACTTTATTTTCATATAGATTGTTTTTAATAAATTATCTCTACAAATCTAATTCTCATTTCTTCATTGTCCACAATATCTGTGGTTAATAGTTTCTCGTTTCTTTTAAGTACATCATCCCATGTTTCATTTGAAAACCATTCTACTTCAATAAAACGAACCCTAAAATTAGAATATTTATAAGAGTGTTGAGTGTCTATAGGATTCGCCCATTTCGTGAATTTTAATTTTAGATTTGCTAAGTTCTCTTCATTTTTAAGAATTTCCTCAGACAAAAGAGGGTGATTGTAATTTAAAGTCTTTGCATCAACTTCTGATTTTCCATTATCAAGCCATGACCCTACAGAATGCCAAATTATTCCATCAACGCTACCTTGAACTGTTACGATAAAGTTAGAACGAACAATCCAAACATCTTGTCGGATAAAGCCAATGTCTCTTTGAGTATTGAAATGATGTAAAGATTCATGGTCAAAAGAAACGGTTAAATCAACATCACCAAAATCATCAAACATCCAATTGGGTGTGTCAAAGAAAACTGAAAGTTTTCTTTCAGGCAAAAGATAGCACCATGTTGAATTTTCTACATCAGAAATTCTGCAATCATTTTTTAGTTCAATCAAACTTGCATCAGCAGTTTTATCATTGTAGTTTAGTGAGAAAGGTTGATAATGAACAATCGAAAAATTAATAAACGGATTATGTAAGTCCTTTTTGTTTCCATCTTCGTCTTTTGTTTTAATATTTAATTCAACTTCAAATTTCCATAGTTGCTTTTCAACATCAAATTGAGGAAGGAAATGATAAATGCCTAACTCATTATCGAACTCAACTTCGTAATCGTTCTGCTCAGGAATAACAATATCATTAAATTGCAGATATTGACTTCTGTTTGAAGATTTATCCGAAATAATGTCCCGACCAACTTTAGAAATCCAATCATTGTCTTTGAATAATTTATTATAAAGACCAGCAGCATCTGCAATAATTCCTACTCTTTCGTCTTTGCCTGATGTTAATCTTCCTCTTTTTAAATAAATTGTAACAATGTTACCCTTCTGAATTGAAATGGTTCTTTGGCTTGAAGGGTTTGACCTTGTTTCCTGAATGGTTGTAACAGCAAAAGCAACATCAGGTTTGTTCGGTTGCCGGTTGTTCAACACAATTACTTTGAACCGCAATTTGGAATCATTCATTACATCTTCTCTTTTAGGAAGTACAAACTCTTCAAGTTTATCAATAGCTGTTACTTGACCATTGTCTGAAAATTTTTCATCCGTAAAGAATCCTTTGAATTTTGAAATATCCTTCAAATAATATTCTCTTTCTTCAAACTTTGTTGTCTTGAAATCATATGCAAGATTTAGTTTTGTAATAAGAGAACGGAACTCATCGTTAATACCGTCAATGTCTTGAACGTGTTTAATGTTTTTTAATTGAGCCATGATTTCATTTGAGAACTCAATTTTATAATCAAGATTGAAAACATTTTTCTGATTTTTGAAAGGAACAACTGGTTCGTTAGGCAAATGATTTGTTGGCGAACTGCTTGACAGTACAATTTGGTTAGGGTCATCAATAAATTCTTCCTTTCTCATCCATAGTTCTAAAGCACCAGTTGGGATAATGTCTTTTAAAAACTCAATCTTTCTGATAGCATCTAATCTTTCAAAATGGGAAAACAATTCAACCTTTGTAAATGATGAATTAATTAAGGGTTTTTTCGTTGTTTTGTCAATGCGTTCTGCAATAATATTTTCCTCTAACTTATAGATTTCATATTCTTTTTTCTTCAACCATTCATTAATGTGTTCAACATATTTATGGTCATTTGGAGTTGAAGAAAGTTTTATTATTTCAGGTGTTATTAATGGTAGTTTTACTGCATGGGTAAGAGAAATTTGTTTTGGTATATTTTTACTATTCTGAATTTTTAGCAAATCTTCTGGAGTAAATATCTTTTCTAAATCCTTCCACCAGCCATCGTTAATATATTTTTTATAAAATATGCTTTCAATTTCATTGGTAATTTTAGCATAAGCCATCACACCTTTTTTTAAGAAAATTTCTAATACCTCCCACCAATCATGGTTTTCAATAAAGGTTACTTCTGTTGCCCCAGCCACTCTTAATAAATAACTTTTGGGTTCAACTCCTAATGTTCCACCATAACTAATAAGTTCCGGTTCGTATTTATTTAAAGCTATTGGTTTTAAACACTCCTTATCCCAAAATAATTTTATTTTAAAACCAACTACTGTCGGGTCTGTTAAAAACCGTGGTGTAATATGCTTGTCTGAATAATACGGTTTCATGTGAGTGCCGCCACAATATGATTCACAACCTTCGGGACATGTTTTATTATTCCCATTTGAATCAAGTTCATCCGTAAATTTATTGTAAGCTAATTTGTCATGGAATTTGCAATTGTGTCTTCGCTTTAATTCAAATGATTCATCTGAATCCATTTTTGGAGGTGATAGTAGATTATGCCAGAAGGCATGTTCAAATTCGATTTTAGGCGGTAGAATATGTCTTTCATCAATTATGGGCTTGGAGTCCTCTCCGCTATCACTCCTTACAATTAGGTGTTCTAACGATGCTCTTTCTGCAATTGGTTTTGATGGTTCATCATGAACTTCTTTTCTATGAAATATCTGAATAGCTTGTTTGCTTTCTAATGGATTAAAAAGAATTTCATTTGGAACAAATTTTCTATTTACCTTACCAGAAGGAATTGCTAAATCTGATAGTGTAAGTTGTATTATATTTTTCTTGGTTTCACTTATTGGCAAAGCCCATCCATTCAAATACTCTTGATAGACTACAAATGAATAATTTTTTCCGAATCTTAATTTCGGTGAGTTCTTTTGTGTAAAGTCCTTCGGAATATCATAGGATACTGTTAAATAATTTGTTTTAGTTTCTACTTCATTAAATGGGTAATGTGAGAATCCGATAGTTCGGTCGTAACTTTTAAATGGAAGTTCAAATCTTGCTTGTGATTTAAATAATCCACTATCATGATTGTATTTTATTTTATTTACCGTGTGCTCTGCATTGTCAATTTTGTTAGCTTTTGAAAAGGCACTTTTTAGTGAAAGCAATTCTCCTGAATATTCAAACAAAACATCACTGATAGCGGAATTAATTTCACCATCTTGCATATACTGTGATGGAGTGTCGAAACTAATACATCCTTCAAAATTTCTTGATTTGAAAATGGGTTTAATTTTATTGTCAACACTAATCGAAATATCTCTTTTTGTAAGAGGATATAGTAGTGCATTATTTGTGTCAGAAATAATTTGGATTAATCCGATTCTATGCCCACGAATCGTAAAATCATCAGTCAAGCCGTCATTTGCCAAAGCGTCAGTTAAAACTTGTGGTGTAATAATTTTATTTAGTATTGGATTTGTAAACAAAATTCCTCTTGTAAGTGCATCACCCAAATCATCATGTTCAATCTTTTCACCATTATTTATTTTCTTACTTCTTTCTTTTAGTTTATTTTCAATTGCCATTTTATCCACTCGAATCAATTTTGATGCGTAGTCATTCCTTTCAACATCATCTACAATTGGAATTCGTCTTAAAATTGAGTTATTGTAATAAGTAGATTTTTTGCTGTCTGTCGCATTTGGAATTTGAGAATCAGCAACTAAAAAAGCATACTTATTACCCTGTTTGACAATATTTATTTTTGTTACCGCTTCTAAGACATCTTCACTAATATCATTGCCACTTATTTTGAAACTAAGATTGAAAAAACCAGTATCAATTTTTGCTTTCGGGATTTTAATTTTAAAATCTTGAATCAAGCCCATTAGCCTCATTAAACTTACTTCATGTGATGCAGAAGTGTAGTTATTTATTACTTCATCGATGTCAATACTATTTTCAATTAAGTAACTTTTGATGGATTCTTTTTTAAGGTCTAATAATTCTGTATAGTACTTTGTTAGCATAGCAGTTATCGAAACTTCCTTTCCCTTAGGTGCTATTAAGGCTCTATTGACTGCTTCGATATCTTTTGACCAGCTTTTAATAAAGGCCTTTCCGTGGGATGTACTTTTCAAAAACGCTAAGTTATTGGCATAAGATATTTTCATTTGCGACAAGCCAAATTCATTTGCTTTAGTTAAAATATCTGATGCTTCGAGTTGGGTTAAATCACTGTTTTTTCTTTTAGTCTCAATATTTATGAAAGCATTATCATGCAATCGGAATTCAGGAGTTAAAAAGGAATTCAAATGATATAAACTACCATTATTTTCTCCAAATAGATTGTTTATTTTTCCAATTGCGTTTCGAGATATTTTACTTTCTGGATTTACTTTTATTGAATTATTCCTTAGTGGGAAAATGGCTTCCCATAAAATATCTTTTAAGCTTTTGTGCTGTATAATATCAAAATCATTTATTTCATTTCCCAAAAATGAAAACGGACTTTTATCATTTGCTTCAATACCTATAGGGGCGTTATCAAGCATAAATGAAATTGCTTTTTCCTCTTTTAAGCCTTGCAAAGCATTATAAAAATCTGTGTACTTGGGATGATCGGAATCAAGCCCCTCATATTCTTTATTAATGTAATAGCATACAGATACTGAAATATCTATACCTTCTTTGATTGTATCGTTAGTTTGACCCTCAATTATTCCATTGGGTAAAACAAAGCCTAAGAATTTATTTTGTTGTGCCATGATATTTTGAATTAAAATACATTAATAAATTTTGCCCAGTTTTCTCTTGAAACAGGATTTGTTTCTAATACTTCTTCACCCTCTGCTTTTTTTGTTAAGGAGGCTAATAATGCTTCTCCAGTATAGCTTGACTCAGATACAGTAATTAAATTCATATCAACACCAAACTGCCTTAATGTTTTTGTATGCTCTCCTTGGTTATTGCTACTTGCTCCTGCAATTTTCTTATGGAAACTACCAGAGAAAGATTTGCTGATGAAACCAAGTTTAACCGAATAAGTAACAGTACAAACACCTTCCACATAACTATTTTCACTTACAATACCTAAGTAAATACGGGCTGATACTTCAAGTATCCAAACTGTTAATCTACCTTCTGCAACTATGTAGCCCTCTAATCTTACTCCAAACTCATTCTTAGTATATCTGAAGCCAAAAGCTAATTTAACTTCACCCGAAATAGGCCCAATGCTAATTCCTGCCCAGGCTCCGGCTTCTAATGCACAATCAATTTCAACAATTCCCTTCTTAGGGTCGGCTATAATGCCAAAGAAACCGAAACCTGCATAGATGCCGACAGCAATACCAAATTTTGAATCTGGCCTTGCCAATGAAAATCCGAAGCGTAAAGGTCGTTTGTCAAAGTAAACTCGTAAGTCAAAATTTAAAGAGAGATTAAAGATGTTGAACCCAGGTGTTTTGATTGCTGGTATCGCAAGGGAATAACCCAATGCAACATGGTCACCATGCAATTGTAAAATCAAACCCTTACCCATTGTTTGCAGCCAACTCTCAAAGGCTTGCACAAATGATAAAGCACCATCAAATTTTACATCCTTAATTTTTACATCAAAGTGTGTTGAATGGTCTGACCCTGCAATAAAACTTATTTCATTAAAATTAACTGTGAGGCTGTTAAAAAAACTGATACCGAAATTTGTAAATCTGTTTTCAGAATAGGTTACTACCTTTTCTATAGCAGGCGGAAATTTACCTGATGTGAAATAGGTGGTTGCTTTTACATCTACCTTTAAAGTCGTATTTGGGTTTGAGAATTTCTTGAATGAAACAATTCCAAAGTTGATGTCTCTAAAACGATCGGTACTCCAATTATAGGTAAGGTCTTGTTGTTTGATTGAAGTGAGTAACCGATAAATGTTTTGTGCTTCTCTCACTTTCTCCACTTCATCAGGATGATTTGCTATGTATGTTCCTATTGCATCATATATGCTTTGCTCTGCTTTGCTTCCTTCCGCTTTTACATAGTCTAAATAATCTTTGTACTTATTTTCATAGAGAACTTTGATACCTTTTACTTCTTTTATTAACCCGATATTTGCATCAGTCCCATCACCGTAAATTGCTTCAAAAACCTTTTTTACTTCCGAATTATCTTTAAGCCCTTGTATGTAATTACTAACTGTTTTGTTTGCTTCTATTTTTAAGTAGTCAACAATATTTGATTGAGTTGTCGCAAATAATTGTTTCGCATCATTATACCTTTTAAGTATATCATTGTATTGGTCTAATATCGTTTGGTAATCAGTTTCAGTAATTAAATG
>JANOIQ010000176.1:0-7192 GCA_031407835.1 Chitinophagaceae bacterium
TACTTGTATCTTGGTCGTTTATCAGTGTATTCAGAAAAATTCAATTTGCTTTTTGCGTTTTTGATATGCCCATTCATCCAGATACCCACCGGTTGAATATTAAAATACCATGGATATTTTGAATTGTTTGTATGACAATCATTACAAGCTTTTTCTAAAATTGTATTTACATCAGCCGGTATGGCAGCAAGATTGCTTATATGATTAGCAGAAACTGAAGCTTCAAGGTTTTTAGCGGGCCTGAAAAACTGTATACCGATAACAGCAATAAGTAATATCCATCCAGCTACTTTCAGAAATTTTTTCATAAATGATTTTTGAAGTTTTGCTAAATTAATACTTCTCCGGTCATTTCTTTTGGTATGGGCAAATTCATAATCGTTAAAATAGTTGGAGCAATATCAGCCAATTTTCCCGGTTTTATATTTCCATTCATCCTATTTACTTCCGGGTCTTTATCGATAATGAAAAGCGGTACAGGATTTAAAGTATGTGCTGTATTCGGTGTGCCGTCTTCGTTGATCATGTAATCAGAGTTTCCATGATCGGCAGTAAGAAAAACAGTATAGCCGTTTTCTAACCCTGCTGTTACCACCTTCTCTACACAGCCGTCAACTGTTTCCACTGCTTTTATGGCAGCATTCCAAATACCGGTATGGCCAACCATATCGGCATTGGCATAGTTTAAACAAATAAAATCTGCCGAATTGGATTTTATTTCGGGTATAAGAGCTTCTGTAACTTCAAAAGCACTCATCTCCGGTTTCAAATCATAAGTGGCAACTTTGGGTGAGGAAATCATAATTCTTTTTTCGCCATCAAAAGGTTGTTCTCTGCCTCCGCTGAAGAAAAAGGAAACATGCGGATATTTTTCTGTTTCAGCAATCCTGATCTGTGTTTTACCATAATGCTCCAAAACTTCTCCTAACGTCTGATTCAGGTTATCTGTTTCAAAAATAACATGAACATTTTTATACGTTTTATCATACTCGGTCATGGTTGTATAGTGCAAGTTTAATTTTTGCATTCCAAAATCGGGCATATCAATCTGAGTTAACACCTGTGTTATTTCACGGCAGCGATCAGTTCTGAAATTAAAGCAGATAACAGCATCCCCATCTTTAATGTTTGAATTTTCTGTTTTGCTGCTGATGATTGGTTTTAAAAATTCATCTGTTACTCCGTTTTGGTAGGAAGCTGTAACTGATTTCAATACGTCGTCTGATTTTTCGCCAATACCATTCACCAGTGCGTCATAGGCCAGTTTTACACGTTCCCATCTTTTATCACGGTCCATTGCATAATAACGCCCGGTAACAGATGCAATCACTCCAACGGTTTGGTTCAGGTGATTTTGTACATCGGTTAAAAAACCTAATCCGCTTTTAGGATCGGTATCCCTGCCATCAGTAAAAGCATGAACAAGTACATTGTTCAGGCCTTTGGCTTTACAAAGGGAGGTGATGGCTTTCAAATGACTGGTGTGTGAATGCACGCCGCCATCGCTCACCAGTCCAATAATATGAAGAGGCTTTTTATTAGTAATTGCATAATCAATGCTATCGTTCAGGATTTTGTTTGCTGCAAATTCGCCATCCTTTACTGCAACATGTATACGTTGTAACTCCTGGTAAACGACCCGGCCGGCACCCAGGTTCAGGTGACCTACTTCACTGTTGCCCATCTGGCCATCGGGTAAACCAACTGCTTCGCCACAGGTAATTAAAGTGGTATTGGGGTATTGATATAAACCAGTAACAAAAGGAACATTTGCATTTTGGATGGCATCTGCATATTTAACCTGTCCAAGTCCCCATCCATCCATAATGACCAGAATAGCTTTTTTCGTTTTCATCTGTATTTAATTTTGAATTGTTTGCGAGTTTCGCCGTAGTAAATAATCTTTCTGATCAGAGAAAAAAAATATCCCGACTTAGTTAAGAGCCTCAAATTTACTTTATTTGAGTCAAAATCATTTGATTAGAACGGTTATTAGCAGCAATTGATTAGTTTTAATTGTCTGAGTAATTATGTATTTGGCATGTTTTTCGTATTTATCTGTATCTAAAAATCTTTGTATGAGCACAAAAAATGTTTTCAATTTTCTGTTGCTGATTTCGCTAACCGTTTTTTCATATTCATTTATTCAGAAAGATGATATTGTTACGGCGCTGAAATCGGGTAGTGCAGATAAAATGGCAAAATATTTCGATAATATGGTAGATGTAAGCATACCGGGCAAAAGCAATACATTCAGCAAGGGGCAGGCCGAAATGGTGGTGAAAGATTTCTTTACACTTAATAAAGTCCGCAATTTTGAAGTACAGCATTCAGGCAGTAATCCATCCTCTAATTTTATTATCGGTACTTTAACTACCAGCAGTGGCAACTATCGCACAACAGTTTACATGCGTTCACGGGGGGATAAGCAATTGATACAGGGGGTTGAATTTGAACAGAAGTAAAACTCTTACTAACAATACAACATCACCCCGCTTTCACAGCGGGGTTTTTATTTGCAGCAATAAAAGCAGAAGAATGAATTCCTTTAGTTTTGCAGCATGATCGCAAATTACAATGAACTGTTACAGGTGCTGATTACTGCCGCATTAAAAGAAGATATTGGTGAGGGGGATCATTCAACACTCAGTTCTATTTCCCCCGATGCAAAAGGGCAGGCGGTTTTGATGATTAAAGAAGAGGGAGTGCTGGCGGGAATGAATGTTGCGAAAGCAATCTTTCAGTTTCAGCAGCCCGACAGTGTTTTAATTGCTTACAAGAAGGATGGAGATTCAATGCAGAAGGGCGAAGCGGCTTTTGAGGTAGAAGCAAGTGTGTATACAATTCTGCAATGTGAACGATTGGTATTGAACTGTATGCAACGCATGAGCGGTATTGCCACCCTCACAAAAAAGTACACAGAAAAAATAAAGGGGTATAAAACAAAAATTCTTGACACGAGGAAAACAACTCCCAATTTTCGGTTGCTGGAAAAAGAAGCAGTAACAATCGGGGGAGGATATAATCATCGCTTTGCACTGTATGATATGATTATGCTGAAAGACAATCATATTGATTATTGCGGCGGCCTTGAAATGGCTATTGAAAAAGCTTACAGATATGTGCAGACGGGTAAGCCGGGTTTAAAAATTGAAGTAGAAACAAGAACTCTTGCTGATGTAAAGAAAATACTGCTTATTGGTAAGGTAGACAGGATTATGCTCGATAATTTTTCGCCAGAACAAATAACAGAAGCAATTGCATTGATTGCCGGCCGCTTTGAAACAGAAGCAAGCGGAGGAATCAACCTCGATAATATTGAAGAGTATGCAGCAACCGGTGTTGATTTTATCAGCGTTGGAGCATTGATTCACCAGGCAAGAAGTTTGGATCTGAGCTTAAAGGCAAAAATGATCTGATCACTAAAACCAAACAAATGTCAAAGAAGAATAAACCTGATACAAGAGGATTTGTGTTCAGTACCGATCCTGCTTTTCGATTTGAAGAAGAGGAACGGATTCCACAGGAAACATTACCGCCTGCACAGCAAAACCTGCGTGTAAAACTTGAAACCAAACACAGGGCCGGTAAAACAGTTACATTGGTTGATGGGTTTAAGGGTAGCGATGAGGATGCGGAAAAACTGGGCAAACAGCTGAAGAATTTCTGTGGCACCGGAGGATCTGTTAAAGAGCGTGAAATTATTGTGCAGGGTGATCAAAGGGACAGGGTACTGCAGTATCTGTTGAAGAATGGTTACAGTAAAACGAAGAAGTGGGGCTAATACCGCTCTGCGTACTATTTTTAATTATTTTTACGTTTAAGACCAACAACCTTTTTAAATTACTAACCTGCTATGTCTATCATTCTTCTTGGTGCCTATACCGCAAGATTAGAATTATTTAAATTCTTCTTTTTTCTGGCATTTGGGGCTTTAATCTGGAGCTTTTTCATGTATTATGATGCTTCAGGATCGAGCAGCCAAAAAAGAAAGAAAAGAAGAGCTGTTATTTTAATGGTTGTTTCATCAATAATGGTTGCAGGAATGTCCATAACCTGGCTGCTCAGCAAAACCAATATGGGTTGGTGGTGGGAGCAATAGAAAATCAGCCCTCAGCAGTATCTTCTTCATCTGTTTTTTCAACAGTTAAATAGTAACTTAAGGCTCCGCTCGGACATTTTCGAACCTGTTCAATTATTTTTTCTGTTGTTGACCCGTTGGGATCTATCCATGGCCGTTTTGCCGGGTCAAAGACTTCTCTTAGCCCTTTCCAGCAAAGAGTTGAATGTATACAAGCCTCCGGTTTCCAAACAATAGTAACTTCTCCATTGTTGTATTTGTGTGTTGTTTTAGGCATAACAGGTTTCCTGGTTATTAAGTTATAGATAAGGACTTCTGTGAATTTCGTTTAATTTTACATCAAATTTGAATATGGTATCCAAAATTACAGAGGGGGTCACCATTAGTGTGGAAACGTTTTACCAACCCGATTACAGCAATCCGATGGCGGGTGAATTTATGTTTGCCTACCGTATTTCGATTGAGAATAACAATATATTTCCGGTAAAGCTGCTGCACAGGCACTGGAATATTTTTGACAGTAATGGATCGCATAAAGAAGTAGATGGAGAAGGAGTAGTTGGTGTTCAGCCTGTTATTCAGCCTGGCGATCAATACCAGTACGTCAGCGGTTGTAATTTAAAAACTGAAATGGGCAAAATGGAGGGCACATATTCTATGGAGAACCAGCATAACAAAAAGCAATTCCAGGCCCATATTCCATCCTTTGAAATGATTGCCCCGTTCAAATGTAATTAACTCCCCTTCCCGTACATTAACAGCATGTTACCTGATTTCGCCGGCAGAGCTATACTGCTCATGAATTTTTTAGCGTAGTTTTGCCCAATTATTTGCCTCTATCCTGCGGCGTAAAGGCAACCTTAATTTCAATTCAATATGGCGAAAGTTTCATTCAATAATAAAAGCAGTTTGTTCTTTAATGATCTGAAACAGGCTGTAGAAAATTATTTCTCAACAAATCAGATAAAGAAAACAGGTAATGTAAAGCTGTACATAAAGACAATTGTCTTGGTACCTGCTGCCATTCTGATATACGTTTCGTTACTCACTGTTACATTGCCTGTTTGGGTTGCTTTGTTATTATGTGGTTTTTTAGGAGTGATTTTAGCAAGTATTGGTTTTAACGTGATGCATGATGCCAACCACGGCAGCTACAGCAGTAAAAAATGGGTGAATGAATTGTTTGGTTACTCTATTAATGCTTTAGGTGGAAATGCCTTTATCTGGAAATTCAAGCATAACATCATTCATCATACCTATACCAATGTAGATGGAGTGGATGATGATATTGCCAGAAGTCCACTTCTTCGACAGTGCAGCACGCAGGTATGGAAACCTGCACACAAGTTCCAGCATATTTATGTAGTGTTTTTGTACGCTATTTCTTCTTTAGCCTGGGTAGCTTATCTCGATTTTGACAAATATTTTAAACGAAAGGTGAATACTACTTCCATGCAAAAGATGGATGTAAAAGAGCATATCCTGTTTTGGGTAAGCAAGTTGCTTTATGCTGTTTTTTATGTTGCCTTGCCCATCTGGATAGTTGGCGTTGGAAAATGGGCAGTTGGCTATTTAACAATGGAGTTGGTTCTCGGCTTTGTACTGGCTATTGTATTTCAGTTAGCTCATGTGGTGGAAGAAACCGAGTTTGAATATGCAGGAATTGAACCAGTAATGATTGAAAGCGAGTGGGCTGCTCACCAGGTGAAAACAACATCTGATTTTGCACCAAAGAATAAACTCATTTCCTGGTTTTCAGGTGGATTGAATTTTCAGGTGGAGCATCATCTGTTCCCACGGATAAGTCACATCCATTATCCCGAACTCAGTAAAATTGTGGAAGAAAAATGTAAAGAATATCAGCTTCCCTATCACTCAATTCCTACAATGCAGGAAGCAATTGCTTCACATTTCAGAATGTTAAAGCAGTTGGGACAATCTTCTTCAGTTTCCTCATCGGGGCTTGTAGCCTGATTCGTTAAAAATCTTTTTGTTGGGAGTTTGCATTATCCGTTCCGGCGAAATGGACGGATGTTTTTTGATATAAGCTTTTATTATTTCCCATCCCAGGTACGCTCCAATATTTCCCGGACTGCTTTCGGGCATTCCCTGTGTTGAAGGGCCATCGGTTGTAAAATTCTGCGTTAATGCAGGGTCCATTTCATACAGCAAATTCTGCTGAATAAAAAAGTTATAAATACTGCGTTCGCTTTCTTTACACCAGTCGAGTTGTTTTCCTGTATAGCCAATCAGCAGCGTATCATTTGTTGCCGGCAGAAATTTGCTTAACAGGTATAATCGTTTTCCTTTTTCAACAAAACGTTCAATCAATGGAAAACGGCTACTGCTGTCGGGGTATAAATCATCAATCACCAGTGTAAATACATCAGCAGGAATAAACTCTTTCGTAAATCGGCGGCTGCGGTACTGTGGAGCGACACTGCTGATATATCCTGCATCATTATAAATGGCAAAATCCTTCCCGAGGTAAAACTGTAATCCAACCGCCAGAAAATTTTCACCGATATAATTGGGACTTGGTTCGTTATTGCTCATGGGGGCCAACGCATCCATCGGCCCAACAGTTGTAATGATAGACGGCACCTGGTAAGAAGGGAAATAATATTTTACAAACTGAAATCCTTTTGCCAGTTCTTCTTTCACAGGATTGAAATTCTTATATAACTCCTGCGATTTTTCATACACTGGTTTGTTGAGATGCAGGAAACGCTTACTTCCTTCAAATATAAGTTGATTCGTATCTGAATATGCTCCAAGGCCTAAAACATGATTGACAAACAACGGTAAAAAAGTGGAGTACTTATTTTGCAATTCTGCTAATCCGGCTTTGGTATTGTTGCTGTCGATGGCAAAAAAATCCTGTTCAAAACGCTGAACAGAGAGATTGACGTTGATTTTGGAAACATCAGGTGCATTGCTTTGATCGTTGCAGGAAAAGAGAAATATAAGGGCCGATAAGAAGAAAAGATTTTTCATGCTGCTGATTAACGAAAGATTCATGTGTTTGTTGTGAGGTTCTGTGCCTGAAATTCGTGAAATTTGTACCATGAAGATATTCATAGCGCAGCAAAATTATCATATTGGCAATTT
>JANOIQ010000255.1:0-5521 GCA_031407835.1 Chitinophagaceae bacterium
CCAGTAAAAAAAATAAATCAGCCCGGCTAGGGATGCAAGAAAAACAAAATAGTAAATGATATTACCAATACGGGGGCTGCCTTCAAAAAACGCCCAGTTGAAATAGATACCAACTGTCATGTGCAGCAGAAAGAATAATAAACTCACCGATACAGTTTGGGCTATCCTTTTTAAAAATTCCTGTACTTCAGGTTCCATCCCACTCATATTACGTTCGTTTAGGTGTACAAATTAAGCAAATAAAAAAGCTGCTGTACAAAATGTACAACAGCTTTTTTGCAGAATTGTTTTGTTATAATGTGTAGCGTACAGCAAGTCCGCCCCAGTTACCATGAAATCCATTTCTATCGCCACTGCCAAATTCAAGACTCGGTTGCCAGTCGAGTGCAATATTCAGCGGCAGGTTACTGAATTTATAATCCAACCCAACTACTCCATCAATACCTACTGCTGTTACTCCCCTGTATAAACCCACATGTGCCCCGCCTCCTATATACCACTTTAAACCTCCTTCTGTAGTGAGGTTGCCGTGAATTTCATACAAACCTGTAATGCGTGTACCATAACGGTCAAAGTACCCGATAAATTCCAATGCATTCTTTTCGCTGATAAATGTTTTCAATGTTATTCCTGCACCACTCCAAAACTTTATACCTACTGCTGTTTTATAGTCAAGACTGTTAGCCGTTTTATTTTGTGCAGCAACAATGTTTACCAGAAAAATACAGGTTGCGATTACAAACAATTTCTTCATATGTTTTAATTTTAATGGTTACAAAAATAGTTATTTCAGGAGAAGCTTTGCAAAATCAGTACTGTCGCCATTAAATACATTGAAATCAACTTTGCCGGAAATACCATTCACCCTGCCTCTTTCGCTGTGCTGCCAGAAATGCCAATCTCTGCTGATGCGTGGTTCAACAGGCCGGAGGTAATGCGCCACCCATAACGGATAATCATCAAACTCTTCGCTCAAATAAGCTTTGTAAAAATCAGCATTGGTATAAATCACAGGCTTTACACCATAGGCCAGCTCGGCTGCATATAAAAAAGCTTTTACCCTTTGCTGTAAAACGGCTTTGCTCACACCATTCGTCTGTTCAACATCAAGTACCGGAGGCAGATCACCGCTTTGCAATTTTACTTTATTAATGAAATTTCTTGCCTGCATGGTACCATCCTTTGAAGCAATAAAAAAATGATACGCTCCACGAATCATTTCAGCTTCCTTTGCCTTGCGCCAGTTACGTTTAAAATAGAAGTCAACATTATCATTTCCTTCCGTTGCCTTGATGAATGCAAAGTGAATTTTTGTTTCCTGCACATTCATAGCTTTCACCGCCTCCCAGTTGATGATTTGCTGATAACGGCTTACATCAATTCCATGCAAACTGTAATTGACCGGAATAGGAATACCAAACTCCCTGTAACGGATCAATCCTGCCTGCCGCTCGAGCCACCAGTTGCGACCAAAGAGCACAGCTCCGGTAACAAACACCATTGCAACAATGATCCAGGGAACAGAATAAGATATTTTTCGTTTGCGACGGGTCATAAATGAATGCAAATCTAATTTCAGGAATCATTAAATAAGAATCTGTTCGCACTTTTAATTTTAATTTAGCGAATACTTACTTGGAACGTCAATACATTTCATATAATCAGTCAACCTTTTCTTACCTCACTGTTGGCAAAGGCAAAAGCGTTTTGCTTTGCTTACATGGTTTTGGTGAAGAAGCAACTGCATTTTCATTTCTTGAAAAACAGTTAACCGATGTTTTTACACTGTATGCCATTGATCTTCCCTGGCATGGAGAAACAAAATGGAAGAACAAGCTCACTTTCCCCATAAAAGATTTCATTGGTTTGCTTGAACAGCTGATTCCTGATTTTAACAACCGCAGCATTCAACTTTTATGCTTCAGCATGGGAGGAAGAGTTGGTTTGAGTTTACTGGAACGTATTCCGCAGAAAATAGAAAAAGCTGTATTACTGGCACCGGATGGATTAAACGTCAACGGATGGTATTGGCTGGCTACGCAAACATGGTTAGGAAATGGGTTGTTTAAATACACTATGCAGCATCCGCATTGGTTTGGTTTTTTTGTTGACCAGATGAACCGCAGAAAATGGGTGAACAGCAGTGTGGCCAAGTATGTGCACCATTATATTGATGAACAGAAAGTAAGAGATGATCTTTACCGCATCTGGACAACGATGCGAAAGTTCAGACCCAACCTGCAGCACATTAAAAGAAATATCGCCGAACACAACATTCCGCTTCATCTTATATTTGGATCTTACGATCGTGTAATTCCTGCAAAAAACGGATATACTTTTCAAAAAGAAGCTGTAGAATGGATTCATGTGCATGAATTGCAAAGCGGTCACCGGTTATTGACTGAGAAACATGCCGCCTTCATTATTTCGCTGCTGAACGATGAATGATTATTTTGCATCCATGCTCTGGCTGCTGATCGTCTTTTGTTTATTGATTCCATATACTGTTTTGCTTTTGCTGTATAAAAGCTGGTGGAAGAAACTTGCTCCCACTCAAGTATCAGCAGGTTTCAGGCCGGCAACTGCTTTTACGATTCTGATACCTGCACGTAACGAAGAAAAGAATATTACAGCCTGCCTGCAATCTATTCAGCAATTGAATTATCCAAAACATTTGGTTGAAGTAATTGTGATAGACGATTTCAGTGATGATGCAACTGTTGCAACGGCAAAGCAATTTGCAGACGTAAAAGTATTGCAGCTGAAAGATGTTGTAAAAGAAAAAATCAACTCCTATAAAAAGAAAGCCATCGAAACAGGCGTAGAATATTCCACAGGAAAATACATTGTTACTACCGATGCAGATTGTTCTGTTCCCGCCAACTGGTTATTGAATTTTGCAATGATCATTGAACAACAGCAGGCTGTTTTTATTGCAGGACCTGTTGCCATGAAAGAAGAAAGTTCTTTCATTAAATTATTTCAGTCATTGGATTTTTTAAGTCTGCAGGGAATTACAGGAGCTTCTGTTGCGGCTGGTTTTCACAGCATGTGCAATGGTGCCAATCTCTGTTACAGCAAAGAAGCGTTTTATACAGTCAATGGTTTTAAAGATGTGGATCATATTGCCAGCGGCGATGATATGCTGCTGATGCATAAACTCTATAAACAGTTCCCAACACAGGTGCATTACTGCAAAGCAGCTGACAGTATTGTTCTTACTTCACCAGTTGAAACAATAGGTGAGTTTTTCCGCCAGCGGATACGCTGGGCAAGCAAAGCCGACAAGTATGAAGATAAACGTATCTTCTGGGTATTACTGCTGGTGTATTTGCTGAATGTATTTCTGCTCATTCTTTTTACTGCAGGCTTTTTCAACAGCACATTATGGGTTTTACTTGCAGGAAGCATGTTATACAAAACAATTGTTGAGCTGCTGTTCCTGATTCCTGTTGCCGGTTTTTTTCAGAAAGAAAAATTGTTGGTTTGGTTTCCATTGGCGCAGCCTTTTCATATTGTGTATACAGTCATTGCCGGATGGTTGGGAAAGTTTGGAAGCTATGAGTGGAAAGGGAGAAAAGTCAAGTAACCCCCCTCCGCCCCTAAAAGCGGAACCATAAACAGTCGAAGTAAATTTGAAATAACTATAATCAATTAATTTGATTTCTTTTTTTAATTTATTTAATTAGCTTCATTTTTTTATAATCGTAATAACTCCCCTTTAGGGGTTGGGGGCATCAATGTCAAAACAGGAATATTCTTTCACCAAAATTTTCTGGAAAAAACTGCGTCGCAACAAAGGCGCTGTGTTTGGCTTGGTGATTATTATACTTTCCCTGCTCATGGCATTACTGGCTTATGTTATTGCGCCTGATTCTACGCCTGATGCAAACAGGATCATTGTAGAAATTGCAGCAAAGAAGCCTGGTTATAAACAGCAGTTCATGAGAGTTCCAAAAATTAAAATGAACAGGGTTCATCCTTTAAAAGGTTTTTTTTGGGGACAGGAAGAAGCGTTTGAATATATTCCGATCACATCATATCGACAAACCGGGGATACCCTTTTTGTTGAAAAATATATTGATGAAGACGTTACTGAACCCCTGGAAATTTATTTACACAATAACAAAGCAGAAGAATTGATCACAACCAAAACCTTCTGGCTGGGTACTGATAAATTCGGCAGGGATATTTTAAGCCGGCTCATTGTTGGCGTACGTGTAAGTTTAAGTGTGGGATTAATTGCAGTAGTCATTTCACTCACCGTTGGTATTTTTCTCGGTGCAGTTGCCGGTTACTTCCGTGGCTGGGTAGACGAAGCCATTCTCTGGCTGATTAATGTAGTGTGGAGTATCCCAACTTTGTTATTAGTCTTTGCCATTACGCTTGCATTGGGCAAGGGTTTCTGGCAGGTATTCCTTGCTGTTGGTTTAACGCTGTGGGTAAATGTGGCAAGGTTGATCCGTGGGCAAGTGCTCAGCTTACGTGAACTCAATTATATTGAAGCCACCAAAGCCATGGGATTTTCACATGCAAGAACCATCTTCAAACATATTTTACCCAATGTAATGGGTCCTGTAATTGTAATCGCCGCCAGCAATTTCGCCAGTGCCATTGTTATTGAAGCCGGTTTAAGTTTTCTTGGAGTGGGCGTACAGCCTCCGCAACCAAGCTGGGGGTTAATGATCAAAGAAAACTACAACTTCATCATCACCAATAACCCCATGCTGGCCATTGCACCGGGTATTGCCATTATGCTGCTGGTTCTTGCCTTTAACTTACTGGGTAATGGTCTAAGAGATGTGCTCGACGTAAGATCTTAGCCTGTTTTTTCCAACATCAACCGTTTGCATATAGCATTCAATAACAGCATGTGTTATCTTCATCATGATTGCTGCTGCCATGTGCAGTGTTTCATTTCCAACCAGATAAACAAACAAAACTGCACATGTCTTTTACCAAGCCTCATTTAAGTTTTTTGCAGATTATTAATATGAATGTTGGTTTCTTTGGCATTCAGTACAGTTTTGGTTTGCAGCAAAGTGCCGTAAATCCCATTTATGATATGCTGGGTGCAAGTCCTGATGAAATACCCTTTCTAAATTTAGCCGGCCCAATGACAGGTTTACTCGTTCAACCCATCATTGGTGCATTGAGTGATAAAACATGGCATCCAAAATTCGGCCGGAGAAAACCATACTTTTTTGTTGGAGCAGTAATGTGCAGTATTGCTTTGTTCTTTTATCCATTCAGCAGTTCTTTATGGATGGCCGCAGGATTATTATGGATTTTAGATGCAGGCAATAACACAGCCATGGAACCTTACCGTGCATTCATCGCCGATAAATTAGATGCATCACAACAGCCAACCGGTTTTCAATCACAAAGTTTTTTTACAGGGCTTGGCCAAACATTGGCGAACGTTTCGCTGTTTATTTTTCCCTTAATTTTTATCGGCAAAACAGGAAAATTACCCACCTGGGTATTTGCATCTTTCTTTCTCGGTGCCATTTGCTCTATT
>JANOIQ010000275.1:0-7314 GCA_031407835.1 Chitinophagaceae bacterium
ATTGAGTGAAATTCCACTACGTAAAAACCACAGGTTCAAAGTCAGGTAGTAGTACTGATAAAAAACAGCGGAATATTCGTCAATTTGCAACTTGTAATTATATAAATACGTTCTCAAACAATACCCTATGTACGAAATGAAAACCGTGAAACCAAGCGAACAATCCACAGATATCATCAAAGTTGCCATTACTGACGACCATGTACTTTACCGTGCAGGTGTCAAAAATGCAATGGGGATGAAGAAAGATATTCAGGTGATTTTTGAAGCAGATAATGGCATGCATCTGTTAAACATGCTGAAATCTATTCAGCCAGATGTAATTTTACTTGATGTGCAAATGCCCATCATGGATGGGATTGCTACTCTTCCTGAAGTAAAAAGGCTCTACCCTGATATCAAAATCATTATGCTAACCATGCATGATGAACATAGCATGATTACCAAACTGATGGAACTGGGAGCTAATTCATACCTCACAAAAAACTCAGACAGTGAAGTGATTTATGAAGCCATCAGGACTTGCTACGAACAGGAATATTTCTTTAATACACTAACCAATAAAGCTTTAATTGACGGTTTAAAAATGAAACGTCAGGGTGATTCTGTAATGGGCCATGATGTTAAGCTCAATGAAAAGGAGACAACCATACTCCGGTTAATGTGTGAAGAAAAAAGTACAAAAGAAATTGCAGACTTAGTTGACCTCAGTCCACGTACTGTTGAAGCCATCCGTGATAAACTCAAATCAAAGATCGGAGCCCGTTCAACGGCTGGATTGATTCTCTATGCTGTAAAACATCATATTATCGAAGGATAACCGCTGTAACCCGAAACCAACTGCCGAGGCGATACTGAAAAGTGTCGCCTCTTTGTTTATATTCGATTCTAATTCAACTGCATGGAAATCAGTTTTAATCTTAATGGGAAGATCTTCAGGTCAGATGAAAAGGTAATTCATCCTGATAACCGGTCATTCAGGTATGGAGAAGGGTTGTTTGAAACCATCCGTCTGCACAAAGCCGATCTCCCCCTATGGCACGAACATTGGAACCGGTTGATTCATTCACTTCCTCAGCTTTACTTTTCAATGCCTGTACATTTTACCGGAGAGTTTCTGAAAAAGGAACTGCTCTCATTAGCTGAAAAGAATAAGTGCACTGATGCTGCAAGAGTACGCATAACTATTTTTAAAGGGGAAGGTGGGTTATGGGAAAGTGCAACCTCACAATTCAATTACCTGATTCAATGCTGGCCTTTAGAAAAAAAAGAATTCAGCATGAATGAAAACGGCCTGGACATCGGATTGTTTAATGATGGTTGGAAATCATGTGATGCATTTTCCAATCTCAAAAGCAATAATTATTTGTTGTACGCAATGGCAGCACTGCATGCAAAACAGCAAAAATGGAATGAAGCTTTGATCCTGAACCAACATAAACGGATCTGCGATGCTACCATTGCCAATGTGTTTTTTTTAAAGGGAGATGTCATTCATACCCCGCATTTAAAGGAGGGATGTGTAGCAGGTGTTATGCGGAGTTATTTACTTCAGCAAATGAAGCAGTCAGGACTTACAATTGAAGAAGGGGAGTATTCAGTAACAGATATTTTACATGCTGATGAATTGTTTTTGACCAATGCCATGTATGGCATCAGATGGGTGAAATCATTTGGCAATAAGACTTATACTCATCAACAGGCTGCCAGAATATTTCAACAGCATATTTCTCCGCTTTTTGAGTAAACTTTTCTGCCCTCTTTTTGTTGTACAAACATGCACAAACATAAGGTCAACATTTGCTGGTTTCGCAGGGATTTGCGTCTTCATGATAACGCTGCATTATATTTTGCATTGAAAGATGAATTGCCGGTTGTTCCCATTTTTATTTTCGACAAAAACATTCTGGATAAGCTGGAAGATAAGGCCGACCGAAGGGTTGAGTTTATTCATCATGCAGTTAGTTTGATGCAACAACAACTTACAGGCATGGGCAGCAGTATGGAAGTGTATTACGGATTCCCCTCTGTTATCTTTCAGCAGCTTTCAGATAAATATCAAATAAGTAAGGTGTTTACGAATCATGATTATGAACCGTATGCGCAGGAAAGAGATACTGCAATTCAAAAACAATTGAACGACACAGGTATTTCTTTTCATACCTCTAAAGACCAGGTGATTTTTGAAAAAGAAGAAGTGCTGAAAGATGATGGCAAGCCTTACACTGTATTTACTCCTTACAGTAAAAAATGGAAAGCAAAGATTACAGATTTTTATTTGAAGACCTATCCAACAGAAAAACGGTTCAATCATTTCTATCAGCAACCTCCTCAACCTATTCCTTCATTGGAGCAGATAGGCTTTGAAAGTAAAGGCCTGCCTTTCACTTCGCCTGAAGTTAAAAATGAGATCATAAAAAAATATAAAGAGCAGAGAGATATTCCGTCAATAAACGGAACAAGCAGGCTCAGTGTTCATCTTCGTTTTGGAACCATCAGCATCCGTGATCTTGCAAGACATGTGAAAGATTTGAATGAAACTTTTTTAAATGAATTAATCTGGCGTGATTTTTATCATATGATTCTCTGGCATTTTCCACATGTTGGAAAAGACAAAGCATTTAAGAAAGAATATGATTTGATTGAATGGAGAAACAATGAATCAGAATTTCAGAAATGGTGCGACGGACAAACCGGTTACCCCATTGTTGATGCAGGTATGCGTGAGTTAAATGAAACTGGTTTTATGCATAACCGTGTACGTATGATTGTTGCATCTTTTTTAACCAAACATTTATTAATCGACTGGCGTTGGGGTGAAGCATACTTTGCTAAAAAATTATCAGACTTTGATTTGGCGGCCAATAACGGTGGCTGGCAATGGGCTGCAGGAAGCGGTTGCGATGCTGCTCCCTACTTCCGCATCTTCAATCCTTACCTGCAAACGCAGAAGTTTGATCCTGAATTAAAATACATTCGCAAGTGGGTGCCCGAGTTTGAAGGCTTTAATTATGTACAACCAATCGTTGCGCATGATGTTGCAAGAAAGCGTTGCCTGGAAGTATACAGCAAAGCCTTAAAAAAGGAATTTTCTTAGTGAAGCGTTGCGATCTTCATCATCTGTTCCACCGCTTTCATTCCATCTTCTCCCAGGTCAAGTGAATAATTATTCACATACAGATCAATATGCTTACGCATCACATCTTCACTCATTTCCTGTGAATGCTGTTTTACATATTCTGTTACCGATGGATAACGTTCAAAGGCATATTCAAGACTTTTGCGGATGAGATGTTCAGTTTTTTGTTGAATTGAAGCGTCAATCCGTTCATGTGCAACAATACCACCCAACGGAATAGGATAGCCGGTTGTTTGTTCCCAGTATTCACCAAGATCAATCAGCTTTACCAATCCTTTTTGCTGATAGGTAAAACGGTTTTCTAATGATGACACCTGCATCAACTTTACCGCTTATAACCGCTTCTTCAATTTCATGAAACACCATAAACTGTTTGTTCTTTGCAGTTGGAAAAGCCTGCGTAAATAAAAAATGAGCAGTTGTGTTTTTTCCGGGAATTGCTATTGTGTAGTTTTCAATCTTTGATTTCCAGTTTTCCTCTTTCGATTTCGCAATCAGCAACGGCCCAACTCCTTTACCCAATGCACCACCGCTTTTCAATAAATGATAATGATCTGTAATCAATGGATAAACTCCATAACTGATTTTTGAAATATCGAGTCTTCCCTGTATTGCCCATTCGTTGAGTGTTTGCACATCTTCGAGCTGTACATCAAATTCAAAACCTGCTGTATCTATTTTATGATTCACCAATGCATCAAAAATGAAAGTATCATTGGGGCAGGGTGAAAAACCAAGAGTCAATTTCATTGAAAACTATTTATAAACTTTCAATCAGCCTGATGAGATTTTTATTGAGATTCACAACTGCTTCTTTCAGTTGCCATTTCTTTTTATTCCGTTCTCCCACATAATTAGAAATACTCCTGATTTGTACAAACGGGATATTCTCTTTTATGCAAACTAAATGCAAAGCAGCACCTTCCATATTTTCAATCGCTGCATTGTATTTCTTACTGTAAAGTTCCGCAGTTTTCTTTGAACTGGTAATCTGATTAACTGTAATGGAGTTTACCTGTGGTAATAATGTACGCTCCATCAAAGCAGAAAACGGGTTAATCAATTTCTTCTTCGTGAAAGGAAATTTATTTGAGCCGAGTAATTTCAGATCAAACACATCTTTATATCCATCCTTTTCATGCACACCCAGATCGGCCAGGGCTTCTTCCTTAATCACAACCACATCGCCCAGGTTTATTTTTTGCGACATTGCTCCGGCAATGCCGGCCATAATAATTACATCCGGCTTTTTTACCTGCAGGTGTTTCATTAAAGCATAGATTGTATTAATTGAACCGACTCCTGTAACAAGGAAATCAAGCTCCAGATCAATATAATCGAGTTTATCGCTGATACGGCAATGTTGAATAAAGGGCTTTATTTCAAGAATGGTGGCCGATACTACAAGACAGTTCATGCTTATTTTTAAGCAAGATTAAAACAAAATTCAGAATACCTCTAAAATGCTTCAATCTTATTAACTTTGCGCCTCATTAATTCCTCCGCCCAATTGCTGTGAGGGATTTTAATAAGTGAAGCATGGTTTACTTAACAAGACTTGAACATTTTAATGCGGCTCATAAACTCTTCAATCCTGCCTGGAGTAAAGAAAAAAATGATGCTGTTTTCGGAATCTGTGCCAACGAAAACTGGCATGGCCATAATTTTGATCTCTTTGTCACTATTAAAGGAAAGGTAAATGAAGACACAGGCTTTTTATTTGATGTAAAAAAGCTGAGTGACCTGATGAAGATTCATGTGATTGAAAAACTCGATCATAAAAACCTGAACATGGATGTTGATTTTATGCGTGATAAAATGTGCTCTACTGAAAACCTGGCTGTAGGTATCTGGCAGCAATTGATTCCCCATTTGCCTGAAGGAGTGATTTTACACTGTGTAAAGCTCTACGAAACTCCCCGCATTTATGTAGAATATTACGGAGAGTAAACCTTTTCCTGCGTACCTTGTTATATCACATAAATGCCCGTATTTGGTTTTACTGAAAGCAAAATGGGGCATTGCATTTACAGAATATATGACGCAAAAGAAAGTATCTGTTTTCCGGCACGAACATTTTAATGCTGCCCATCGTTTATATAATCCGGTGTGGAGTTTTGAACAGAATGATGCAGTTTTCGGGAAATGTAATAATCCTCATTTTCATGGCCACAATTATGAACTGGTTGTAAAAGTAACCGGTGTACCTAATATTGATACCGGTTATGTGATGGATCTGAAACAATTGAGTGATTTGATAAAACGTGAGGTGCACGAACGATTCGATCATAAGAATTTAAACATGGATACGGTAGAATTTAAAAACCTTAATCCAACTGCTGAGAATATTGCGATAGTGATTTATGATTTGCTGCGGCCTCATATTGATGCAGATAAAGATTTGCAGATTCGTTTATATGAAACACCCAGAAATTTTGTGGAGTACCCAGCTTAATTTGGAGATTTTGAAATAAGTGAATTTGGAAATTGAATGAGCTATATTGACCAATAGAATTTATGCTGTACAAGGGAGCGACGCCAATGCCGGTAAAAAATGAGTTGAAGCTGGTAAACAAACTATAAACTACAAACTATTTTATGTCTTATAAAAAAACAGAGCAGTACGAAGAGGAAATTACTTTAGGGCTGATTGAAAATTATAAAAATGCTTTGACCTTATTGGGTGAAGATGCAGAGCGTGAAGGGTTATTAAAAACTCCTGAGCGTGTTGCAAAAGCAATGCAGTATTTAACACAGGGATACCAGATGGATGCAAAAGCAATTCTTGACAGTGCAAGGTTTCATGAAGAAGTAAGTGAAATGATTATTGTAAAAGATATTGAGCTGTACAGCATGTGCGAACATCATATGCTGCCATTTTTTGGCAAAGCTCATATTGCATACATTCCTAACGGAGTAATTACAGGCTTGAGTAAAATTGCAAGAGTTGTAGACGTATATTCAAGACGTTTGCAGGTGCAGGAACGTTTAACCACACAAATTCTTGAAGCAATTAAAGATTCGCTGAACCCAATGGGCGTTGCAGTGGTTATTGAAGCCCAGCATTTATGCATGATGATGCGGGGAGTGCAAAAGCAAAACTCTGTTACAACTACTTCCGCTTTTTCAGGAGAGTTTCAGAAAGACTCAACAAGAAGCGAGTTTATGAAATTGATTTCAGGAAAATTCCATTAATAGCTCTAAAACTCATTTCATGAAGTCTGTTGCATTTATTGTAACAGACTTCTTTATTTTTGGTACTAAATAAGAAAGTATGAAACATGCATTTGTATTTCCGGGACAGGGATCACAGTTCAGTGGAATGGGGAAAAATTTATATGAGGGAAGTGTATCTGCTCAACGCTTGTTTGAACTGGCCAACGAAATATTAGAGTTTCGTATTTCAGATATTATGTTTACAGGCACCGAGGAAGATTTGCGGCAAACAAATGTTACACAACCGGCTGTGTTTCTACATTCGGTTGTAGCATATAAAAGCATTGATCCAACGGTATACTCAGGTGCAAAGCCTGATATGGTTGCGGGTCATTCACTGGGAGAATTCAGCGCATTGGTGGCGAATGGAGTGTTAAGTTTTGAAGACGCCCTGCAATTGGTAAGTGTAAGGGCAAAGGCTATGCAAAAAGCATGTGAACTGAATCCATCAACCATGGCGGCAGTGCTTGCATTGGCAGATGATAAGGTTGAAGAAGTTTGCAAACAGGTGCAGGATGAAACAGGTGAAATAGTTGTGCCGGCTAATTACAATTGTCCCGGCCAGTTAGTGATCAGCGGTTCATTAAAAGGAATTGAGATTGCCTGTGAGCGTATGAAAGCGGCAGGAGCAAAAAGGGCATTGGTATTGCCTGTTGGGGGAGCATTCCACAGTCCATTGATGGAACCTGCACGTGAAGAATTGAAAGCGAAAATTGAAAGCACCAGTTTTTATGCTGCAACATGCGCTATTTATCAAAATGTAGCGGCAAAGGCGGTATTGGATAAAGATGAGATCAAACAAAATTTAATTGATCAATTAACGGGTGCTGTTCGATGGACACAAAGTGTGCAGGCAATGATTGCGGATGGAGCAAGTAAGTTTACAGAGGTTGGTCCGGGTAAAGTGTTACAGGGATTAGTACAAAAAATTAATAAAGAAATGGTAGTGGATGGAGTGA
>JANOIQ010000289.1:0-4523 GCA_031407835.1 Chitinophagaceae bacterium
ATCATTTTGCTGCAGTAATCCTGTTGGCTGAATGTAAAATTCAGCAGTATCAATCCGTTCAGCAGAATAATTCAGTTTAGCTTCTTCATAAACACGATAACGATCAGCATCATCCGTCAATTCAGCATCAATGAATAAACGCTCATTGAAATACTGCAAAATGTATTCAATACGTGAAGTGATATGCGGAGTGTAAACGAGCATGCTTATTTCTGTTTTAGCATAAGAATATATTCTTCTGCATCAAGATCAATTTGCCTTAAAACAGCTCTGATGAGAGGTCTTGATAAATCTTCTCCGGGGTGATGTGGAATCGTTGTATAACGCCCATCAATATGCTTGTAGAATTTGTGACTTCCTTTCTGTCTTATTTCTGCAAACCCTAAACGAAAAAGGAGTTTTTCCAGTTCCTTTGCAGAAACAATAGGAAGTTTACTCATACAGCAACTGCAATTTGCTGGATGCCTATAAAATGCGGGAGCTCCTTCTTTTCCTCATCAGACATTGATGAAAGACAAAGCTCCAGTACTTCCTGCAACCGCAGATTAAGTTCATCAAGAGTTTTTGCCTGTGTATGAGCACCCGGAACGGCAGGGACTATTCCTATAAAAAACCCTGTTTCATCATCTTTCTCAATATGCGCTGTGAACATCTGTTGCATGCTTCCAATTTTACTGCAAGTTATAAAACATTTTATCGTTTTTTTTCACGCCAAAGCTCATTGAATGTTTTTTCAGGGAAATCCATATCTCCATGGTGTCTTGTCCAGTCTTTTACAAAACTGTTGATCATCCAGTTTTTTATCTTTCGGTTTCCCATGTTCATCATCTTACGGTTGAGTGATGCCGTCTTCCATACTTTCCATGCCATGCGTTCACCAAAAGAGGTGAAGCCCTGTTCTACTGCTTCATGCCTGTTCTCAAGTAATAGTTCATGCAGGTTGATTCGCATCGGACAAACTTCTGTACAGTTACCACATAAAGAAGATGCATAACTCAAATGTTTGTACTCCTCCATATCATTCATTTGCGGAGTCAGCACTTTACCAATTGGGCCGCTGTAAGTTGTTGCATAACTATGGCCACCTATATTTTTATAAACAGGACATGCATTTAAACAGGCTCCGCAACGGATGCAATACAAACTTTCTCTTGTTGCAGGATTCTTCAACACATTCGTTCTTCCATTATCCAAAAGGATTACAATCATTTCTTCGGGGCCATCTGCTTCGCCGGGCTGTTTTGGACCAAGTACAATACTGTTGTACACCGTTACCAACTGACCGGTTCCGAATGTAGAAAGCAAAGGCCAGAATAAACCAAGATCTGTAATACTTGGCAACATCTTCTCAATTCCAACAACAACAATATGTGTTTTAGGAAAAGCACAACTCAATCTTGCATTGCCTTCATTTTCTGTGACAGCAATGCCACCCACATCGGCTAAAATAAAATTAGCACCAGTTACACCCACTTCGGCCTGTACATATTTTTCACGGAGAATATTTCTTGCAACTAATGTCATCTGCTCCGGTGTAGCCTTTGGATCGGTTCCTAATTTTTTAGCGAACAGTTTTGCCACATCTTCCTTGCTCTTATGCATGGCGGGTGTAACAATATGATACGGAGGTTCTTCATCCAGCTGTTGAATATACTCTCCCAGGTCTGTTTCAACGCTTTCAATTTTATGTTCAGTTAAAAAATGATTCAAATGAATTTCTTCAGTGACCATGCTCTTGCTCTTCACCAAAGTTTTGCAATTTTTTGCTTCACATATTTTCAGAATCTCATCGCAGGCCTGCTGTGCATTTTCTGCCCAAATTACTTTACCGCCACGGCGTGTAAACTTTAGTTCAAATTCTTCCAGCTGCTGATCGAGTGTTTCCAGTGCCCGCCATTTTACATTTTTTGCACGTTCCCGTGCAGTAAGCAATTGTGTGAACTGTAATTTCCCTTCCGGTACTTTTGAATTGTACCTGCCTATATTGAAATTGATCGTACGCCTGTGCTCAAGATCTTGCGACTTGATTGTACTCTTGGCGATAAATTTATCAGCAGATTGGCTCATGCTTTAAAATTACTTGTTTAATTTTTTCGATTCGTAATATTGATCAGTGATCTGCGAAAGCACTTCATAAAAATCTTCACCATACTTTCTGATGATCGCCTCTTTTAAAAATACATAGGCAGGCATTTTTAATTTTTGCCCCAATGCACAACCAGGGTTACACATGGGGTCTCTAGGTTCATAATTAACATACTCCTGTTCGGTGTTTTTGCTTTTGCTGATCTTGATTGGGTACAGGTGGCAGGAGATCGGTTTCTTCCAGCTTGTTTTGCCTTCGTTATACACTTCTTCAAAGGAACACTTTACAATTCCCTTTTCATCCACCAATCCATAAGCACACATTCCGTTACTGATGGTTGGAGTAACCCAACCGAATTCACGGTCGTATACATACTTTCCACCCTCTTCAATTGTCCTCAATGCTTCTTTATTCAGTAAATGCTTCACCCTGTCAAAAGCCGCATTCACTTCTTTTAATTCGTCTTTGGTTAACGGAGCCCCGGCATCTCCATCAATGCAACAACCGCCTTTACATTTATCGAGGTCACAAACAAACTGCTCTTCCACTACTTCATCACTCACATAAATATTATCAATTACAATCACTGTTTCATTTTTGCGAAGGTAGGAAGGATGCCTGCAGTAATTGCAATTTCCTTTAGCAAACTATTAACAGCAATGACTTATGGAAAAGAAAAGATTACTTCATCCCACAGCTTCAAACCAACCATCATGGCTAATTCACGTATGCTGACGTTTCAGCAGGCAAGCCGCTTTATCTTCAGACTGCTTTTCTGGATTCCGGTTGTATTTTTCAGTCTTTTACTCGTTCGAAATACCATTCCGTATTATTCCTTCAGTCAAACATTTTCTTTCATAGAAGAAAGAGCTTTTCTTTTTGCAAAACCCATTTACTACTGGTGCTTTTATCTGCATATTGGCGCAGGTATGTTCTGCATCAGTTCCGCACTTCTGCAATTCTCTACCTCAATTATAAAAAAGCGAAGAAAAATTCATGTGTGGAGCGGAAAAATCTATGTGTTTGTAGTATTACTGATTGGCGCTCCCATCGGTTTATACATGAGTTTTTTTGCCAAGGGAAGTTTTTGGGAGAGAGGGTTGTTTCTCTTCATGGCCATTTACTGGTTCATTACTACCTGGTGGGGGTTGAAAACCATTAAAGAGAAAAATGTAGTTGCACATAAAATCTGGATGATCCGTTCATATTCCATGGCAATGACGGCTGTTACATTTCGCATTTATCACCTGGTATTTTTTGTATTGGATTGGGGACATCTTGAAAACTACGAAATATCACTCTGGATCAGTGTGATTGGCAATATGCTGATAGCAGAATATTATATCTATAAACAAAGTAAACGTTATCTCAATTCTTTCACCATTTAAATCTTACACAAATGAAATTGTATCTCATGGCAGGCGGCCTGCTCTTAACAGCCGCATCAGTTTATGGAGTAACTGATTATGTAAAAACAAAAAATAAACAAGAGTTTAAGGAACTTTACAAAGAAGTTCCTGTTGTAAAAGCGAAGGATGTAAAGCTGAGCAACATTAAAGAAGAAGATTATTCAAGAGGAAAGCTGGAAGCACCTCTTCCTGTTGAAGAAAAAGTGGCCGTTGCTGAAAAACCTGTACAACCAAAAAAGCTGAAAAAGAAAAAAAAAGCAAGCTATGCTTCTGCTGAACTGAGAGAAGAAATCATCCCGGTTTCTGCTGAAATAAAAAATGAACCGGTGAAGCCAGAAGCAGAGATTGCCAAAGCACCGACAGAAAAGAAAACACTCAGAAAAAAATTAAACATGAAAATGTTTTCAAGAGCCGCTCCGAAAGAAGAGATACTGATTAAAGAAAAGAAGCAATAATTTTTTTGCCGGGAAGGGGGTAAGAAAAATACATTCATCAACATACTGTCTTTCCGGCAATTATTTTCAGTTTCTCCACTTCAGTGTCTGTATCAAATGCTGCATGTCTTTATACAGAAACTGTTCAACCGGCCTGATGGAATCGTAATTGGGAGTTGCATCAAAATACAAAGCTCCTCTTAAGAAATGTTTGATACTGTCAGTAACAAAAAACTGTTTACCGGTAGCTGCATTGCCACCCACATCAAATACAAATCCTTTTACACCGGGGCCGCCTTCTACAGGTATTTCATCAATGGATGTTGCTTTCAGGCTATGCTTACTGGTCATCTTAAATGCATCTTCCACTAATTTTCCGAATACATTTTTACCGCCAATCGTTTTATAACTGAGATACATTCTTCCTCCCAAACTGGGGAAATCCAAATTCAACCAATATGGATTTTCCGGTTGATCATCAAAGAAAGTACTGTCCTTGATCACCTTGCTATAAACAGGATATTCAAATGTATATGGATAGCCCGGCTGATCAAACAATACATATTTTTTCTCCGGAAAATCAATCTGGAAATA
>JANOIQ010000302.1:0-2786 GCA_031407835.1 Chitinophagaceae bacterium
GCCTCTAATAGTGGTGAAATTATACGGGTGGGCGTATCACAGCATTGTGAGTTCAATTCCAATACTCAAATTACCGACAACTTTTTTGAGCATTGTGATGGTGAAACAGAAATTGTTTCTATCAAATCAGGCAGCAATACCATCCGAAATAATGTATTTAAAGAATGTCAGGGTAGCCTTGTATTAAGACACGGAGATTTCAACACTGTTGAAAATAATATTTTTTTGGGAAATAATAAAGAAGGTACCGGTGGTGTGAGAATTATCAATAAAGGGCAATGGGTTGTCAATAACCTGTTTTATAAATGCAGGGGCGTTGGTTTTCGTTCACCATTATCAATTATGAATGGTGTACCGAATTCGCCTGCTTTCAGGTATGTGGCTGTTACAGACGCTGTTATTGCCAACAATAGTTTTATTGAATGTACACCTGCCAGTTTTTGCGAAGGAAGTGATACAGAAAGAACTGTACAGCCAAAAAATGTTGAATTCTCAAATAACATCTTTTATAACACTACCGGTAAGATTTTATACAACAGTTATGATGACATAAGCGGAATCCGCTTCGCAGGTAATAGGGTAAGTAAAAGCTTTGAACAGTCAATTGAAAACGGTTTTACTAAATCCTCTTTCACATTGCAAAAAATAAATAACCTTATACTGCCAATTGCCGGAACAGAAACAAATAGCATATTCAGTGATTCAATACAGGCAGCAGGAAAATCAAGGCTGAAAACAAGATTATCTTCATCGGCAGGGATTACAGATAAAAACCTGTTTAAGCAGATTGAAAACAATGCTTATTCAGCTTGCGGAGCAAAATGGTTTGCTAAATCCTTAGCTGCAAAAATTAAAAAAGAAATAAAGATTGATTGCAACAGCGTAACAGATATTATAAAACAACTGCAAAAAAATACCGAAAGCAGGCTGATCATAAATCTGACAGCGAAAGAATTTCACTTTACTGAACCGCTACTGCTAAACAGGGATATTGTATTTACTAGTGAACAAAAAAATAAAATCAGTTTTATTAAAGATGGTTCGTCTTCAGATTATCTTTTTATGATCGGTGCCGGCAACACCCTTCAAATGAATAATCTTGCACTTGATTTAACTGACTTAAACACGCATTCATTTATCAGCACTGACACTTCAGGAAGTTCAAACCATTGCAATTTACTATTGCAAAATAGCAGTTTCAATAAACTGAATGGCACTTTCCTTTCTGCATCAAAAACAAATGTATCAGACAGCATCATCATCAGCAATTGTTCTTTTAGCAACATTACCGGCACTCTCTTGAAATTTGATGCAGAGCTGGATAAGAAGGGATATTATAATGTTGAGAAAATAAGAATTACCAACACAAATTTCGTAAACCATAATGGCCAAATCTTAACCATGCTAAGGGGTGGAAATGATGAAAGTACTATGGGGCCACTCCTTGTATTCATTAAAAACAAGATCACAAAATCAAATACAGGCAACCCAGCTGTTCCATTGATTCTTTTGATTGGAATTCAAAAAACAATTTTTACGCTAAATGTTTTCCAAAATTCAAATGAGGGAAAAACTGTGATTGTATACAAAGATGATGTAAGGGCAGTTCACATTTACGGTGAAAATCAATTACTCAGTTCAGGAATTGTTATACCTGATAAATTTGTTGAATTCGAAGCTGGTAACAATAAATAAAATATCCTTGTATTAGTGAAAGAATAACTATTGACTGTCAAGACCGGTATGTGAGATAATTTTTATTTTCCTTTTAAAAAACGCTTACTCATTTCATCATACAGCAGTAAGTATTTATTCGATTTACCATCCGTATCAAAAAACTTCTCCCATGTACTTAGTGGCTCCCATATGCAGGTACCCTTTCCTTTTCCATTGGGTAAACTGAAGGCTATTTTATTTACCTCTTCTTTCAATGCTGAATATTCAACCACAATCACATCTTTATTATAACGTCGAACCAAGTCATTCAGGTTGTATTCCAGATCGTCTAATGTACCATGCCACTTTGGATAATATGATTCGCCAATTACATCAAACTGTACGCCACGTGCAATCATGTTATCAATAAAGAAAACAGATTCGTCGTTTTGTCCACCCAATGCAACATGTAACATCATTTGTACAGTTGGATCAACAGCTTTCACCGCTGCCGTTCCTGCACAAATCAATTGAGCTGTTTGATCAATATTACTCACATTTCCATCGGGCCATACAATACCGTGATTAATTTCATTACCAACCTGTACCATATCAGGAATTGTGCCTTGTGCTTTCAATTCTTCCATCACCATTTTGGTATAATCATACAATGCCTTCTTTACTTCTTCAAATGAAAGGTTTTTCCAGGCAGCAGGTTTGTATTGTTTGCCGGGGTCGGCCCAGTAATCGCTGTAATGAAAATCGAGCAGAAGTTTTAATCCGGCAGCTTTTACACGCTTTGCCATTTGTTTCGTGTAATCAAGATTGCAGAAACCTTTCTTGGGCGAATAGCCACTATCCTGAGCAGGATCATTAAAAATGCGGAGGCGCACATAGTTGATTCCATGATCTTTTAAAATTTCAATTGCATCTTTTGTTACACCTTTATCAGAGAATTTTATTCCACGTTCTTCTAACTGAGGAAGAAAAGAAATATCAGCACCAAGCATCTGATCAACCAATCTCGGCTTAGCTGCCTCTCCTTTCAATTTATATTTCGCATCGATTGTAACAGTATTTACATTCTCAGGAGAAACTGTAATAATATCAGTTGCTCCATTGAACAATCC
>JANOIQ010000305.1:0-7386 GCA_031407835.1 Chitinophagaceae bacterium
GATATTACCTGTTATTAAATCATCGTAATAGATATTTCTTTCACGTAAGTTATTATTCAGTTTCTGTGCAAACTCTTCCATGTTACCGGGTTTATGTTCAAACTCAATAAACCATTCATGATAGCTTTTCCCTTCTCCCTGCTGAATCATGGGCGCAACAGTAAACTCTGTAATCTGTACTTTTTCTTCCTTTGCAGCTTCGAGTAAACTATTTTCTACCTCTTCACCAATTACATGCTCACCAAATGCAGAAATAAAGTGTTTTGTTCTGCCGGTAACAACTATTCTGTATGGATCGGTGGAAACAAACTTAATTGTATCACCAAGGTTGTATCCCCAAAGCCCGGCGTTGCTGTTAATGATTAATGCATAGTTCTCTCCCACTTTTACATCTTTTAGTGAAAGTCTTGTTGCGTTTTCATTAAAAATTTCACCTGCAGGAACAAACTCAAAAAAGATTCCATCGTTCGTATTCAGCAACAATCCTTCAGTTTCCTGTGAATCCTGGAAAGCAAAGAAACCCTCACTTGCCGGATAAAGCTCAATACAATCTATTTTTCGGCCAATACTTTCAAACAGTCTGGCTTTATATGGTTCAAAATTTACACCTCCCTGTACCATTACGCTGAAGTTGGGAAAAATATCGCCAACTTTTTTTCCGGTCCGTTTAGTTAATTCATCAAAATACATCTGCATCCATGGTGGTATACCGCTGATGAGTGTCATGTTCTGGTTGATCGTTTCATCAACAATTTTTTGCAGTTTGGTTTCCCAATCTTCAATACAATTGGTTTCGTATGAAGGCATTTGGTTGGTGCGGAGATATTTTGGGATGAGGTGATTTGAAATACCACTCAGTCGTCCTGTTGGAATATCACCCACCCTTTCCAGCTCCGGCGAGCCGGAAAGAAAGATCAGTTTGCCGTCAAAAAAACGTGTATTACCCGTTTCAGATGCATAACAAAGGGCCGCATTACGGGCTGTTCCAAAGTGATTCCCAACTGATTCTTTGGTGATGGGTATGTATTTTATCCCACTGGTTGTGCCTGAGGTTTTTGCTAAATAAAGAGGCCGTCCTTTCCACATTACATTGTGTTTCCCCTCTATAATCTTGTCAATCCAGGGGCGAATTTGCTCATAATCCCTGATGGGAACAGCTTGCCTGAATTCATCATAGGTACTTACCTTTTCTAATCCCAGCATTTTCCCGTAATCTGTATTTTTGCCCACCTTAAGCAATTGTTTCAGGATTTGATCCTGGTCGTTTAGGGCCGTTGTTTTATTTTTCTGAATAGACTTATAGATATATCCTGCAAATGGTTTTGCCAGGATTGACTTGATTTTCATACCAAACACCGCTTTTGAGCACACAAATGTAGCTTTACAGCGTGAAACCATCCAGTTAAAATAGAGGCAATTTTTTTGATTGAAACTTGTTTTAAAAACAATTTTATCCCTACCTTTGCAGCCCTAATATTGGAAAGTTATGTTTGCAGTCGTTAAAATTGCCGGTCAACAATTTAAAGTTTCAGAAGGTCAAAGCCTGTACGTTCCTCACATTGAAGGAAACGCCGGGGACAAGGTTGAGTTTTCTGATGTATTATTTGTTGATACGGATGGTAAGATCAGCGTTGGTGCTGACACCAAAGTAATCGTAAAAGCAGAAATTCTTGCTGAAAAGAAAGGTAAGACAGTAATTGCCTTTAAAATGAAACGTCGTAAAGGTTTCCGCAAGAAAAAAGGACATCGTACTTTGTATACACAAATTAAAGTAACAGGGATTGCGTAAGAATTGAAAGAATTGATTCATTCAATTTTTTAATTCTACATTTTCAAAATTTCAAATTCGAATACAATGGCACATAAAAAAGGTGAAGGTAGTGTAAAGAACGGTCGTGATTCACACAGCAAACGTCTTGGTGTGAAGATCTTTGGTGGTCAACCTGCAGTTTCAGGTAACATCATTATCCGCCAGCGTGGAACTGTTTATCATCCAGGTAAAAATGTAGGACTTGGCAGAGACTTTACAATCTTTGCTTTATCTGATGGATTAGTAGAATTTAAGAAAAGTAAAGACAATAAAACATTCGTTTCGGTAGCTCCGGTTGAAGTTAGCGCATAGAAAATTTTTTTTACAGTAAAAAATTTTCTACATTTACGTTGTTATGTTTTTTTACTAATCATTAAATTCTAAAAAAATGGCAACAAAAAAGAAAGCTGCTAAAAAAGCCGCTCCTAAAAAAGCCGCTAAAAAAGCTGCTCCTAAAAAAGCCGCTAAAAAAGCTGCTCCTAAAAAGAAAGCTGCTAAAAAAGCTGCTAAGAAGAAATAAGATTCGAAAGAATCAAAAAAGAACCCTCCTGATTTCAGGAGGGTTTTATTTTTATTACAGGTTTTCTTATGTGTAACTTAGTTCTCTTTTTTAAGGCTGAATAAGCTGTCGGCAAATTCATGTTTGTCAAATACAAGGAGGTCTTCCACCTTCTCTCCTACACCAATAAACTTTACCGGAATCTTAAACTGGTGTGCAATTGCAAGTACTACCCCTCCCTTCGCTGTACCATCTAATTTTGTAATCACCAATCCGGTTACATCTGTTACGGCTGTAAATTGTTTTGCCTGTTCAATGGCGTTCTGGCCAGTTGACCCATCAAGTACCAGTAAAACATCATGGGGTGCTTCAGGAATTACTTTCTGAATCACCCGTTTGATTTTACTCAACTCTTCCATTAAATGAATTTTGGTATGAAGACGGCCGGCAGTATCAATGATCAGCACATCAATATCTTTTGCAACAGCGCTGCTTACAGCATCAAATGCAACGGAAGCAGGATCGCTTCCCATTTCTCTTTTTACAATCGGCACACCGGCACGTTCACTCCAGATGGTTAATTGATCAACCGCAGCGGCACGGAATGTATCAGCGGCACCAAGCATTACTTTTTTACCAGCCTGGGAAAAATGATGAGCAAGCTTTCCAATCGTTGTTGTCTTACCAACACCATTCACTCCAACAATCATAATTACAAAAGGCCTTTTTCCTGCAGGCAAATCAAAATTTGAATAAGTTGTATTAGCTGGTGCATCAACCAGGATATTTTCAATCTCCTGTTGAAGAATGGAATTGAGTTCACTTGTGTTAATGAATTTATCCTTTGCAACCCTTGCTTCAATACGTTCAATAATTTCAACGGTTGTTTCAATGCCCACATCTGCACTTACCAAAGCTTCTTCCAGGTTATCCAGTACATCTGCATCAACCATACTCTTTCCTGCAACAGCCCTTGCTATCTTACCTAAAAAGCCTTCCTTGGTTTTTTCCAAACCCTGGTCAAGGCTTTCCTTTTCTTTTTTTCCGAACAGCTTTCCAAAAAATCCCATTACTTAGTTTTTTCTTTACAATTTACAACGATACCGGTTATGTATAAAAACAACAAAGCCGTTCCACATTTTCATTTGGAACAGCTTTGAATATACTGATCAGGTATAAGTTATTTTTGAGCGAGGAAATCTTTCACTTTCTCTTTGTGCACAATTGCTTCTTTAAAAGTGTAAGCACCTGACTTAGGACTGCGTACAGCCTTAATTACTTTACTCCAGTTCTTTGCTTCTGATGCGGCTTTCTGATCTTTTGTCTTAATCGCCGTTTTTGCTGCTTTTGCCATTTTACAAAATCATTTAAACATTACGAGAATGCGACAAAGAAATTATTTAATTTCTTTGTGTACAGTTACTTTCTTGAGGATTGGGTTGAATTTCTTCAACTCCATACGCTCAGGTGTGTTCTTTTTATTCTTAGTGGTAATATAACGGCTTGTACCAGCTTTACCCGAAGTTTTATGCTCTGTACACTCCAAAATTACCTGAACACGGTTACCTTTCTTTGCCATTGTAGCTCGATTTAGATATTCTTATTAAATATGTTCTCCTCTTGCTCTTAATTCCTTCACCACATTGTACAACCCTCTTTTGTTGATTGTACGGATTGCTTCAGTAGATACTTTGAGCGTTACCCATTTATCTTCTTCAGCCAGGAAAAAACGCTTGGTTTGCAGATTAGGCAAAAAGCGGCGTTTGGTTTTAATATTCGAGTGAGATACCTTATTTCCACCTATCGGCACCTTTCCTGTAAGCTGACATACTCTTGCCATGATACAAATTTTTTGGACGGCAAAGGTAGGAGAATTCGGCTTAAATTCTGAAATATAATCGCATTTTATTTCAACCTTCCGATCTCCCATCATACAGCAGCAGAAAATTCTGACTTAAATGCATAGGTTTGCCCTCTAAATCAAGATTTTCATGGCAGATCATACTGTAAGTACCCGTTTCATTGGCGCAATGACCTTTCACAGCCAGGTTGATAATCACACTATTATTATTGACACTCCTGAAGATGATGGAGGCAATGACCTCGGACCACGCCCTAAAAAGCTGATGCTTTCGTCTTTGGCGGGCTGCACAGGTATTGATGTGGTATCGATGCTCAACAAAATGAGGGTGCCTTTCAACAATTTCAGCATGGACGTTGAAGCCAATCTTACCAAAGAAACGCCCAAAACATATAATTGGGTAAAAATCACTTACCGCATCAGTGTAAAAGAAGAAGATCAGGATAAGGTACGCAGGGCCGTAAAAATGTCGAAAGAACAATATTGTGGCGTTAGTGCCATGTTTGAAAAATTCGCCGAGCTGGAATATGAAATTATTTTCCTTTAATTCTCAACACTGAGCAATTTATCTGTTGTTGAACAAAGGGCTTCCTTATTTTTGTCGCCATGGCAAAAGCAGGATCAGATACTCCCTTGATGCAGCAACACCGGGCAATTAAAGCAAAATACCCGGATGCAATCTTGTTATTCAGAGTGGGTGATTTTTATGAAACATTTGGTGAAGATGCAATCCTCACTTCACAAATATTGGGCATAACCCTAACGAAGCGAAACAACGGTTCTGTAAACAGCAACGAATTGGCTGGCTTTCCATATCATGCTTTAGATACTTACTTACATAAACTTGTAAAAGCAGGTCATCGTGTTGCTATCTGCGATCAGTTGGAAGATCCAAAACTGGCAAAAGGAATTGTAAAACGTGGCGTTACAGAATTACTTTCTCCCGGCACTGCCACCAATGATAAATTACTTGAACATAATTCAAATAATTTTCTGGTAGCTGTGCATGAACAGAATGATCAATACGGACTTGCATTCACTGATATCAGCACCGGTGAGTTTTTTGTAGCAGAGGGGAATAAAGAATATGCCGATAAATTATTGCAAAGTTTAAAGCCCGCTGAAGTTGTATTTCAACGAAATAAACAAAAACAATTCAAAGAAAATTTCGGAACAAAATTTTATACCTATCATTTAGAAGAATGGATCTTCACTGAAGCGTATGCAACAGAATTATTGCTGAAACATTTTCAAACACATTCGCTTAAAGGATTTGGAGTTGAATCATTAGCATTGGGTACAATTGCAGCAGGTGCCATATTGCATTATTTAAGAGATACAGAACATCCTAACCTCAACCATCTTACTTCTGTTCAGCGACTGGATGAAGCAGATTATTTATGGATGGATCGCTTTACGATCCGCAATCTTGAATTGCTCGGAAGCAATGCTGATGGAGGTAACTCACTATTGAAAGTTCTTGATAATACCGTTTCACCCATGGGTGCCAGGTTGATGAGGAGATGGATGGTATTGCCCTTAAATGATATGGAACGCATTAATGAACGGCTGGATGCGGTGCAATCAATTATTCTGGAAACGGAGTTGCGAAAGCAACTTCAATCCCTCATTAAGCAGTGTGGTGATGTTGAACGATTGGTAGCCAAGCTTCCATTAAAGAAAATAAATCCAAGAGAAATTTTACACCTGGCCAAAGGATTGGGTTTCGCTGAAAAAATAAAAGAACAGTGTAAAACATCTTCGAATAATTACCTGAAACGGTTAAGTGACACCATCAACCCCAGTCATTATATTGCTGACAAGATCATCAATGAAATTGTTGACAATCCCCCTGTGATGGTGAGTAAAGGTGATGTGATTAAAGACGGCATCAATAAAGAGCTGGATGATCTGCGCCGCATTGCACATCACAGCAAAGAATTTTTACTGGAAATACAGCAAAGAGAAAGTGAAGCAACCGGAATCCCTTCGTTGAAGATTTCATTCAACAATGTGTTTGGTTATTATTTAGAAGTAACCAATACGCATAAACATAAAGTACCTGTGGAATGGGCAAGGAAACAAACTCTTGCCAATGCTGAACGATATATAACACCTGAGCTGAAAGAATATGAAGAGAAAATTATTGGTGCTGAAGAGAAAATATTAAAAATCGAAACCGAACTCTTCGAAAAAATATTAATTGAGCTGCAGGAATACATCGGACCAATTCAAACAAACGGACAGGTGATGGCAATCCTCGATTGCATCTGTTGCTTTGCAGAAAATGCTTTGCAGTTCAAATATGTCCGTCCGCAGATGCATGAAACACCTGAGCTTGAATTAAAAGATAGCCGCCATCCGGTGATTGAACGCAACCTCCCCGCTGGTGAACCCTATATTGCCAATGATCTTGTACTTGATAAAGAAGAACAGCAAATCATCATTCTTACCGGACCCAACATGAGTGGTAAGAGTGCATTGCTTCGTCAAACCGGGTTAATTGTACTGATGGCGCATATGGGAAGTTTTGTACCGGCATCAGCTGCAAAAATTCCATTAACCGATAAAATATTTACCAGGGTGGGTGCCAGCGATAATTTAAGCGGAGGTGAAAGTACATTCATGGTTGAGATGAATGAAACTGCCAGCATCATTAATAATCTTTCACCACGCAGTTTGATATTGCTGGATGAAATTGGCAGAGGAACTTCTACTTATGATGGTATTTCGATTGCCTGGAGTATTGCTGAATTTTTACACCAGTCAGCACATCAGCCAAAAACATTATTTGCCACACACTATCATGAGTTAAATGAACTGGAAGAAAAATTTCCACGCATAAAAAATTATCACATCACCAATAAAGAAGTAGGAAACAAAGTTATTTTCTTACGCAAGCTGGCTCCCGGTGGAAGTACACATAGTTTTGGTATTCATGTGGCAAAAATGGCTGGCATGCCTGTATCATTAATTCAGCGTGCCAATGAAATTTTAAAACAACTGGAAGATCAACGTAGCAGTGGCGATATCAAAGATCATTTAAGAAATATGCCCACACAAAAAATGCAACTGAATATTTTTGATGTGCATTCACAAACATTTGACGAAATCAGAACCATTCTTGAAGGATTGGACATCAACCGCCTCACACCTGTTGAAGCATTACTGAAATTGCAGGAAATAAAACAACGCTTACATTAAGGTAAACTGTAG
>JANOIQ010000198.1:0-8701 GCA_031407835.1 Chitinophagaceae bacterium
TCTTTGGCAGCAGCAGGTTTCTTTATTGTTCCAAGGCATGTATTGGGGAAAGGGTTTGTTGCTCCAAGTGATAAACTGAATATTGCCGGTATTGGTGCAGGAGGAAAAGGAGCAGGTGACCTGGCTGAGTTTGCAAAAAGCCCGAACGTAAATATCGTTGCTTTCTGCGATGTGGATGAAGCTCAGGCAGCAGGTTCTGTAAAGAGTTTTCCCAAAGCAAGATTCTACTATGATTACCGGGAAATGCTGGAGAAGGAAAAAAATAATATTGATGCTGTTTCTGTTTCCACTCCCGATCATACACATGCCATTGCAACAATGGCGGCCATGCAGTTGGGGAAACATGTATATGTGCAAAAGCCACTCACACATGATATTTATGAAGCAAGGATGTTAACAGAAGCAGCTAAACGTTACAAAGTAGTAACACAAATGGGCAACCAGGGTGGAAGTGGCGATGGCGTGCGGTTAATGAAAGAATGGTACAATGCAGGATTGATTGGAAAAGTAAAAGAAGTGCATGCATGGACCAACCGTCCGGTATGGCCACAGGGATTAGCAAAACCAACAGGAAATTTTAGTGTGCCTGATAAATTCAAATGGGATTTATGGCTGGGCACAGCGAAGTATGAAGAATTCAATCCGGCTTATCATCCATTTAACTGGCGTGGATGGTGGGCATTTGGAACGGGTGCTTTGGGCGATATGGCCTGTCATGTAATGGATCCAATCTATCGCATCTTGCCTATTCTTTATCCCAACGAAGTGGAGTGCAGTGTACCCAATCAGTTTACAGCAGCCTGGACGGAAGCTGGTTTCATTGACAGTTGTCCGCCAGCATCTATTATTCATCTCAATTATCCAACAAACGATAAAAAAGGAAATATTAAAGTAAACTGGATGGATGGAGGTTTGCTGCCGAAACGTCCGGAAGAATTATTGCCCGATGAACCAATGGGCAACTGGGATGGTGGTGTCATCTTTGAAGGAACAAAAGGAAAAATGATGTGCAGTTGCTATGGTGCAAATCCTGTATTGCTTCCAACAAAAAGAATGAAAGAAGTGAATCTTCCGAAGCAAACACTGAAGCGTGTACCTGAAGGACATTATTTACAATGGGTGAATGCATGTATTGCGGGTTATGGTAAAACAGAATTGAGTTCACCCTTTGAATATGCCGGTCCATTTACAGAAAGTATATTGATGGGTAATCTGGCAATCAGAAGCTGGATGATCAAGAATCCAAATCTGAAAGGATGGGAAGATAAATATCTCGGTCGGAAGAAACTCTTATGGGATGCAAAGAATATGAAGATCACCAACTTTGACGAAGCCAATCAGTTTGTTAAGAGAGAATACAGAAGTGGTTGGTAAAGCCGCTCCGCCCCTATAAGGGAACTTGCAAGGCCAGCCCTTGCTTGTTAAAGAGGTTGGCGTTTTTTAAAATCACTCAGAAACAAAAAAATAATTAAGTGATTCTATTTTTAAATCCCCCACCAAAAGTGGGTACAAACATTCCCCTTTAGGGGCCAGGGGCTTATGAACAGAAAACTTCGCATGGCCATGATTGGTGGCGGTAAAGATGCATTCATCGGCGCAGTTCACCGTCTTGCCATGAATATGGATGGACAGGTTGAACTGGTTGCGGGAGCATTAAGTATTAATCCGGAAATTGCTGTTGAATCAGGAAAGATATTATTTCTTGATGAAGACAGAATTTATACGGATTACAAAGTGATGCTGGAAAAAGAAGCAGCTATGCCTGCTGATAAACGGATTGATTTTGTGAGTATCGTTACACCCAACTTTGTTCACTTTCCTCCTGCAATGATGGCATTGGAAAAAGGATTCAATGTAGTAATTGAAAAGCCCATCACCTTTACTTTAGATGAAGCAAAACAACTGAAAGCAAAACTGGAAGAAACAGGATTGAGTTTATTACTCTGTCATACATACACGGGTTATCCCATGGTAAAGCAGGCAAAACAATTGATTAAGAGTGGTGCCTTAGGTAAGGTTCGTAAAGTGTATGTTGAATATCCGCAGGGATGGTTAAGTACATTGTTAGAAAGTGCAGGCAATGCACAGGCAAGCTGGAGAACGGATCCGAAAAAAAGCGGTAAAGCTGGATGCATGGGCGACATTGGAACACATGCGTTCAACTTAGCTGAATATGTAACAGGGCAGGAAGTAACACATCTTTGTTCGGATATTAATATAGTGGTTGAAGGAAGAATGCTCGATGATGATGGTGCAGCCTTTTTAAAATTCAGCGATGGAGCAACAGGTGTGTTGATGGCTACACAAATTGCAGCTGGGGAAGAAAATAATGTAAAGATCCGTGTGTATGGTGAAAAAGGCGGGTTGGAATGGAAGCAGGAAGATGCCAATACATTATTAGTGAAGTGGCTCGGTAAACCAACAGAAATATACAGAACCGGCGGTGGATATAACAGTTCTTTTGCGGTACATAATACAAGAACACCGGCCGGCCATCCTGAGGGATATCTTGAGGCATTCGCCAACCTGTACAGGAATTTTGCATTAACCCTCCGTGCAAAAATTGATGGCGAACAACCCAAAGAAGAATGGCTCGACTTTCCCGGTGTGAATGAAGGAATAAGAGGAATGGCGTTTGTTGATAATGTAATTGAAAGCGGAATGAGTAAAGAGAAGTGGAGGGAGTTTGTTGTGTAAAAGTTTCACGCAGAGAGATGGAGGACGCTGTGATTTATTAGTTGCCCGAATACTGACTTATGCAAATAAATGAAATCACCGGAATTATTATTGAGGAGTCTATTAAGATTCACAGAGATATTGGCCCTGGTTTGATGGAGAAAGTGTATGAAGAACTTTTGGTTTACAGGCTTACAAAACGTGGACTTAATGTAAAACGACAACAAAAGATTGAACTCATTTATGAAGAGATTAAATTAGATGTTGACTTGCGTTTTGATTTAATGATTGAAAACAAGGTTTTGGTAGATTTAAAATCGAAAGAAACAGTACTGCCTGTTGATTATAAAATATTTAAAACATATTTAAAGCTTACGGAAATTTCGGTTGGTTTAGTAATTAATTTTAATGTAGAATATTTAAAAGACGGTATTAAACGGGTAGTGAATAATTTTATTGATGAATAAAAACAAACTCAGCGCCCACTGCTTCTCTGCGTGAGCCACAAATTGGATTTAGGGTATGAATACAATTAAAGGACCGGCAATATTTCTTGCACAGTTTATAGGCGACCAGCCACCTTTCAACAACCTGGAAGATATCTGCAAATGGTCAGCATCATTAGGGTTTAAAGCCATTCAGATTCCTACATGGGAAAGCAGGTTGATTGATTTGAAACTCGCCGCAGAAAGTAAAACCTATGCTGATGAACTGAAAGGAAAAATCAACAGCTATGGTTTAGCAATTTCTGAATTAAGCACTCACCTGCAGGGGCAGTTAGTGGCGGTACACCCCGCTTATGATATTATGTTTGATGGATTTGCTCCCGATGAAATGAAGGGCAATCCTTCTGCACGGCAGAAGTGGGCTGTACAGCAGTTGATGTACGGAGCAAAAGCATCACAGAACTTGGGATTGAATGCACATGCTACATTCAGCGGTTCATTGTTATGGCATGCATTTCATCCATGGCCGCAACGGCCCGATGGTTTGGTGGAAGAGGGGTTTAAAGAATTAGCAAAGCGTTGGTTGCCCATTTTAAATCAATTCGATGAATGTGGTGTGGATGTTTGTTATGAAATTCATCCCGGTGAAGATTTGTTTGATGGCATTACCTATGAAATGTTTTTAGAAAAAGTGAACAATCACAGACGTGCCTGTTTATTATATGATCCTTCACATTTTGTATTACAGCAACTCGATTATCTGCAGTACATCGATTTTTATCATGAACGAATCAAAGCATTTCATGTAAAAGATTCAGAATTTAATGCAACCGGGAAACAGGGAACCTTTGGTGGTTATCAAAGCTGGATCAACCGTGCAGGACGTTACCGTTCACCGGGTGATGGACAGGTTGATTTTAAAACCATCTTCAGTAAACTAACGCAATATGGATTTACCGGCTGGGCTGTTATGGAATGGGAATGCTGTTTAAAACATCCCGAAGATGGAGCAAGAGAAGGAGCAGAGTTTATTAAAAATCATATTATCCGTGTAACTGAAAAAGCCTTTGATGATTTTGCCGGTGGTGAAAGTAATGCTGTAACAAATCGAAAAATTCTGGGACTTGATTAGCTACCTTGCAGAAAATTTATTACACTTTAAAATAAAAATGATGAAAAAAATTTTATTCACTTCAGCCATTGCACTTACACTGATTGCATGTGGCGGAGCAGGTACAGAAAACAAAGAAGCAGTTAAAGAACAATCAAAAGAAGAAGTAAAGACGGAAGCGGCGACTGATCCATCAGCAAACCCTGATTACGAAAACGGATTGGTACTGATTGCTCAAAGCGATTGTCTTACCTGTCATAAAGTAGATGAAAAATTGATTGGCCCAACTTACCGTGAAGTTGCCAACAAATATGAAAATACTGAGGCCAATGTAAAGCTGCTAGCAGAAAAAGTAATCAAAGGCGGCACCGGTGTTTGGGGACAGGTGGCTATGACTCCTCATCCTGCCATTTCACAGGCTGATGCGGAAGCAATGATAAAATATGTCCTCTTACTTAAAAACAAATAAGCATGCTACGTTCTCTTTTAATGGTTGCAACCATCAGTGGGTTTTTTTCTGCCTGTAATAATGCTGCAGGTGAAAAAAAAGCTGAACAAACTGATACAACATCAGTAACTGTAACAACAGCTGTTTCAACTTTATCTGAAGAAGAAACAAAAGATGGCTGGGTTTCTTTGTTTGATGGCAAATCAACTAAGGGCTGGCATAAGTACGGGGGTAAACCAGCAGGGAGTGCATGGAAAGCTGAAGAGGGCGTTTTGCACCTGGATGCAGCAAACAAAGAAAACTGGCAGATCAGGGAAGGCGGTGATATTGTAACAGATGAAGAGTATGATAATTTTCATTTGAAACTGGAATGGAAGATTGATACCTGCGGTAACAGCGGTGTCATTTTTTATGTACATGAAGACACTGTAAAATATCAGTGGCCATGGATGACCGGTCCTGAAATGCAGGTACTGGATAACAAATGTCATCCTGATGCAAAAATTATTAAGCATAGGGCAGGTGATCTTTATGATATGATTACTTCAACAACTGAAACAGAAAAGCCTGCATTGGAATGGAACCTGGCGGAAATTAAAAGTTTGAATGGAACACTGGAATTGTATCTCAATGGAACAAAAGTTGTAACTACCACCATGTGGGATGAAGGCTGGAAAAAAATGATTAAAGGCAGTAAGTTTAAATCAATGAAAGATTTCGGAACATACAAGAAAGGAAGAATTGGATTGCAGGATCACGGTAATAATGTGTGGTTCAGAAATATTAAGATAAAGAAGTTGTAATCATTACACTAATAATAAAGAGGGCCGCTTGCGGCCCTCTTTTAGTTTATACCCCTGCTGGTCGCTGACCAACAAAAAAGGGGCGATTTAGTTTTTTACTTCATCCTGCATCAACGCTACACTCCGGTTAATAAACTCTGTGAGTTGATTTCCCTTAAGCATTCCCTGAGAGAGTAAAGCAAGATCTGCCAGGTTATGCACCAAATCTTTTCCTGTTTCTTTATTCGCTAAAATTTTTCTGTATAACGGATGATTCCCGTTCACTGTTAATTCAACCTCATCCGGCATTGATGCATAAAAGCTGCCCATGGGTCCGCCCATCTGTCCCATTTCTTTCATCCGGCGCATCATTTCAGGTCTTGTTGCAACCACTGGTGGTGCATCCACACTCAAACCTTTCACTTCTACATTCAGGTGCAGATCAGTGGCCTGTATGTTAAATAATTCTTTCAGTTGAGTTACTTCATCATCTGTTAATACACTTTTGATTTCATCCTGTTTGTCGATGAGATTATCAGCAATATCTGCATCAACACGTTTGAACTGTACATTCTCCCATTTCATTTCCATGTGGCTGATGAATGCTGCATCAACCATCGTATCAAACAGCATCACTTTGTAACCTTTTGCTTCAGCTGCTTTGATGAACGTGTTCTGCTGCTCAGGTTGTGTTGCATAAAGCAATACCAGTTTTCCTTCTTTGTTTTTTTGCAACACGTCAGCAACAGCCTTGTATTCATCAAGCGTATAAAAAGGTGAGGAGCTTTCCTGTCCTCCCCCACTGGGGGAGTTAGAGGGGGCTTGTTTCATGATATGAAACTTGCCAGCCTTTTCTAAAAACTTATCATCAGTCATCATGCCGTACTTCACAAACAGTCCGAGGCTTTCCCATTTTTCTTCAAAACCTTTCCGATCGTTTTTGAAAATCTCCTCCAGCTTATCAGCTACCTTCTTTGTAATATGTGAATTGATTTTTCTTACGTTGGGGTCGCCTTGTAAATAGCTGCGGCTTACATTCAGTGGAATATCCGGGCTGTCAATAACACCATGCAGCAGCATTAAAAATTCAGGAACAATATCTTTTACTTCATCGGTTACAAACACCTGGTTGCAGTAGAGCTGAATTTTATCTTTCTGAATTTCATAACTCTGTTTGATTCTCGGGAAATATAAAATACCTGTAAGATTAAATGGATAGTCCACATTCAAATGAATCCAGAAAATTGGGGGTTCACTATAAGGATATAATTCTTTATAAAAATTCTGGTAATCTTCTGCAGTCAGTTCAGATGGTTTCCTGACCCAGAGAGGATGTGTATTATTGATTTGTTCTTCTTCAAAAAAAATAGGGACTGGTAAAAATTTGCAGAAACGTTTCAGGATTCCTTTTAAACGTTCATCATCTAAAAATTCGTTGCTTTCTTCATTAATGTAAAGAATGATATCTGTACCACGTTCGGTTCTTTGCGTGGTTTCTTCTAATTGGTATTCAGGGCTGCCATCGCATTCCCATCTTACGGCTGATCCTTCTTTAAAGCTTTTGGTAAAGATTTCCACTTTCTTACTCACCATGAACGAAGAGTAAAAACCCAAACCAAATTTACCAATGATGGCATTTTCATTTTGTCCCTTATATTTCTCTACAAATTCTTCAGCTCCTGAAAAAGCAACCTGGTTAATGTATTTCTCCACTTCTTCAGCCGTCATACCAACACCGTTGTCGGAAATGGTGATGGTGCCTGCTTCTTTGTTCAGCTTTACCGTTACTTTCAGCTCGCCCAGTTCACCTTTTGCTTCACCGATGGATGAAAGGGTTTTGATTTTCTGGGTGGCATCCACTGCATTGCTCACCAGCTCACGGAGAAAAATCTCATGATCACTGTAAAGAAATTTCTTGATGATGGGGAAAATGTTTTCCGTTTGTACACGTATACTTCCTGTTTGCATAAAATCTGTTTAGGCCGCAAGGAACAAAAAAAGGACCAGTACACAAGATTGTGACAGATTGACAAGTATAATTGAGAAATTTTTAAAGCTAATAGGAACGCTTTGCTGGGTTCTTCCTCATATCTGAAATGCAAAGCAATTGAATTTGATCATTTTGAAGGCGGTAAAAAATCTGATTATGGGGTGTAAATAAAATTCCCCTTACATTTTTTCTTTTCTGAGATAGTTTTCCTGCTTCCGGGTTTTGAATGATAAACTCAACCCTTTTTTCTAAACGATCAAGGAACTGATACGCAACTTTTGCGGAGAAATGTTTAAGCAGGTATTGATAAATGCTGAAGGCGTTTTTTGTAAAGCGTTTGGAAAGAATTACAGTTTTCTCCATTCATTCATTTCTTTTTTAAACTCATCCCAGGAAACAGTTTCACCCTTATCTGCTTCGATGATGGCTTCATCCAGCTCCTTCAGTTGTTTGGGCGAAATGGTATCCACCACATCCTGACCGGATGTATAAAAGGCAACGTCTTCCATTACCTGATTGAGGATGCCTTCATCTTCGATATTTTCAAGAAGCTGATATATTTTTTGTTTAATAGGATTTTGCATGATTACAAGTTACTAATTCTTTTTCTAAGATATTTCAAACCCTCTCCCTGCCTGATTTTACGTACATTTGCGGCTTCAAATTTTCGGACATTATGATCAGTGCAAGAAATATAACCCTCTCTTACGGTAAGCGTGTTTTGTTTGATGAAGTGAATATCAACTTCACCAAAGGAAACTGCTACGGTGTAATTGGAGCCAACGGTGCCGGTAAGAGTACCTTTTTAAAAATCCTGAGCGGTGAAATTGAGCCGAACAAGGGGACTGTGGAAATAACCCCCGGCGAACGTATGGCGGTGCTGAAACAGAACCATTTTGAGTTTGATGATCAGACTGTATTGAATACCGTACTGATGGGACACAAGAAAATGTGGGAAGTGATGCAGGAGAAGGATGCCATTTATATGAAACCCGACTTCAGCGAAGAAGATGGTATGCGTGCCGGTCATCTGGAAGCTGAATATGGCGAAATGGGTGGATATACCTCCGAAAGTGATGCTGCCAGTTTCCTGAGCGGTCTGGGTATAAAAGAAGAATACCTGCAGAGTTTGATGAAAGAGATTCCCAGTAATTTAAAAGTTCGAGTGTTGCTGGCGCAGGCTTTGTTTGGTAATCCGGATATTTTATTATTAGATGAACCTACCAACGGACTGGATATTGAAACGAT
>JANOIQ010000201.1:0-10375 GCA_031407835.1 Chitinophagaceae bacterium
TTAATTTCACGCCCTTATTACGACTTAAAAAAACTGATTATATGGCCGAAGTAATACGAATGCCGCTGCTGAGTGATACCATGACCGAAGGGAAAATTGTGAAATGGAACAAACAGGTGGGCGACAAGGTAAAAAGCGACGATGTGCTGGCAGATGTGGAAACCGATAAAGCAACCATGGAAGTGGTTGGTTATGCTGATGGTACATTATTATATATTGGTGTGCCCGAAGGAAAAGCGGCACAGATCAACGAAATCATTGCCATTGTTGGTAAAGCAGGTGAAGATTATAAAGGTTTACTTGATGGCCCTGCTGCTGCATTAGCTCCGGCTGCAAGTGCCCCCGCTACTCCTACAACTGAAACAGCCGCAGCTCCTGCAGGTGTTGATGCAGATGCATTGGCCAAAAGCCTTGCTGTTACGGTTATTCGTATGCCGTTGTTAAGTGATACCATGACCGAAGGGAAAATTATTGCGTGGAGTAAGAAAGTGGGCGATACGGTGAAAGCTGATGAAAGTCTGGCTGATGTTGAAACCGATAAGGCCACCATGGAAGTGGTTCCTTATGTTGACGGCACGTTGTTATTTACAGGTGTTGAAGCTGGCTCTGCTGCTAAAATAAATGAAGTGATTGCTATTATTGGCAAAGCTGGTACAGATATCAGTGGATTATTAAGTGCTTTGAAAAATACAGGATCTGCAGGTCCCAAGCCTCAGGCTGCAGCCAATACAGAAACAACTTCAACTACTCAAACAGTTGCCGGCACTCCTTCAGCGGATGGCGGCAGCAACGGAAGATTAAAAGCTTCTCCTTTAGCTAAAAAGATTGCTGCTGATAAAGGCATTGATCTGAAAGCAGTACATGGCAGTGGCGATGGCGGAAGAATCATTAAAAAAGATATTGATAATTATACACCTTCCTCCGCTAAAGCTACAGAGGGCAAGCCGGCTGCGGCAGCTTCTGCTCCTGTAGTTACATTTACACCGGGTGCCGGTGAAGGTTTTGTTGATACTCCAAACGGAAGCATGCGCAAAACTATTGCCCGCCGTTTGGGTGAAAGTCTGTTCACTGCTCCGCATTTCTATTTAACCATGGAGTTGAATATGGATAATGCCATGGCAGCCCGTACACAACTGAATGCAGTGAGTCCGGTGAAAATCAGCTTCCAGGATATCATGATCAAAGCCTGTGCAATGGCATTACGTAAACATCCTGCTGTAAACAGTTCATGGATGGGTGAATTTATCCGCACTTACAATCATATTCATATCGGCAGCGCCGTTGCAGTTGAGCAGGGATTAATTGTTCCTGTATTCAAATTTGCTGATCAGAAATCATTAAGCCAGATTGCACAGGAAGCAAATGGTTTGTATGATAAAGCAAGAACAGGTAAACTGCAGCCACAGGAGTTCAGCGGCAACACCTTTACGATTTCGAATTTAGGCATGATGGATATTGAAGATTTCACAGCCATCATCAATCCTCCAGACAGTTGTATTCTTGCTGTTGGTAAAATCAAAGAGATCGTTATTAAAAAAGCCGACGGAAATTTTGGTACAACCAATGTAATGAAAGTAACATTGAGCTGCGATCACCGCAGTGTGGATGGTGCAGTTGGCGCAAGCTTCTTACAAACACTGAAGAAGTTTATTGAGAACCCGGTAACCATGCTCGTTTAAGTTGCATACAATTCTTTTTCACAGATCCCGTTACAGCACGTAACGGGATTATTTTTTTAATGAATATATACTATTAGCAGAATGAGATTAAGATTGATTGTTGTTTTAATGTTTAGCTCTGTTTTTACTGCTTCAGCTCAGGATACATTAACTGTTGCTGACAGTACAGTCATTCAATCAGTAAAAAAAACCAGCAGGTCCATAAAGCCTGTTACATATATTATACCTGCAGCCATGATCACTTATGGATTGGTTGCATTGGAAAGCAAACCCCTGATACAGCTCGATCAAAAAATCAAACAAACAATCTGGGATAAGAACCCGCACAAAACAACAGAGGTTGAAGATTATACAGGATTTGCTCCTATTGTTGCCGTATATGCTTTGAATATGGCTGGAGTAAAAGGCAAGCACAATTTTGCTGACAGAACACTTCTTTTAGGATTGAGTTATGTACTTGCAGCTGCAATTGTTACACCTGTGAAACATGCAACCGATAAACTACGGCCCGATGGTTCAAACAGGTTGTCGTTTCCTTCAGGCCACACAAGCCAGGCTTTTGTTTCAGCTGAATTTTTACGGATGGAATATAAAGAAGTTTCTCCCTGGTATGGAGTTGCCGGTTATGCAGTGGCAACAGCAACCGGTTATTTGAGGATGTATAATAACAAACACTGGATGAGTGATGTAATTGCCGGTGCAGGTGTGGGTATTCTTTCTGTACAATTCGTATATTGGGTGTATCCAAAACTGAAACAGAAATTCACAAAGAACAGAAATGGGACTGCAATGATTGTTCCTTATTACCAGGAAAAACAGGCGGGCTTACTTTGTATTTATCACATCAAATAACCTGAAAGCAACAAAATGACAGTTCCTGTTGTTTCTCTTATTTCAATCTATATACACATCTGAGGAAAATAACCGATATTGAATATCGTTTGCCATCATACTGAAACAATATGATTTTAAAAAGTACTATCCAGTTATTGCGGTTTCATTTCTCGTATTTTTTAATGCCCGTGTATTTCTTTGCATTAACACAACTGGTAAACATCAACTGGAACAGGGCCATCCTCATCTTTATTATTCTCCATGTATTGGTTTATCCTTCCAGTAACGGTTACAACAGCTTTATGGATAGAGACAGCTCGCCTATTGGTGGCTTAAAAAAACCATTGCAGCCAACCAAACAATTATTTTATGCAACCATACTCATGGATGTACTGGCAGTTGGTTTAAGTTTCTTCATCAGCCCATGGTTTGCATTGGGAACATTGGTTTACATCACTGGTTCAAGGATGTACAGTTACCGTGGCATCCGGTTAAAGAAATATCCTTTGCTTGGTTACCTAACTGTCATCACATTCCAGGGAGGGATGGTTTTCTGGATGGTGTACCATGGCAGTCATGAATTGTTAAAAACTACGATGCCTCTTGCACCAATGATTGCAGCCAGCTTGCTTATTGGCGGGTTTTATCCGCTTACACAGATTTATCAGCATAAACAGGACATAGAAGATGGTGTAAAAACAATCAGCTACAAATTAGGCTATAAAAAAACATTTCTGTTTTGTGCATTCATCTATACTATAGCCATGTTGGTTGTTGGCTACGTATTTTTTTCGTCGTTACTGATCAGAGAATTTTTTGTTTTGCTCATCTTTTTCCTTCCTGTTCTCGTATATTTTTTTTGGTGGGCAGCAAGTGTGTGGAAAACAGAAGCAGCAGCAGACTTTGTGAATACCATGCGGATGAATTTTTTAGCAAGCACCTGTACCAATGCAGCATTTATCACCGTATTAATTATGAATCAGTTTGAGTAAGATCATTTCTATAGGTACAGCCGTTCCGGCATTTAAACATGCACAGAAAGATATTCTGCAGTTTATGCAGCAGGTGTATGCACTGGATGCAGTTGAAAACAGGAAACTGAAATTTCTTTATCACCAGAGTGGAATTGAAACACGTTATTCGGCTATTCCTGATTACAGCCAGCAGATCGATGAATGGAAATTTTATCCGCACAGTGAAAACATGGAACCGTTTCCCAGCATTGAACATCGCATGAGCTGGTACAACAGGCATGCGCCGCAGTTATCAGTTGATGCTATCCGTAACTGTATGGAACATAAAATTCACAGTCATGAAATCACACATCTCATTACTGTAAGTTGTACAGGAATGAGTGCTCCCGGGCTTGATTTGCTGGTTACGGACATGATGGATCTTCCAAAAACAATTTTCCGTACTTCCATCAACTTTATGGGTTGTTATGCAGCCATTCATGCACTGAAGCTGGCAGATGCCATTTGCAAAACAGAACGGAATGCAAAAGTGATGATTGTATGTACAGAGCTCTGCACATTGCATTTTCAAAAAGATCCCAGCCCTGATAATATTACTTCTACTTTATTGTTTTCTGATGGAAGCGCTGCTGCATTGATTGTTCATGATGAAGATGAGCATGATGGACTTCATTTAAAAAGTTTTTACAGTGAAATTGTTGCCAAAGGAAAGCGGGATATGGCATGGGAGCTTTCATCTACTGGTTTTTTAATGACATTGAGTGGATATATCCCTGATTTGATTGAAGAAGATTTTGAACCATTAGTAGGCCGTGCGTTACAACATGCAGGTTTAGATAAAGAACAAATCAGCAACTGGTGTATTCATCCCGGAGGTAAACGCATTGTTGATTCTATTCATAAAAGTTTACATCTCACAAATGGCGAACTGGATTCAAGTTATAAAATACTGAAGGAATATGGCAATATGTCTTCGCCCACTATTTTATTTGTGCTGAAAGAAATCATGGAATCAACCGAACAAAAAAATGATCAACTGGTTTTCGGCGCAGCATTCGGACCCGGATTAACCATGGAAACTTTTGTAGCTTCAGCACATGCCTGATTTCTCCAAGCGATCATATCAGAAAGAATTACTCGACAGGGATGATATTCCGTTTGATGACATCAAACAGAATATGAAGGAGCTCGATTTCATTAACACTTTTCTCGGTGGTCATCAAATAACTCTTGCAGGACTTAAACTTTTATTAAAAAAAACAATTGTACAAAAAATAACTATTTGCGAAATTGGTTGTGGCGGGGGTGATAACTTAAGAGTAATCAAGAATTGGTGTTCAAAAAAAAAGATTGCTGTCAAACTGATTGGCATCGATATCAATCCTAACTGTATTGAATATTCCCGGTCAAGAAAAGAGAATGAGGAAATTGAATTCATTACTTCTGATTACCGGTCAGCTAGCTTTCAACAAAAACCGGACATTATTTTTTCTTCTCTGTTTTGTCATCATTTTACCGATGAAGAATTGCAGCAGCAATTCATATGGATGAAAGAACAATCGCAGCTTGGTTTTTTTGTGAATGACCTGCATCGGCATTTTTTAGCTTATTATTCAATAAAAATATTAAGCAGTATTTTTTCAAAATCACACCTTGTAAAGAATGATGCACCGTTAAGTGTACTGAGGGGTTTTTCAAAAAAAGAGTTACGAAATAGCATCAGCCAGGTAAACATTCATCAATTACAGTTACAATGGAAATGGGCATTCAGATGGTTACTGATTTTTCATCATGAGCAGTAAGAATGAAACATACGATGTGGCCATTGTTGGTGGTGGATTGGCAGGGCTTGCTTTATCAATACAATCTGCCAAAGCAGGGTATAAAACCATTCTGTTTGAAAAAGAAAGCTATCCCTATCATAAAGTTTGCGGCGAGTATATCAGTTTGGAAAGCTGGAATTTCTTAGAACAGCTTGGGTTACCTCTCAGCCAGATGCAATTGCCCGTCATTAAACAACTAACTATTTCTGCACCTGATGGAACATTATTTCAGCAACAACTTCCCTTGGGAGGTTTTGGAATCAGTCGTTACAAATTAGATTATGCATTAGCTCAACTTGCAAAGGTGGCAGGTGTTGAAGTAATGGAAGAAACAAAAGTAACTGATGTGGTTTTGAATAATAATACATTTAAAATTACTGGGGGATCAAGCTCCTACCCTTCCGGGGGAGGTTGGGAGGGGGCGATTGTTGCAGGCTCATTTGGCAAACGAAGTAATCTTGATGTAAAGTGGAACCGTAATTTTGTGCAGCAAAAACCTAATAAGCTCAACAATTATATCGGTGTAAAATATCATATCAAAACAAACTATCCTGCTGATTTAATTTCACTGCACAATTTTGAAAATGGTTATTGCGGCATTTCACAAATTGAGGAAGGAAAATATTGTCTTTGCTATTTAACTACTGCTGGTAATTTAAAGAAAAGCAATAACAGTATTCAGCAAATGGAAAGAGAAGTTCTGTTTCAAAATCCTTTCCTGAAAAAAATATTTACAGAAGCTGAATTTTTATATGATGCTCCGCTTACGATTTCACAAATCAGCTTCGATAAAAAAGCATTGGTTGAAAATCACATGCTGATGGTTGGCGATGCAGGAGGTATGATCACTCCTTTGTGTGGCAATGGCATGAGCATGGCTCTGCATAGCAGTAAACTTGCTTTTGAAAACATCCATGCCTTTTTGCAAAACAAAATCAGCCGCTCCGAAATGGAAGCTAATTACGAACAGCAATGGAAAAAGCAATTTGCAGGCCGTATAAAAATCGGCCGCATCATTCAGCGTTTCTTTGGTAAAAGTATAGTCACCAATTTGTTTATTAAAGCGTTCAAAGCTTTTCCTTTCTTAGCAAGACCTCTGATTAGGCGAACACATGGCAGTTCATTTTAAAAAATATTTTTCAATAATTATTGAAACTTCGAAACAATTAGTTAACTTACGGGCATGAAATTATCTGAAGCCAAACAGCAGTTCATCAGCACCTGGGGAGCAATGGGTACACATTGGGGAATTAACCGCACCATGGCACAGGTACATGCATTGCTGATGATCAGCCCTGATCCATTAACTCAGGACGATATAATGGCAAAACTCAATATCAGTCGTGGCAATGTGAACATGAATGTGAGAGACCTGATTGATTGGGGTTTGGTAGATCGTGTAATTATTTCCGGCGAAAGAAAGGAGTACTTCACTGCCGAAAAAGATATCTGGAAGGTTGCCACCCAGATCATCAAGGAACGTAAGAAAAGAGAATTAGATCCCATGATGAAACTCATGGATCAGTTGAGTAAGGTTGATGGTGATAAGAAAGATAAAGACGTAAAAACATTTATTGATACAATCAATGGAATCAAAAAATTTGGTGCACATGCAGACAGTATGCTGGATGTACTTGTGAAGAGCGATGAGAGCTGGTTTTTGAGTACGGCACTTAAAATGTTTAAGTAAATGTTGTTATCAAAATCTTAAGCCGATCAATTATCGGCTTTATTAAAATAAAATAATTTCATTATTTCCTGAAATATTTATAATTATAAATATGAAAACATTTAAGCTGCTTGAATTTTATGTAAATGTTCTGCTGATAGCGGCCTTCACTATCAGTTATTTCATAAGCCGTGAAGGTGGAATGCTGTTTATTGCTTATTATATTGTTGGTGCAGTACAGTTACTGAGTATGATCCTGCATGCAGTCAACAGGTGGTTTACCGGTAAAAAAAGTTTTCGTCTGTATTATCACTGGCTGGTGTTTTTGTTACTGTTGCTGATTCCTACAGGCATTGGTTTATATATTTTATTGTATGCCTCCCCTTTCCTTGCAATCTTTTATACTTATATCTGCTGGCGTGAACTGCAATATGTAAAACTGAAGGAGTTTGTACATTTAAAATAATTACTCATATCTGCTCATCCGAAACAATACAGCTTGTTTCGGGGAAATGGGTTTGATACGAATGTGATGGTTTGATTTACTATTAACTTTAATGAATGAAAAAGAAAACCCTTGTTCTTGGTGCATCAGATAATCCGCAGCGGTACAGCTATCTTGCGATTAACAGTTTACGTAACAAAGGTCATGATGTAATTGGCATAGGCCGACACAAAGGGATTGTTTCGGATGTTGACATTCAAACAGAAAAAATTCCGGTTGAGGAAATAGATACAGTCACGCTTTATCTCAACCCCGTTCATCAGAAAGCTTACTATGATTATATTTTGTCTTTGAAACCAAAGCGGATCATCTTTAATCCGGGTGCTGAAAATGAGGAACTGAGTCAATTAGCGGTTGAAAACAATATTCAGCCCATTGAAGCCTGCACACTGGTATTGCTGAGTACGGGACAATATTAATTTGGAGTTTCAAATTTGATTTTAAGATTGCCGGCTTCATACTACGATCAGCAGATGCCTGGTTATTATCATTGAGCACAATATATTTGAAAGAAGAATCACAGTATAAGTCATTATAAAAAATACCCGTTAACTGAAGCCCCGAATCTCAAACCCTAAACCTTAACTTTCAAATCGCTTTCTTCGCTTATCCCCAGCTGTTAATAAACACTTAACTGCGCATTCTTGTCTGTACCGGAAATATATTCGTAAATTAGGCAAACCTCAATTTATGAACTGGAGACGATTCAATGGCGAACAAATCAGGCTTCCGATTAAAGATGAAGTTCGCTCTGCCATTATCAGGGAAACAGAAAAAGGATTTCGCTTAAAAGTTTGCATTGGCACCGATAGCCAGGTAAAAGGAAGCGAAACAGAATTTGCAACAGTAATTGTATTCTTACGGGAAGGTCGTGGTGGCTTTATGTTTATTCATAACGAAAAAACAAAGCAGCGTTATTCCATTAAGGAACGCATGCTGGTAGAAGTTGCCAGAAGCATTGAAATTGCGTATGAACTTTGCGATCTGTTTACAGAGTATGATGTTGACATGGAAGTACATGCCGACATTAATACCAATCCGCAATTTAAAAGTAATGAAGCATTGCGGGAAGCAATGGGTTATATCCTGGGAATGGGGTTTGCATTCAAAGCCAAACCGGAAGCTTTTGCCAGTAGCAGCTGTGCCAACAAAATTGTAAACTGATTCCAGTTTACGGTTCTGCTTTAAACCGTGCGATCCACGGTTCGTGAACTTGTCTCCTTAAATTTTTACTAAATACAAAGTAATACTGCCGCAGCAACTCCTGCTGTTTCTGTACGAAGTCTAGTTTCTCCAAGTGTAACTGGAATGAATTGATATTGTAAAGCCAATTCAATTTCAGTTGGAGTAAAATCGCCTTCGGGACCAATAAGAATAGTTCGATTTGAAGATGATTTGATTTGGAGATTTGATAATGACTGCCGATCACTCTCAATACAATGTGCAATGAATTTATACGTCCCGTCTGACGCCCCCGTCTGACGGGAACCAACACCCGTTTCTTCAAATCCGTTAGACGAGGGCGTCAGACGGATATACTCTTCCAACTTAAAAGGCTCCTGTAATACAGGCAACCATGTCTGCTGGCTTTGTAACATTGCACTGATCAAAATCCCTTGCATACGATCATAACGGAAATGCTGGCGTTCTGTGCGTTCACAGAGCAAAGGAATAATTTCTGTTACACCTAACTCGGTTGCTTTTTCTAAAAACCATTCAAAGCGGCTGGTATTTTTTACCAGTGAAATGGCAATGGAAACTTTTCTTACAACCTGTGGCTGAAAGCTTGCAGCTTTCGTCTTCACTACACAATTCCGTTTATGTGCATTGGTGATTTCGGCAGTCAGTAAACTTCCTTTCCCGTCGGTAAGGTTTATTACTTCACCTTCTTTCATGCGAAGCACCTGCACTACATGCTTTGATGTTTCTTCATTCAATGTAATGATGGTTGATGAAGCATCTAAATCGCCGGTATAAAAAAATGGAAGTGCCATAAAAAACAAATGGAGAACAAATCTAAGATTCGTTCTCCATGAACTATTTGATTATTATTTTTTTAAAAAGGAGTTTCTTCATCAAAATTCATATCATTCATCTTGCTTCCTTTCTGCACAAATACTTTTGGGCCATCATCCTGCGGAATTGGTTTCCAGTTTCCACCACCGGGCAATGCACCTCCTCCCATATCAGATGAATCATCTTCCACAAATTTCTGAATATGCAGTAATGCACGAAGCTTGATTGTTTCAAGCTGACCGTTTCTGTGTTTGGCAATACGTACATGTGTTTCACCACGGTTACTTTCACCAAATTCATTAGAAGTGATATCATAATATTCCGGACGGTACAGGAACATCACCATATCCGCATCCTGTTCAATAGCACCCGATTCACGGAGATCACTCAACTGCGGCATTTTATTTCCTTCTTTTCTCTTCTCTACTTCACGACTTAACTGAGACAATGCAATGATGGGAATACCTAATTCTTTTGCAAGTCCTTTTAAGTTTCGGGAAATATTACTGATCTCCTGTTCACGGTTGGTGTTTTTATTTCCACCGGCACCACTCATCAACTGCAGGTAATCAATGATGATTAACCCTACGTTGTGTTTGTTTACCAATCTCCGTGCTTTAGCCCGCAATTCAAAAATGTTTAAGGCAGCACTATCATCAATATAGATCGGAGCTTTCGCTAAACGTTCAATTCCTTTTTTATACAACTGCTGTACTTCATGATCTTCCAGTTTACCACGGGAAATTTTTTCCAGCATAATCTCACTTTCAGCCGAAAGAATACGCTGCACCAACTGCCCTGCACTCATCTCTAATGAAAAGAAAGCAACGCCTGTTGGTTTTGTTGGATGCAATGCCGCATTACGGGCAAGGTTC